>CAZVGH010000075.1:0-8468 GCA_964626515.1 uncultured Alistipes sp.
GGCGGTTCTCGGCGAGCTGCTGCTCCTGTTCGAGCAGCATGCGGCCCGACGTGCGGCGCGTGAGGAAACCGTGCAGCAGATTGTGTACGAGCAGGGTCGTGACGACCAGCAGCACGAGGCCGAGCAGCAGCATGTAGGTGTCGGGCGAGGGGTTGTTGCCGTCGGCTCCCGCGACCGAGGAGAAGAAGTAGCCGCACAGCAGTCCCGCGACGGGGGTGACGAGGGTGGCGACGCCGAGGCGGATGAGCGTCGTGTGGCCGATCGTGTTGCGGTGCAGGGCGATGCCGCATCCTCCGAGGGCGGCGAGGGTCAGCAGCGCGGGCGAGAGTGGCGTGGCGTGCAGCCCCGCGAAGGCGACCGCCCCGTCGAACGAGAAGAGGAACAGCGTGAGCATGACGGCGCTGAGCAGAGCTGCCGCGGCTCCGGCGTGGAGGTCGAACTCCCGCTCGAGCAGCCGGGCGACACAGTCGGCGGCCCGGCGGCGGGCTGCGAGTCCGCCGACGAGGAGTGCGGCGGCGGGCAGCCATCGTTCGGAGGCGGCCGTCTCGTACGCGGGAGCGAAGAGCGGCGCGAGGTTGAGCCCGGCGGCGACGAGCAGAAGGGCGGCGAGGAGCGTCATGACGATGCTCCAGCGGTGCATCAGCCGGATGTAGTGCAGTCCGTTGCGCGCGATGAGCGTCGTGCAGAGGCGGCAGAGGGGGATGGCGAGCAGGAAGGCGGCGAGCGGTGCCGCGATCCAGGCCAGCGGGAGGGTCGGCAGCAGCGCTGCGGCCCCCTCCGTGAAGAGGCGGTAGCCCGTGGCGGCGCCGACGAGCGCCAGGACGGGCGAGGCGAAGGGCGAGACGAGCCGTCCCGCAGCCACGGCCGTGCAGAGGGCGGCGGCGAGGACGAGCGGTTCGATGACCGTTCCGTCGGCGGGCAGGGCGGCGGGGCGCAGCACGAACCCGAGTGCAACCGCTGCGGCGACGCACGGCAGCAGCCGTCCGCCGCGCAGGGCATGGCAGGCGCCTGCGGGGGCGAGGGCCGTCGCGAGATCGGTGCTCGCCAGCCACCATCCGCCGACGAGGGCGAGGAACAGGTATGCGGCAATCGTGGTCATGCGCTTATACGGTTCGTTTGACGGCCATGACGGACAGCTGGTCGGCCGTCTTCTCGGCTGCGCGCGACAACTCCTCGATGTGGAGGGCGAAGTAGCGCAGGTGGAATTTTTCGCTCAGCTTGAGAGCGTTCATCTCGTGGAAAACTTTCCGCTTGAGGGCTTTGGCCTGCTTGTCGGTCTCCTTTTCATAAAAGTAGACGCGGTGGATCTTCTCGGTAATCACCTCGGGGGTGCGGAAATAGGCCTTGGCGGCGGGGATCGTGGTCTCGACGGCCAGCGTCGAGAGGTCGGTCAGCTTCAGGAAGTCGGCGTTGAGTTCCGCGGGGATGTAGGGATGCTCGATCTCGAACTGGAAGAGGTTGTTGTTCAGAATGTCGATGATATGATCCATGCGTTCGAGCAGGCGGACGATATCGCCGCGCGAGCGGATGAGCGACGACTGGCGGTAGAGGCTGCTCTCGATTTCACGGCGCGTCAGCTCGGCGTCGTTTTCGAGGCGGACCATTGTCTGGAGGTTGTCGTTGAATGCCTCGACGTCGTTGTAGAGGTAGTTTTTGACGCCGTCCTTGAAGATGAGCAGCGCCTGGTCGATCGTATCGAAGAATTTGTCGATGCTCTCGATGCTTTTATTGATGCGTTTCTGGAAAAACATGTCGTTTGTCGGTTTGAAGGTGCGAATGGCGGTTGATTTCGTCAAAACAAAGATAGGCATTTGCGCAAGAAATTAAGATGCCCATTCGGGCGGTCCCGAGTGCATGCGGCGGATTGTAGAGTTTTCATAGGTGAAAGATAGATTGATTATCAAAGATATGAAAAATATTCGTATAGTTGTTGCAGCAGCTCGTGCAAATATTACAGAATGCTTTGTTAAGTTTTTATTTCGCATTTTTCGGGAGTGTTTTTGCGATTCGGACCTTAACAAACCGAAAAACGGGCCTCTCGAAGCGAGAGGCCCGTGTGCGGTTGCGGCCGGCCGGCATCAGAAGAGGTGGCAGGCGACGGTCAGTCCGGCCATGACGATCGATACCATCGACATGAGCTTGATGAGGATGTTGAGCGAGGGGCCCGACGTATCCTTGAAGGGGTCGCCGACCGTGTCGCCCACGACGGTGGCCTTGTGGCAGTCGGAGCCCTTGCCGCCGAAGTTGCCCTCCTCGATCATCTTCTTGGCGTTGTCCCAGGCGCCGCCCGCGTTGGCCATGAAGACGGCCAGCACGAATCCCGAGCCGAGGCTGCCGACGAGCAGGCCGATGACGCCTGCGACACCGAAGACGAGCCCCGTTACGATCGGCACGGCGATGGCCAGCAGGCTGGGCAGGAGCATCTCGCGCTGTGCGCCGCGGGTCGAGATCTCGACGCAGCGGGCGTAGTCGGGCGTTCCCTCGCCCGTGAGGATCCCCTTGATCTCGCGGAACTGGCGGCGCACCTCGGTCACCATGCTCTCGGCAGCGCGGCCCACGGCGTTCATCGTCAGACCGCAGAAGAGGAACGACATCATGGCGCCGATGAAGATGCCGACCAGTACGACGGGATTCATCAGGTGGATGCGGTAGTAGTCCATGAAATCGAGGATCGAGGCTTCGCTCACGAGGCGCTCGACGCCGTTCGTGAGTTGGATCGCCTGGCAGCCGATGTGCTGCAGGCCGATCTTGATCTCCTCGATGTAGGAGGCGAGCAGCGCGAGGGCCGTGAGGGCGGCCGAGCCGATGGCGAAGCCCTTGCCCGTGGCGGCGGTGGTGTTGCCCAGCGCGTCGAGGGCATCGGTGCGCTTGCGGACCTCGGGGCCGAGACCGCTCATCTCGGCGTTGCCGCCCGCGTTGTCGGCGATCGGGCCGTAGGCGTCGGTCGCCAGCGTGATGCCGAGCGTCGAGAGCATGCCCACGGCGGCGATGCCGATGCCGTAGAGCCCCATCGACATGCCTGCGGCGCTCATCATGACGTCGAGGTCGAAGCCGATGGCGCAGAGGTAGGCGAGGATGATCGCCGCACCGATCGTGATGACGGGGATGGCCGTCGAGATCATGCCGACGCCGACACCCGAGATGATGACCGTTGCGGGGCCCGTCTCGGCGCTGCGGGCGATCTTCTGCGTCGGCTTGTAGCTGTGCGAGGTGTAGTATTCGGTCGCCTGGCCGATGATGATGCCCGCCACGAGACCCGTGATGACCGAGCAGGAGAGGCCGAGCCAGTTGTCGATGCCGAGCAGATAGAGGATGCCGAAGGCCGAGACGGCGATCAGCAGCGAGCTGACGTTGACGCCCACGCCCAGCGAGCGGAGCAGGTCGCGCATCGAGGCCCCCTCCTTCGTGCGGACGAGGAAGATGCCGATGAGCGAGAGGACGATGCCCACGGCGGCGATCAGCATCGGGGCCAGCACCGCCTTGGTCTGCATGTCGAGGTCGCCCGTCGCGGCGAAGGCGGCGGCACCCAGCGCGGCCGTGGCGAGGATCGAGCCGCAGTAGCTCTCGTAGAGGTCGGCGCCCATGCCGGCGACGTCGCCCACGTTGTCGCCCACGTTGTCGGCGATCGTGGCGGGGTTGCGCGGGTCATCCTCGGGGATTCCCGCCTCGACCTTGCCCACGAGGTCGGCGCCCACGTCGGCCGCCTTGGTGTAGATGCCGCCGCCGACGCGGGCGAAGAGGGCCTGCGTCGAGGCGCCCATGCCGAAGGTGAGCATCGTGGTGGTCATGACAACCAGCTTCTGGGCGCCCGTTGCCTCGACGAAGCGGTCGAGAATGACGTACCAGATCGAGATGTCGAGCAGTCCGAGGCCGACGACGACGAGCCCCATCACGGCACCGCTGCGGAAGGCGACCTGCAGACCGCGGTCGAGCGACTGCTGCGCGGCGAAGGCCGTGCGCGCGGAGGCGTAGGTGGCGGTCTTCATGCCGAAATAGCCGGCGAGACCCGAGAAGAAGCCGCCCGTGAGGAAGGCGAAGGGCACCCAGGGATTCTGTACGCCGGCGCCGTAGGCGAGGTAGGCGAAGAAGAGTGCCAGCACGGCGAAGACGATGCCCACCACTTTGTATTGCTGACGCAGGTAGGCCATGGCGCCCTGACGGACGTGACCGGCGATTTCGCGCATGCGGTCGGTTCCTTCGCTCTGCCGCTTCATCGAGCGGTAGAAGCAGGCGGCGAATCCCAGCGCGACGACGGAGGCGAGGGGCACCACCCAGAAAATAACGGGAATGTTCATATTAAATAGGTATTGGTTGGTCTGCGGAGGTGCGGAGATGGCCGGCGGCGCTGCGCCGGAGACCCTCGGGCGGATCGCGGCCTCGAAGTGTCTGTGTACAAAGATAAAAATTTATTTGAGAAAATAAAAACAGACGTTTTTAGTCCATCCGTCCGCATCCCGGTTTCGTAAAGTTTTGTATTCGGTTTATCCGATTGATATAAATCGGTATAGGTATTTTGCTGTATAGGTTTTTTCGGACATCCGGCGGAAACTTTACAGATGATTGTAGAGGGATGGAACGCGAGGTGGCCTTCCGCATTTTCGGAGCGCCGCGCTCCGGAAGGCTCTTTTCGCCACAGCCGGCCGAATGCCTCGCTGCACTCTTTTCGGGCGGAGCCGTAAAAAAACCGCCGCAACAGGTGTCTGTAATGCGAATATTTTATTACTTTTGTCTTTGCATATCGTCTGCGGGGCCCCGATATGGGGCAAGCGGGCGGGTGCGGACATAACAAAAGCGTTTATCAGACGCTCTTTCTTGGCTATACAGAACTTAGCAACTTCCGAATCAATGTCAGGAAATGAGGCAACGATAGGCGCCTTTCGGGTATGATTTTATGTCCGGGGGAGATTCGCGTGCAGCGGATTTGCCGCGGCATATCATACGGCGTGAGGCCCCGCGTTGCTCATTCTACATTGATGGGCAATGCTAAGGCCTTGTATAGCGGGATGAGCGACAGGTACAGGCTCTCACGCTTTTTTTGTATCATTTTAGCACTGCCGATTTGTGGGCCTGTCGGTGGAAAACAAGGAGTAATTCGGGCCTGCTTTTGCGCAGGATAGGAACGCCGAACTTTTGTCCGGCGTTCTTTTTTACGGGATGCGCAAGGATTGTCAGGAGCGCTGGGCCGTCATCGGTCCCGTCGGGGGTCGTGCGGTTCGCCGCATCTTATGCGGCATGTCTGTCGCTGCATCTTCGCTGCCTTGCTGCATAAGGACGAAAAACAGAGGGACCGCCGTCGGCAGTCCCTCTCCCATCAAAATCAACCCTCAAATTTCCTCCTGACGAAAAACGTCCGCAAGGTAATGATGCAGATAGAAAAGGTCCGCATCGCCCCGAACTACTTCGTTCATCAACAGTTCTTCGTCATCGGAAGTCGCGGTTCTGTTTGATACTTCGTGGTCGATTTCCTCCATAGGCATCTTTTTTAAGTGGTCATTCGTCTAACAAACGATGCCCGGGGCGGAATATTGTGTTTCGGTCAGCTTAAAACCAGATTTTTTTCGCGAATCATCCGCCGCAGGTTGATGAGCGCATAGCGCATGCGGCCGAGCGCCGTGTTGATGCTCACTCCCGTCTGTTCGGCGATCTCCTTGAAGCTCAGGTTGCCGTAGTAGCGCATCCGCACTACCTCGCGCTGCTCCTCGGGCAGCTGCTCGACCAATGCGCGGACGTCGCAGGCCACCTGCTCGCAGACGATGCGGTCCTCGACCGTCGGCTCGGCGAAGCGCAGCGTCCCCAGCACGTCGAAGCCCGCGTCGCTCTCCGAGACCGACTTCTCCTGCTTCTGCGAGCGGAAGTAGTCGATCACCTGGTTGTGGGCGATGCGCAGGATCCACGAGAGGAACTTGCCGCTGTCGACATAGCGGCCCTCGTCGATTACGCGGACTGCCTTGATGAACGTTTCCTGGAAAATATCTTCTGCGACGTCACGATCTTTCACCATCATGCGGATATAGTCCCGCACACGGCGACTGTGTCGCTCTATGAGCTGCGATATGGCACTTTGATCACCTGCGAGGTAGCGATCGAGCAACATGCGATCACTCCGAACCTGTGTGTTCATACTCTTTAAGCGTATTGGTTAAAAGAGCAGAAATTTCTCGATAGGCAATCCTTTTTTAGCGTCGTGACAATGGATAGGGTCTGCGAAAGCGCTTCGTTCGAGCGGCTTTCCGAGCGCAAGGTAAGCATTATCCTTCGAATTTCCAAATCTCCCGTCGGGCGGCGGAGCGGGTCTGCGGACCGCCGCATCGCCCCGGGAACTGCAAGAAACGTACCGAAATCCGCCCCGCAGGCCCCTCCGCGCCCGCCTGCGGCCGTCGGCCCCGTCGCGTCGGGTGCAGGCGAACCGCCCGAAAACGAGGGTGAAAAAAGTCCGGCCGCCGTAAAAAATACGTGCGGTCGGACGCAAATCGGCGGTCTGCAAACGCGGCCCTCTCGGCGGGGCCGCCCCTGCGCCCTACTCGAAATCGGCGGGGTAGGAGAGCAGCTGGTACATGAGCGCCTTGGCCATGCGGTAATGCCCGTCGCTGTTCGGGTGCAGGCGGTCGCCGTCGGCGCTGCGGAAATAGGGTGCCTGCGCATCCTCTACGGGGTAGAGGCCGCAGATGCTGTTCAGGTCGATGACGGGAATTGCCCAGACGTTGGCGATCTGCTGGTAGAGCGCTACGTAGTCCGAGAGGTAGCGGCCGATCTTGTTCGCATAACGCTCGTCGGGCTGGATCTTGCCGGTCGACGTGCTGCGGAACAGCGCGCGGTGGATCGGCGTCAGCAGGATGATCTGCTTCGTCGGATAGCGCTGTTTGAGGTAGGCTATTGCGTTGTTGATGCGGCCGCACACCGTATCTTCGTCCGTCGTGAAGGTGCGGCAGAGGCGCGTCTCGAAGTTCCCGGGCAGAATCTCCACCTGCTCGGCTCGTTCGGTGTACCACGTGCCGAGGGGCACTCCCGCGTTGAAGTCGTTCGTGCCGATGAAGATGAAGATCGCATCCACCTCATCGCCCTGCTTCTTCTCCAGCCGCTTCACCTGCGGCAGGATGTGGTGCCACTGGTTGCCGCTGATGCCGTAGACCGTCGGCACGATGCCGAGCAGCTCCTCGAGGTACTGCCAGTAGATCTGCTGCGTCGCGGTCTGGCGTTCGTCGGTGATCGAATCACCGAGGTAGGCGACCCGTTTGCCGAACCACTGGTTCGGAATCTGTTGCGGCGCCTGGGGCCGCTTCGCCTCCATCGAGGCGGGTGCCGCCAGCAGCACGGCCAGCAGGCAAAGAGCGATGAGTTTACGCATAATTGATGAAGGTATGTGTGTTATTCTGCGCCGCCGCCCGCGCTGCGCCCGTGTGAGGAGGCGTCGCGGCGGGCGACCGGCCGGTCGGTTGTGAGCCGCAGCGGCTGCGGCCCGGCGGATCAATAGCTGCGGGCGAAGAGCACGCGGCGGTGCGAAGGTTTGCCCGTGAAGATGCAGGAGCCCTCCTCGTCCTCGACATCGAGCGGAATGCAGCGGATCGTCGCCTTGGTCGCCTCCTTGATGGCCACCTCGGTCTCGACCGTGCCGTCCCAGTGAGCGGCGACGAAGCCGCCCTTCTCGTCGAGGACACGCTGGAACTCCTCCCACGTGTCGACCTTCGTGATCATCGAGTTGCGGAAATCGAGCGCCTTGCGGAAAATGTTCTGCTGAATCTCGTCGAGCAGCTTGCCGATCCGCTCGGCGAGCCCTTCGGTCGGGACGGTCTCCTTCTCGAGCGTGTCGCGGCGCACGAGTTCGATCGTGCCGTTCTCGAGGTCGCGGCCGCCCATGGCCAGACGCACGGGGACGCCCTTCAGCTCGTAGTCGGCGAACTTGAAGCCCGGACGCACGTTGTCGCGGTCGTCGATCTTGACGCTGATGCCCATGGCGCGCAACTCGGCGGCGATCTGCTCGAAACGTTCGCAAACGGCCTTCAGCTGCTCCTCCGACTTGTAGATCGGCACCATCACCACCTGGATCGGCGCCAGCTTCGGCGGCAGCACCAGACCGTTGTTGTCCGAGTGGGCCATGATGAGGGCGCCCATCAGGCGGGTCGATACGCCCCACGACGTTGCCCAGACATACTCCTGCTTACCCTCCTTGTTGACGTACTGCACGTCGAAGGCCTTGGCGAAGTTCTGACCGAGGAAGTGCGACGTGCCGCTCTGGAGCGCCTTGCCGTCCTGCATGAGGGCCTCGATCGTCAGCGTATCCTCGGCACCTGCGAAACGCTCGTTGGGCGACTTGTGACCGACGATCACCGGCAGCGACATCCACTCCTCGGCGAAGCGGCGGTAGACGTTGATCATCTTCTCGGCCTCGGCGACGGCCTCCTCGCGCGTGGCGTGCGCCGTGTGGCCCTCCTGCCACAGGAACTCGGCCGTGCGCAGGAAGAGACGCGTGC
>CAZVGH010000076.1:0-8310 GCA_964626515.1 uncultured Alistipes sp.
ATGCCGCCATGGAGGCGGGCGACCTGAAGCGCGCCGAGCGCTACCTGGCCAAGGCGGGCAAGACGCCCGAGGCGGCGTATGCCCGCGCGATCTATGCGGCCCTCTCGGGCGACACCGAGGCGGCGAAGCAGCTCTTCCTCGAGGCGCGGCAGGGCGGCGTGGAGCCGGCCGCGGATGCGCTGGAGCAGCTGGCGGCGCTCGAGGCCCGCACGGCGACGAACCATTTCAAACTGATCGAAAAATAACAATCAAATAAATTTTGTAACGATGAAAAACTGGAGTAAATTTTTGACGGTCGCGCTTGCCGCCGGTATGCTGGCAAGCTGCAGCCGCGACGAGGCCGGGATGAAGCCCGTCGGCCCGCTGGGCAACGAAGATGCGGCTTATATGAGCGTGGAGGTGTCGCTTCCGACGCAGAAGGGTTCGCGTACGGCGACGGCCGACGCAACCGCCACGGAGGTGGGCAAAGACACGGAGAACAACGTGGGTACGGTGATGATCGTGCTGGCCAAGACGACCGACAACACCTATCTGGCTCACGGTCTGGTCGGCGGTCTCTCGTCGAACGGTGAGACGACGATTGCGGCCAACGCCAAGATCGACCGCACGGATATTCAGAAACTGTACAACGATGATACGCACAAAGCCTTGTTCGAGACGGTCCGGGTCTTCGTATTCTGCAACCCGCTTGCGGAGATGGTTACCAAGATGGAGGATCTGAATGCCGGTGAGCCGTTCGTGGATGATATTTGCAAAGTCATCGAGAACGGCACGAACGACGAGAACCTGACGATCTGGTCCCCCAACTCGTTCCTGATGTCGAATGCCGCGATTGCAGAGCGCGAGATCCCCGATAAGTTCGATGACTGGCTGTACTACACGACTGTGGAGAAGCCGTTCAGATTGAGCGGTAACAATACGGACGCGGAGGTGGATAACGGCACCAATGCAGGCCGCGGTGCGATCGAGGTCGAGCGTGCGGTGGCCCGTTTCGATTTCCGCGACGGCAGCCCCGCCGGCACGGAGGCCAACACCTATGAGATCACCACGCTGAGCGAAACGAAAGACGCAGCGCTGAAGGTAAAGCTGGTCAACATGTCGCTGGTCAACATGAGCAAGGAGTTCTATTTGCTGCGCCGCGTGTCGGACGACGGTCAGACGACGGGTGCGAACTATGCGATCGGCGGCAAGGAGACGACGAAAAACTACATCGTGGATACCGACGCCAAGTTCAAAGGGGAAGCCGTGCTGGATGTGAAGGTGGCTTCGAACAAGATCGGCGAGTTGAAGGACCATTTCAACTATCCGCTGTATAACAGCCAGGGTGCGATTACCGAAAATACCCGCAGACAGTGGAATACGGTGCTGATCAACGAGGTGCTCGGCTATGACGAGGACAACGAGGGTTGGGCGAATAACAAGGTCGAGGATGCCGGCGGCTACCACATCTGGCGTTACGTGACCGAGAACACGATCCCCGGCGATGAGGACCACCAGAAGACCGGTCTGACGACGGGTATCGTCTTCAAGGGCCGTCTGGTGGCCGATGAAGCTCTCAAGGACGAGGAGACGGGCCACAAGTCGCTCTACGAGGCCATTACCGGTACGTACAAGGTGCCGAGAGACGACGATGGCAAGCCGAATGCCTATACGCTGACCGTCGACAACAAGGAGTATCCGACCCTTTACATCTTCCAGGACCGCATCTACGTGGGCTGGAACGACGAGGTGTCCAAAGTGGCCGAGAACGAGGGATCCGGTTCGCCGCTCTACGTCGCCGCCATGACCGCGAACGACAAGGGCAACCCGAACGAGCTCTACCAGGCGCTGATCGCTGCCGACAAGACGAATAACGACGCGGCTGTTTCCGAGGCGCTGGCCAAGTTCCGTGCCGCCGCTACGGCTGCCGGCTTTACGATCTACCAGGCCAGCACCGGCAGCGCAGCCGAGGGCGGTGCAGGCTACTTCTTCTATTATTACGCGTGGAACCGTCACAACGACAATGGCGACAACGGCCGTATGGGCCCGATGGAGTTCGGTGTCGTGCGCAACAACGTCTACAAGCTGGCCGTGACGAAGATCAGCCGGCTGGGTCACCCCCGCCTGACGGACAACGATCCCGATCCGAAGCAGCCGGATGATCCGGACGAGGACGGCGACGTTTACCTCACCGTATCGGTGAAGGTGCTGCCCTGGACGGTTCGCGTCAACAACTTCGAGTTCTAAAAAAAACATGAAAACGAGCTTACGGAATCTGATCTCCCGCCTGGTCGCTGCGGCGCTCTGCGTCGCGGCGGCCGTGGCCGGACTTACGTCGTGCGAACGCATCTACGACGATCTGCCGCCGTGTCCGCACGGAGTGAAGCTGCGCTTCGTATACAACTATAATATGTTGTATGCGAACGCCTTCCCCGCGGAGGTGGATTGCCTGACGCTCTTCGTCTACGATGCCGCGGGCAACTACGTCGCCACCTTCACCGAAACGAGCGACGTGCTGGCCGACGAGAACTATCGGATGACGCTCGATCTCGACGAGGGCACCTACCGCTTCGTGGCATACGGCGGCATGGCCTGCGAGCAGCGTTCGTTCTCCTTCGTGCAGACGCCCGGCGCCGGTTCGCGGCGCGACGACCTCGGCGTGGCGCTCGATCCCGACTGCCTGACCGATCCCGACCGTCAACAGCTGCATGGTCTCTACTACGGTACGCTGACCCTCACGACGGCCGACCTCTATGCCGAGGGCACCGTGGAGATGATGAAGGACACGAACAACATCCGCATCGTGCTGCAGCAGTCGGACGGCGAAGCGGTCAACGATGCCGATTTCGACTTCGCGATCCACGACGACAATACCCTTTTCGCAGCCGACAACGACCTGCTTGCAGCCGGCGAGGTGACCTACACCCCGTGGGCGCGCGGCCAGCAGCCGATCGGCCTGCTCGAGGGCGGCAAACCGGTCGTGGCGGCCTATGCCGAGCTTTCGACCTCGCGCCTGATGACCAAGCGCACGCCGATGCTCGTCGTGACCCGCAAGTCGGACGGTCGCGCCGTCATCGACGTCCCGCTGAACAACCTGCTGCTGCTGCTGCGCAGCGACCGCTACGCCGAGATGAAGCCTCAGGAGTTCCTCGACCGTCAGAGCGAGTGGGAACTGGTCTTCATCCTCACCGCGCAGCAGACCTGGCTCCGCACCATCATCAAGATCAACGACTGGACGGTGCGCATCAACGACGAAGAACTCTAAAAACACGGACAAGGTGGAGCGTATGACAAACATACCGAATCGGTTGCGACGGATCGCGACGGCCCTGTGGTCGGCAGCGCTGCTGCTCTCCGCGGTCGGCTGCTCGCAGTCGTCGTCCGACGAACCGGCAAGTCCCGTGATGGTGAACCTCGACATCTCGGTCGCTACGGCCGACATCGCCGCTCCCGGCTCGCGGGCCTACACCCCGACGGATGCGGAGATGGACGGCTTCGTAGGCTCCGAGACGAACGACGAGCGGATGCAGACGCTGCGCATCGTCGTGGTGCGTCCCGGCGGCGGCGTCGAGCACAACCGCCTCTTCCGCTTCGGCGACGAACATGCGCTCGATCTGCTGCAAGGGGCCACGTTCAAGGTGGTCGGCAACGAGAAGAAACGCATCTATCTCTTTGTCAACGAGGAAACCAAGCTGACCGATGACAACGGCACGCAGCGCCGTGTGGTCGATTTCGACCTCGCGGGAATCCGCCCCGGCGGCCTCTTCCCGCAGGAGGCGCTCGAGGCGTTGACGATCGAGCTTCACTCGGCCTCGCAGCAGCTGACCGGCCCGCTGCCGATGAGCGCCTGCCACGAGATCGAAATGCCTAACGAGGACCATTTCTGCGAGTTGTTCGTGACGCGTGCGGCGGTCAAGTTCACCTTCATGATCGAGAACCGCCGCAAGGTCGATCTGTCGCTCGAGGGGCTGACGATCGACAAGCTGTCCGCCGGCGAGTATTACCTGCCGCGCGTTACGTTCGACGAGAAGTGGGAGATCACGGACTACGAGGTCCCCGCGGCGGCCGGCAACAACAACGATCACTACACCTTCGACCTTGCGCGGACGGGAATGCCGAGCGCCGTGCTGCCGCTCACGCTGAAGGCCGGCGAGACGACGCGCCTGAAGCCGATCTACCTGCTCGAGAGCAGCTACACCAATCCGAACCAGGGGCCGAACGGTGAAAACTACACGCTGACGCTGGACCTCGGGGCCGACGAGATGTCGTGTTTCGACTATTTCGAAAACCTCGGGGCGCTGCCGCGCAACACGCATGTGGTGGTCTACGTGACGATCGGTTCGCACGATATCACGTGGAGGGCCGAGGTGCAGCCCTACGGCAAGGTGACGCTGAAGCCGACCTTCGGACTGGACTGACGGCCGCGGTGCCGCGCGTTGCAGCTCGGATGGCCGCGCCCCGTGCCGCGGATGTTGCCGCGAGCGGGCGTATATAAACATAGGTGCGGCCGTCGCCGATGGTGCGGCGCGGTTGCACGGCCTGCCGCCCGGGCGCGGTGGGTGGGCAGTTCGCACGGCGTACGGTCGTGAGAACGGGGTTCCGTTCGGGAGCGCGCAATGCCTGTCATCGGTGCTGCGATCCCGCTGCCGAAGCCGTTTGGTCGCGGCGGGCGCAGCCTGCGGAGTGCCGCGGGCGACGATAAGGAGCTGCGGGCCTCCGCTGCGGGAGGCTGCGGCCCGCGCAATGCCTGACGGCATTGCAAATTCAGCGTTCAGAATTCAAGATTCAAAATCGGGCTGCGCGGCCTGTTTTGAATGCTGAATGCAGAGTTGCTGCCCGCGTGCGGAAACCGCGATAACCCCGCGGACCCGCGGAATCCCTGCGGAGAAGACCCTGCGGAAATTCCGCGAACTCTCGCGGAAGCCTCGCACGAACCCTGCAGATCCGCGCAGAAGCCCGTGAAAACCCTCGCGGAGACCGTGTGAGCCCCGCGAACCCTCGTGAAAAACTGCGGAACCCCCGCGAACGCACCTTGCGCATTTGCGCACCTGTTGTGCCGCATCGGAGACGGCTGCTTCTCCGAAAAAATTGACGAAAGCTATGAAACGCACGATTCTATACGGTATGCTGTTCGCCCTGATGCTCGGTCTCGGGGCGTGTACGAAGGACGAGACCTGGTCGATCGGCCCGCTGGCCGAAGGCGAAGGCAAGGTCTCCGTGGCGGTCGATTTCCGTCCGCTGACGACGGGGCTCGCCGAGACCCGCACGGCCGGCGACGCGATCAAGGCGATCGAGGATCTCAGCGTCTTCTTCTACCGCACGGACGGAACGCTCATCAAGAGCTTCTACCTCGTGCCCACCACCTCCACCGGTGCCGATGCGGCCGACAACGACGGCACCTACAAGGTCGACATGCCCGAGCGTTACACCGAGGCTGAGGCAGCCAAGACGAACTATGCCGAGCGCTTCACTCCGCGAGCCACGTTCAAACTGACGGTGCCCTACGGCCGCTACTACATCTACGCGGTGGCCAACATGGGCGATCTGGCCAACGACAACGCCTACAAGAACGCCGTGAAGACGGCCGACGGCCTGCGGTCGATCAAACTGCAGTGGCAGTCGGGCGAAAACAACGAACTGGTGAAGGAGAACAAGCAGATGTTCGGCTTCTTCGACGACGGCGGCGTGGAGTCGGCGACGCCGAAACCCGTGACGATCGACGCGACGCGCACCCAGCTGCATGCCTGGCTGCGCCGCGCCGCCTCGAAGCTGACCGTCGCTTTCGACGCCTCGAAGCTCAAGGAAAACGTCGCCATTTTCATCCACTCGGTGCAGATCAAGGATATCCCCGCGACCTGCTATCTCGGCAAGAAGAATACCTGCGGACCCGATGACGAACTGCTCGACGGCGAGGAGTATTTCTATCCCGATTCGCCCTTCCTGGTCGATAAGACCGAAGACCGCTCGGGCCTTTACCTCTCCAACGGCCCGACTGTGAACAAGGGCGGTTCGAACCATGCCGAGAACGATCCCGTGTCGCTCTTCTTCTACGAGAACATGCAGACGGCCAACGGCAATCCCAAGTGGCAGGACGAAAGCGGCCAGAACAAGAAGATCACCTATCCCGACAGCTGGAAGGGGCCCGAGGAGAAGGACTACAAGGACGACGTTCCCTACGGCACCTACGTCGAGGTGAAGGGCTACTACGTCAGCGACAACCCCGACCGCATCGGTCACGGTCCGATCGTCTACCGCTTCATGCTGGGCAAGGACGTGGACCGCAACTACGAGGCGGAGCGCAACCACCACTACCAGCTGACGCTGCAGTTCAACGGCTACGCCAACGATATCGACTGGCACATCGAGTACACGGAGCCCGATCCGGGTGTCTATGTCAAGACGCCGCAGTACATTTCGTATCTCTACGACCGCAGGATGACCACCTATGTCAAGGTGGTGGGCCAGCTCGTGGGAAATCTGCAGGCCGAGATCCTGTCGAACCACTGGTATCCCGACGATGCTCCGAGCGGAAAGACCGCATCGGCCGTTTACTACTGGGATCCGAGCTCGGCGTCCGAGCTGCAGCACGACGAGCACGGCTTCCTGTCGCTGCGCCGTTCCACGGATGTCGTGATCGGACAGAGCGATTCGTACTCCTCGTCCACCAATTACAATAATTATTACGATCCGACCAACCCGAACCGATCGCAGCAGAAACGCACCTATGTGTCGACTGCCGGTCTGCACAATTCGGGCGACGATGCCGACGAGAAGGACGGCAGCTATACGGTCGAGGTGGAGGATGCGTCGACGGGGCACTCCGGCAGCTCGACCTATACGTTCGGCGTGCAGCTCTTTACGCGCTCCCGAACGTTGACCACCAAACGCGGTTATTCGGGTAACAACATCTATATGGGTCACCAGCGCACGGCCCGCGTGCGCTACACGGCGAAGATCTGCTACAACGGCACCGTGTCGGATTACTCCGACTTTGTGGATCTGCACCAAGTGCGCCGTCTCGGTAATCCGAAGGGCATCTGGCGCTCGTCCGGGAATGCCGACGCCTTCCATGTACGGTTGATGGAGTTGCCGGACGAGTTCGCCACCGAGTTCCGCGACGTCGTTTCCGACGGTCCGTGGCGTGCCGAAATCGTCGGCCAGGACGGCAAAGCGGTTCCGAGCAGCTGGTACACGCTGACCCCCGAAGGCGAGAGCGAGCAGGGACCCGACGGAACGATCGTCGGCAAGGACCGCACGACCATCAAATTCCAGTATAAACCGAACGGCACGATCGGCGCGAACCAGGTGCGTTGCGGCATTATCCGCGTCTACTACAACAACTACACCTGCGTCCACCTGATTCACGTTCGTCAGGGCTATGCGCCGCTTCAGATCACGCCGGGCAGTTCGCTGCGCTGGCATACGATGAACGTCGCTTCTCTCTCGGGACCGATCAACAACTTTACAGCGCACGAGGTGACTGATCCACGCGACGAGGGTGCCTATTTCAAATGGAAAAATCCGGCAGGTATCAAGGCCTCGAACAACCGCACCTACGGATTCGGAACGGCACCCGGGAATGCGGCGCTTGAGTTGACGGACGGCACGACGTCCACGTGGGGAAACCTGAAAAACGGTGGAACGACGAACTGGTCATTAAACACGACTGACACACGCGTAGCTCGTGAAGATGATTATCAGCAGTTGCAGTATGATGAGCATACCAATCCCAATATGCAGTACGGTTTCGGCGTACTGTATGCCGACGGCGCCACGCAGACGATGACGACGACGGACGAGGCCTTCGGTTATTACAGCGATCAGGCCGGTTCTGCCACGAAGGGCATGCGCGGCTGTTTCGTCTACAACAATGCGGAGGGTGATGTCGCGTACGGCAACAATGTCTTTTTCCCGATCGGTGCCGAGGGATACGGCCGCCGCAAGGTGGGATCGAGCGGCGTGTTGCGCTATGCCGGGCGAGATGCGCTCTATACCACGTCGGGCGAAATTGAGCATCGTCCCCAGTTCTTCGATATCTATCGTCAGAAAGGCGCCGTGTACTGGTGTCGAAACTATGACAGTGTTAATAAGAACTCCGCCTGGGATATCAACTTTACGACGTTTAATTTCGATCATTATCTTCTCAATGCCGGCGGAGGAGCAGTCGACAGCGATGCCTGCCTGATTCGTATAGTAAGTTATTGATTGGAATAAGCAGTATTAGAGAGCGACGTCGGCCTCCTGAAAGGGGGCCGACGTCGTTGTTGCGGAGGGCTTGCTGTCGAAATTCAAAATGCTGAATTCAAGATTCAAAATTAGATTTTCATTCTT
>CAZVGH010000077.1:0-8201 GCA_964626515.1 uncultured Alistipes sp.
GGAAGCGGGCTGCGAGCGCCGCGAGGAGTTCCGAGGCGCGGTCGGCGGCCGACACCTGCGGCACGAACGCCGCAAGCAGGCACCCTATAGTCAGAATACGTCGTATCATAGGCATCAGAATAGGCCGAGTTCCTGAAGTTTGGCCTCCAGGGACGGGCTGTCGTGAAACAGAATGTCGCGCGGTTTGGCTCCCTGCTGGCGGCCGACGATGCCGGCCCGTTCGAGCTGCATCATGATGCGGCCCGCACGGTTGAAGCCCACCTCGTAGTTGCGCTGGATCATCGACGTGGAGATCGAGCCGCTCTGCACCGCCTCACGGGCGATCTCGGCGAAGAGCGAGTCGTAACGCTTGGGAGCCGTGTCGATCTCCTCGCTGCCCATCGCGCCTTCGCCGCCGCCCTCGGGCTGGTAGTCGGGCAGCGCATAGGCCGAGAGATAGCCCTGCTGCTTCGAGATGAAGTCGACGATGCGCTCCACCTCGTTCGTCTCGACCAGCGCGCACTGGATGCGGGTCACGTCGCCGTCCTTCGAGAAGAGCATGTCGCCGCGACCGATGAGCTGGTTGGCGCCGGGACGGTCGAGGATCGTGCGCGAGTCGATCATCTGCATCACGCGGAAGGCGATGCGGGCGGGAAAATTGGCCTTGATACCGCCCGTGATGACCTTCACGTCGGGACGCTGCGTGGCGATGATGAGGTGGATGCCCACCGCACGCGCCTTCTGCGCCAGTCGCATCACAGGGCGCTCGACCTCGCGCGCCATCATGATCAGGTCGGCGAACTCGTCGACCACCACCACGATGTAGGGCAGATAGCGGAAGCCCTTTTCGGGATTGAGGCGCCGGGCCGTGAATTTTTCGTTGTACTCGACGATATTGCGCGTCCCCGCCTGGCTCAGCATCTCGAGGCGGTTGTCCATCTCCGTGCAGAGCGAGTTGAGCGTGTAGACGGCCTTCATCGGGTCGGTAATGATCGCCCTGTCCTCGGACTCCATCTTGGCCAGGAAATGCCGCTCGAGCTTGGCGTAGAGCGAGAACTCGACCATCTTGGGGTCGATCATCACCAGCTTCAGCTGCGACGGATGCTTGCGGTAGAGCAGCGAGGTGATGATGGCATTCAGGCCCACCGACTTACCCATACCCGTGGCACCCGCCACGAGCAGGTGGGGCATCTTCGCCAGGTCGAAGACGTAGTTTTCGTTCTGGATCGTGCGGCCGATGACGACGGGCAGCTCGGCCTTCGACTCGAAGAAGCGCCGCGAACGGACGGCCGAATACATCGAGACGACCTGCTTGTTGCGATTCGGCACCTCGATGCCGATCGTGCCCTTGCCCGGGATCGGGGCGATGATGCGGATACCGAGCGCCTTGAGGCTCTGCGCGATATCCTGCTCGAGGCCCTGGATCTTCGAGATCTTGATGCCCTGCTCCTGCACGATCTCGTAGAGCGTCACGGTGGGGCCCACGGTCGCCTTGATCTTCTGGATCGGAATGCCGAAATATTTCAGGGTCTCCTCGATACGCGCCTTATTCTCGAAAATCTCCTCCTCGGAGACCTCCGACGAGCTTTGGTAATCCTCGAGCAGCGTCACGGGCGGCATGCGGTAGGTCAGCAGGTCCTTCGTGGGATCGTAGGCCTCGGTCGGCAGCTTGCGCTCGTCGACCAGCTCGACCTGCGGCGTCTCGACAGTCACGACCAGTCCTTCAGGCTCCGTAGCGACGGGCGCAGGCCCGGCAGGAGCCGCGGGCATTTCGGGCTCAGTGGGAACTGCGGGTATTTCGGGCTCGGCGGGAGCCTCGGGTTCTTCGGGAACCAGCGACACCTCGACGAACGGAGAGGCAGGAGCGGTCGGGCGCGGCTGCGGCGCAGGGATCGGGCGCGGCGTTTCGGCGACGGGCTGCGCGGGTTGTTCGGGGTCGTCGTCGAGCAGCTTGCTCAAATCGATCTCCGTAAAGGGTCCCTGCTGCGTGGGGCGGCGCGGAGCTTCGGCCGGTTTCGGCTGAACGGAGGCCGGCTGCGCGGGAGCTGCCAGTTCGACCAGCCCGTTCGCCCCCATGACGACCCGACCCTGCGAGAGGTCGACCTCCTCGAAGGGGCTGTCGCCGGCGGGCGCAGGATGCGCTGCGGCATCGGACGGCACCGCTTCGCCGGCAGGTGCCGCAACAGGTTCGTCGCCGGTCGACACCAGTTCAAAAGGAGACTCCGCCGCAGGACGTTCGATCGTCACGGGCGTTTCGGCCGCGGGTGCGGTTTGCACGGCGGGGTCCGGCATATCGACGGGCTGATCGGCCGACAGTGATGCGTCGGGCGGCGTCGGGCGCTCGATATCCTCGCCGATATACTCCTCGTCGGCATCCTCGGGATCGTCGGGTTCGTCCTCCCCGGCAGCCGGTTCGGCAGACCCCGCGATACGCTCGGCATGCTGCGTCCGATGGCTCATCAGATCGACGATCTGGCCGCTTTTGTCGACCATGACGCGCCCCGCCTCGTTGACCGTATTGATGAAGTTGCGGTTGATGAATACGCCCGTCAGGATCCAGCCGCCGCACAACACGATGAGCGTACCGAAGGCGCCGATGTGCGTTTTGAGCAGTTTGGCCACCTCGATGCCGAAGTCGCCGCCCCACCCCGACGAAGCGCAAAGGCTCCAACGGCTGCCGAAGGCGAAGCCCAGCGTGAGCGAGCCGAGCAGCATGACGAGCAGCAGCGAGAGCACGAGGTGGTTGGCAACCAGCGGCCGCTGGCGGATGATGCGCACGCCGAGCAGCATGACGATCACGGGGAGCAGAATGCCGCAGACACCGAACGAACGATCGACGAGCAGCATGCCGAGGCGGGCGCCCAACCAGCCGCACAGGTTCTCGGGCGTGACGCCCAGCGTCTCGCGCTCGGCGGCCGAGAGTTGCAGACCGCTCTGGTCGGCAGCCCAGCCGAAATAGGAGAAGACGACTGCCGAGGCGGCGAAGAAACCGATGAATGCCAACAGCAGGCCCGCGATCCAGCGGGCACTGTCGCGATCGGTTCGCTGCACCTGTTGACGACTGTTCGAAGCGTTTTTATGGGATGTGGCCATGGCTGATAGTCTGAAAAAAGTCCCCGGGCGAACCGTCCGCGCGGCAGCGGCAGAGCCGCTTCGCCCGACGGTCGCTTTTAGAAAGCGAAGGTACGGATTATTTGCAAAAATTAAAAGCCGCAGCCGAGATTTTTCGGCAGCGGCATTCGTATCCGACAGACGGCAAGCGATTTATTCGTCCGCCGGCTCCGTTGCGGACCGACCCGCGGCCTTACGCTCCAGCCGCCGGCGGTAGGCCTCGTCGGCGAAGGTCTCGAAGCCGTAGTACGGCTCCGCATCGGCGGCGGTCCGCAGATCGAAGCGGTCGAGCAGCTCGGCGACGCGGCGCGCCACGGCGGGCGACGGATCGATGAAGCGCACGTCGTACCCTGCGGCTGCGCGCTGCAGGGCATCGAGCAGGAAGGGATAGTGCGTACACCCCAGCACGATGCGGTCGGCACCCCGTTCGAGCATCCCGCGGATCGCTGCGCCGACGCAGGCGACCGCCTCGGGGCTCTGCTCGCGGTCCTCCTCGACCAGCTCGACGAAGCCGCGGCCGGGCGCCGTCACCACCTCGATGTCCTGCCCGTAGCGGGCCGCCGTGCGGCGGAAGAGATCGCCGTCGAGGCTCCGCTCGGTCGCCAGCACCCCCACCACGCGGCTGCGCGTCGTGAGGCAGGCGGGTTTCACGGCGGGCTCCATGCCGACGATCGGCAGGTCGGCATACTTGTGCCGCAGGAAGTCGATCGCAGCGGCCGTCGCCGTGTTGCAGGCGACAACGACCAGCTTGCACCCCAGCGCGACGAGATGCGCCACCGCGCGGTCGGCCAGCTGTTCGACCTCGGCCCGCGGGCGCGAACCGTAGGGGCAGTATTTGCCGTCGCCGAGGTAGACGAGCGACTCGGCAGGCAGTGCGCGCCGCACCTCCCGCCAAACCGTCAGGCCGCCCATGCCCGAGTCGTATATGCCTATGGGTCGATTATCCATCTTGAAAATCAGTCTGTCAACCGTTCGCGTGCCGCGCCCCTGCCGCCGTCATTCGCCGAGCGCAACGATCCGTTCGAGGATTTCGTCGTCGGTCAGCGCATCGCAGTCGATCGTACAGCGGGCCGCAGCGTAGAAGGGTTCGCGTTCGGCCATGTCGCGCCGCATGAAATCGAGCAGTTCGGCATCGTTCAGGCCGTTCAGGCGGGGCCGCTTCCGACGCCCGTAGGGGCTCAGGCGCGACGCGATGTTCTCCGCCGAGCGGCGCAGGTAGACCGTCGTGCCCGCCTCGTTGAGCCGCGCCATGTTGTCGCGCCAGACGGGCAGTCCGCCGCCCGTAGAGACCACCGTGGCAGCCGTTGCGGCGATCGTCCGCTCCAGCACCTCGCGCTCGATGGCGCGGAAGCGCTCCTCCCCCTCGTAACGGAACAGATCGGCCACCGTAGCCCCCTCCCGCTCCTCGACGGCGGCATCCGTATCGACGAAGGGAAGACCGAGGCGTCGGGCCAGCTTGCGCCCGACGGTGCTCTTGCCGCACCCCATGTATCCGATCAGAAAAAGCGGTTTGCGCGTCATGGCCGTCGTCAGAACAGATTGAGTTGCGTGCGCTCGTCGTCCTCCTGCGGCCGTTCGATCTCGAACGGTACGTCGCCGGCCACCGGTTCGGATGTCGTCACGGCGCCGTCGGCGTCTTCCTCCTCCGTCTCGGGCTCCTCGGGCTGCACGGGCTCGAGGAAGCGCACGGCGGCGACGTCGAAGGTCGACAGGCGTTTGCCCTTGGCCAGCGGGCTCTTGACGCCGACGAACGTGTCGACGACGACGAGCTCGGCGGGACGCGAGGCGTGCGCCCCCTTGAAGCTCAACTCGAGCTGTGCGCCCGCAGCCTCCGTCACGGCGACGAAGCGGCAGCCGCTCTCCTCGGGCAGGAAAGCCTGCAGACGCTCCGAGAGCTTGATCATGAAGCGTTTGAGGTAGTAGAAGCCCTGCTCGCCGTCGAAATAGCAGACGCTGTAGATCCGTTCGGGACGGTAGCGGCCCACGAAGACCGTGTCGTCGGGGAAGTGCTGTCCGAGGTCGTAGCCGGTCACGTAGTAGCTGTTCTTCGCCGTCCAGACGAGCAGTTTGTCGTCGCCCTTGAATTCGCCCAGCAGCAGGCCGCGGCCGTCGGCATTCAGGCGGCGGATATCCTCGTCGTACCAGATGTTCTGACCGCCGAGGGTCGAGGTGCCGCGCTCCTTGAAGACGATCTTGTGGATGCCGTAGTGCGAGAAGAGGTTGCCCTGGCTCTGACGGCCCTTGATCGCCAGCGTCGAGAAGTCGAGGTCGACGATCAGCTTCTTCAGGCGCGGGCGCGGCTTGAAGTAGACCTTCAGCACCTCCGCCTCGCCGTTCGGGTTGACCGACATGTAGAGGATCTCGCTCTTCGGCGCCCCCTTCGTGATGTCGTAGTCCTTGTCGCGCGTCACCGACTTGATCGCGCAGCGCTTCATCATGATCGGTCCGTTCTTGCCGTCGCGGTAGAGGACGTTGTAGATCGTGCGCTCGTCGTTGCGCTTGAAGATACCTATATAATAAATGTTTTTCTCGAAATAGGCCTTCTCCGACACCTTGCGAATCGAGTAGCGGCCCTCCTTCGTGAAGAGAATCACGTCGTCGATATCCGAGCAGTCGCAGACGAACTCGGCATCCTTCATCGACTTGCCGATGCCGAAGAAGCCTTCGGCGCGGTCGACGTAGAGTTTGGCATTCGTCACGGCCACCTTCGTCGCCTCGATGTTGTCGAAGGTGCGCAGCTCGGTCTTGCGCTCGCGTCCCTTGCCGTACTTTTCGAGGATGCGGCGGTAGTAGGCCACGGCATACTCGGTAAGGTGCGCCAAGTGGTAATTCGTCTGCTCGATGTCGGCCTCGATCTGACGGATTTCGTTGTCGGCCTTCTCCGAGTCGTAGCGCGAGATGCGGATGAATTTCAACTCGGTGAGGTGCTGCACGTCCTCGAGCGTCACCTCGCGGCGCAGCAGTTTCTTGAAGGGGGCCAGTCCGCCGTCGACGGCGGCATAGGCCTCCTCGCGGCTGCGACACCCCTCGATGAGCTGGTAGAGCTTGTTCTCGATGAAGATACGCTCGAGCGAGGCGGTATGCCAGGCGGCATTCAGCTCCTCGAGACGAATCTCGAGCTCACGGCGCAGCAGTCCCTTCGTATGGTCGGCCGAGCGGCGCAAAATCTCGCTCACGCCCAGGAAATGCGGCTTCTCGTCCCAGATGACGCACGCGTTGGGCGAGATCGAGACCTCGCAGTCCGTGAAGGCGTAAAGAGCGTCGATCGTCTTGTCCGACGACTCGTCGGGAGCCACCTGGATGACGATCTCGACCTTGTCGGCCGTCAGGTCGTCCACCTTGCGGATTTTGATCTTGCCGCGCTCGTTGGCCTTGACGATCGACTCCTTGATCGACTCGGAGGTGGTCGTGAAGGGGATCTCGGTGATGGCCAGCGTCCGCTTGTCGATCTTCGAGATGCGGGCGCGGACGCGCACCGCACCGCCGCGCAGACCGTCGTTGTAACGGCTCACGTCGGCCAGACCGCCCGTCGGGAAGTCGGGATAGAGCTGAAAATCGCGCCCCTCGAGGTGGGCGATGCACCCCTCGATGAGCTCGATGAAGTTGTGCGGCAGAATCTTCGACGCGAGGCCGACGGCGATGCCGTCCGAACCCTGTGCCAGCAGCAGCGGGAACTTCACGGGCAGCGTCACGGGCTCCTCCTTGCGGCCGTCGTAGGCCATCATCCACTCGGTGGTCTTCTTGTTGAAGACCACGTCGAGGGCGAATTTCGACAGGCGTGCCTCGATGTATCGGCCCGCGGCGGCATCGTCGCCCGTGAGGATGTTGCCCCACGAACCCTGACAGTCGATCAGCAGGTCCTTCTGTCCGAGCTGCACGAGGGCATCCTCGATCGACTGGTTGCCGTGGGGGTGGAACTGCATCGTCTGGCCGACGATGTTGGCCACCTTGTTGTAGCGGCCGTCCTCCATGAGGCGCATCGCATGCAGGATGCGGCGCTGCACGGGTTTCAGACCGTCGCCGATATGGGGCACGGCGCGCTCGAGGATCACGTAGGAGGCGTAGTCGAGGAACCAGTTCTTGTACATGCCCGTCAACCGGCGCACGCCGCTCTCGTCCTGCATCAGGCGGTCGAATTTGAGCGCCTTGGCCGAAGGGGCCGCGGCGGGTGCCTCGTCTTCGTCCGCCGAAGCCTCGCCGGCCGCCGCGAACTCGTCCGTCGCGGGCATCGGTTCGTCGTTGCGTTCGATGGGATCGTTCTCTGTTGCCATAAGTGTCGGTTAGTTGAAATCCTGCTCGACGAGGTCCTCCTCGATGCGCAGGTTGTTGATGATGAAGCCCTGCCGTTCGAAGGTGTTCTTACCCATGTAGAACTCCAGCAGGTCGTGGATCGGGTCGTCCTTCGTGATGCGCACCCGATCCAGGCGCATCGTCTCGCCGATGAAATTCTTGAACTCCGTGTCGGAGATCTCGCCCAGACCTTTGAAGCGGGTGATCTCGGCGTTGGCGCCACATCGGGCGACGGCCGCCTGCCGCTCCTCCTCGTTGTAGCAGTAGAAATTCTCCTTCTTGTTGCGCACGCGGAACAGCGGGGTCTGGAGGATGTAGAGGTGTCCCTGACGGATCACGTCGGGGAAGAACTGCAGGAAGAAGGAGGTGATGAGCAGCCGGATGTGCATGCCGTCCACATCGGCATCGGTCGCCACGATCACCTTCTCGTAGCGCAGGTTCTCGATATCCTCCTCGATGTTCAGCGCCGCCTGCAGCAAGTTGAACTCCTCGTTCAGATAGACCACCTTTTTCGTCAGACCGTAGCAGTTGAGCGGCTTGCCGCGCAGCGAGAAGACCGCCTGCGTGCGGGCGTCGCGGCACTTGGTCACCGACGACGAGGCCGAGAGACCCTCCGTGATGAAGATCATCGTCTGGTCGGCCAGCTCGTGCTTGTCCGTGCGGTGGATCTTGCAATCGCGCAGCTTCTTATTGTTGAGCGACACCTTTTTGGCGATCTCGCGCGCCTTCTTCTGCACGCCCGAGATCGCTTTGCGCTCCTTCTCGTTGTCGACGATCTTCTTCTGCAGGATCTGCACCGTCTCGGGGTGCTTGTGCAGGTA
>CAZVGH010000078.1:0-8172 GCA_964626515.1 uncultured Alistipes sp.
CGCCTTCGCGTCGCTCGTCTGCGAGGAGGTGCCCGTCCTGATGACCCATATCGGCGGCTATCCGCGCCGCTACGATCCGCGGGCCGTGCAGCAGATTCAGGCGCTGCGGCCCAAACTCTTCATCGCGGGCCACTCGCACATCCTCAAGGTGCAGTACGATCCCGTCTACGAGCTGCTGGCGGTCAATCCCGGGGCGGCAGGCTGCTACGGCATCCACAAAGTGCGGACGGCGCTGCGGCTGACGATCGACGGCAGCGACCTGCGCGACATGGAGATCGGAGAGTGGCCGAGGTGAGGAAATTCAAAATTCAAAATTCAAAATTCAGGATTCAGGATTCGGGATTCGGCGTTTGACATAAAGAATTAGGAACGGAGGCGGGTACCCGCAGCCGAGCGGAGCGGCATGCGTCGAGCATCGCGAGGATGCAGCCCTCCGCCAGGGGGCGGCTGCGGGCTGCCGATGGCTACGCCATCGAACAAAGCCCGGCCCCATTCTCAATACGCCCTTTCAATCGGTATTCCCTTTCGGAGCGATTCCGCTCCCGTCAGGCCACACGCAGCCGAACGCCTTCGCTGCGGCCGCCCTCGATGACGACCGTGTCGCCTTCGCGGAGCTTGCCGTCGACGATCAGCTGTGCGATCGGCTCCTCGACGTGATCCGTCAGCGTCCGCTTCAGCGCGCGGGCTCCGTAGCGCCGCTCATAACCCATGGCTGCCAGCCGGCGGCGCGCCTTGTCCGTAATCTTGATCCGATACCCCATCGCCTCGGTGCGCTGCATGAGGCCCGCGAGCTCCAGATCGATGATCCGCTCGATATCGTGGTTCTCGAGCGAGCGGAAAAGCACCACCTCGTCGATGCGGTTCAGGAACTCGGGCGCGAAGGTCTGCTCGAGCGCCTTGCGGTACTCGTCGGCGGGGGCCGCGACCTCGGCCGCGCTCTTCGAGCGGGTCGTATAGCCCACCTGCGTCGGACGCTCGGCCGCAGCGCGCGATCCGACGTTCGAGGTCAGGATCAGGATCGTATTGCGGAAATCGACCCTGCGGCCCGAGCCGTCCGTGAGGCACCCCTCGTCGAAGATCTGCAGCAGGACGTTGAAGACGTCGGGGTGCGCCTTCTCGATCTCGTCGAAGAGAACCACCGAGTAGGGACGACGGCGCACGGCTTCGGTCAGCTTGCCACCCTCGCCGTAACCGACGTATCCCGGAGGGGCGCCGATCAGACGGGCGACGTTGTGCTTCTCGCCGTATTCGCTCATGTCGATACGGATCAAGCCGCGCTGCTCGTCGAAGAGCCACTTCGCCACCTCCTTCGCCAGGTGGGTCTTGCCCACGCCCGTCGGACCGACGAAGAGGAAGACTCCGATCGGGCGGTTCGCATCCTTCAGTCCGGCCCGCGAGCGGAGAATTGCGCGTGCGATCTTCTCCACCGCCTCCTGCTGGCCGATGACGCGGCCGCTGAGGTGGGCATGCAGCCCCCGCAGGCGGGCCGCCTCGCCGCCCGAGATGCGCTCGGCGGGGATGCCCGTCATGGCCGTCAGCACCTGTTCGACATCCGCCGCGGTGATCTCCACGGGGTGCTCCTCGAGCGAACGGCGCCACGCCGAACGGTCGGAGTCGAGCTGCGAGCGGAGTTTCAGCTCCCGCATGCGCGCCGCAGCCGCCTTGTCGTACACCGCAGCCTCGACCGCCTCGCGGCGCTCGCGCTGCACGTCAGCCAGTGCCGTCGCCAGCTTGCACAGAGCGTGCGGCTCGTCGGCATGCTGCATGCGGGCCCGCGAACCCGTCTCGTCCAGCAGGTCGATCGCCTTGTCGGGGAAATAGCGGTCGGTCACGTAGCGCTCGGTCAGCTCGACGCAGGCGCGCAGCGCCTCCTCCGTATAGCGGACGTTGTGGTGCTGCTCGTAGCGGGGCGCGATGTTGCGCAGGATCTGCAGCGTTTCGGCCTGCGAGGTCGGCTCGACCGTCACGCGCTGGAAACGGCGCTCGAGCGCAGGATCGCGTTCGATGTTCTCGCGGTATTCGTCGAGCGTCGTGGCGCCGATCGTCTGCAGCTCGCCGCGCGCCAGCGCGGGCTTAAGGATATTAGCCGTATCGAGCGACCCCTGCGTCGACCCCGCACCGACGATCGTATGGATCTCGTCGATGAAGAGGATCGTGTCATCGGCCCGCTTCAGCTCCTCGAGCAGCTGCTGCATCCGCTCCTCGAACTCGCCGCGGAACTTCGTGCCGGCGACGAGCGACGAGACGTCGAGCGAGAAGAGACGCTTGTCGCGGATCGTGTAGGGAACGCGGCCTTCGGCAATGCGCAGGGCGAGCCCCTCGACGATCGCCGTCTTGCCGACACCCGCCTCGCCGATGAGCATCGGATTGTTCTTCTTGCGGCGCGAGAGGATCTGCACCACGCGCTCGATCTCGCCGTCACGCCCCACGACGGGGTCGATACGCCCCTCGCGCGCCTCGGCCGTAAGGTCCGTGCCGAACTTGTCGAGCAGCTGCGCCGGTGCGGCGGCCGCCCGATCGAGCGGACGATCGGCACCGAAATCGAGCAGATGCACCTCGATCTCGCGGCGCTGCAGCGCATCGCCGCCGATGCGGGCCAGCTCGGCGAGCACCGTGCTCTCGGTGACCCCGTAGAGCGCGAACGAACGCGCGGCGCAGGTCGCGGGATCGCGCAGAATCTCAAGCAGCGCATGGGCCGTCGAGATGCGGGCGACCGATTCGTTGCGGGCACATATTTCGTTGCAGAACCGACGATAGAACTGTTCGGGATCGAGCTGCTCGGCCGAACGCGTCTCGCGCACCTCGTGCTCGATGCGCATGCGGACCTGCTGCAGCTCCCTTTCTTTCATACGAGCCGAGAGGATTTGATAGGCCAACGACCCCTCCTCGCGCAACAGCTCCAACAGCAGGCGGTCCTTAAGGGCGTTGCCGACACCCTCCTTGGTCGTGTTAAACGTCGTCCGGGCGATGATGCCCTCCAGCGTCTTGGAAATCTTCACTTGCATACTCGTTTTAATTGTTGTGTTCATCCTATAAACGATTGTACAACCTTTCATAGTATGCCGGCGACTTTCCGAAGGATCGAAAAAGCGCCACAAGGCCGCCGCAGGGCCCTTTGAGGGCGGATTCGGGCGGCGGCCGCACAACACCGGAGCATGCGAAAAGGGCCGCCCGACGCAATGTCGGACGGCCCTCGCCTATACGGACAGGCGGCTAAGAGCGCCTGCCCCCCTTTTTACTCACAAGAGTCGGATCAATAACCCGGGTTCTGGTACTCCTCGCCGTTGTCGATCGAGGTCAGCATCCAGCTCGGAATCGGGCGCAGGTAGTGCACGGCGGGATCGAAGCGGTGTGCCTGCGGATTGTACTTCGGCAGGCGCGACTCGAAGGCGCGGAAGCGCTTCAGCGTGAACCAGCGGTTAAACTCGCCGCACATCTCGCGGGCGTACTCGTCGAGCAGGAAGTCCTCCGTCACGTCGGCAGCGGCGATATCCATGCTGTGGTCGTGACCCTCGCAGGCGCGGTTGCGCAGGTCGTTCAGACGGCTCTTGGCCTTGTCCGTCGTACCCAGACGCCAGTGTGCCTCGGCCGAAAGCAGGTAGGTCTCACCCAGACGGTAGATGATGTTGTCGGCAGCCGAATAAGGCTTCGACGCATTCGTACCGGCGTAGAGCGACGGCGTATCGAACTTTTTCAGGCTCGGGAAGAAGTAGCCCGGCTGTGCGATATCGGCGTAGTTGTCCGAGATGTTGCAAACGGCATAGGGAAGCGCGTCACGCTCGGCCGGCGTATAGGTCTTGCGCGAGATGTAGACAGCCAGCTCGCCCAGCGGAATGTCGTAGTCGTGGTTGCCGACACGCTTCGGGTCGAGCTTGTAACGCTTCGCGTCGGTCTCGCTCCAGGTGTATGCCTTGCCGTCGGCCGAGGTGGCCTTGTTGATGTAGTACTTGTCGTTGAAGAAGGCCTCGTAGCGCAGGTCCTTCTCCTTGTAGAGGTCGATCAGGTACTTGCTCGGCTCGAGGATGCAGTTGCACTTGGCCAGCTTCGGCACCGTGACACCGTTGACCTCCGTCGCATACGAAGCTGCCAGACCGTCGAGATAGATACCGGCCGGGTTGTTGGCATAGGCACCGAAATGCTTCCAGGTACGGTTGTAGTAGTTACCGCGGGGGTTGTAGGCCTGCTGCATCGAGTGGCATACGACGAACAGGGCCTCGTCGTTCGACTTGTTGTTGGCCTCGTCGAAGACGTCGCGCACGTCCGTATAGAGACGAACGCCGAGTTCCGAAGCATGGTCGATCAGGTAGTCGGCCGCATCGCGCGCCGTCTCGTACAGCTTGCGGCTCTCCTCGGCCGTAACGGCCTCGGCATTGCCCTTCGCATCGGTGTAGGCGGCGTAGGTAAGCGCCGTGCGGGCCAGCAGGTGGTAGGCGGCGGCACGCGTCACGTGACCGAAGACGGCCTGCTTGATCGGCAGGTTCTTCGTAGCGAAATCGAGGTCCTTGAGGATTACCTCATAGAAGGCGTTCACCGTGCTGCAGGTCAGCGACGAGATCGGCGACGAGGTGTAGGTCTCCGAGAGGTACTTGCCGCCGTACTGCTCAACCAGGTGGTAGAGCGAGTGGGCGCGCAGGAAATGCGCCTCGGCAACCAGCTCGTTGATACGGGCGGGCGTGAGGCCCTGCACCTTCTCGGCATATTCGATGGCTGCGTTGCACGAGTTGACCGTCGCATAGAAGCCCTGGTAGGCCTCGCCCAGCAGACCGCCGAAGTCGCCGTCATAGCGCATCAGGCGGCTCCAGTTACCGTTGCTGCCCGTCGGGTTGACATCCTGCCAGATATCGGTACCGCCCTCGGCATTGACAACGAAGGTATCCTCGGCCTGGCCGTAAACGACACGGATCAGGTCGAAATAGCAGTTGTTCACCAGCTTTTCGTAGCCGGCCGCGGTCCGCCACTCCTGGTCCGTGGAGACCGACGAGGGATTCACCTCATCCAGCTCGCATCCCCAGGCACCGAGCAGCAACAGTGCCGCCGATATGAATTTGATCGTTTTCATAGAGATTCCTTGGTTTTAGAATGACAGATTGATACCGAAGACGTACTGACGCGACAGCGGAGCGTAATCGTCGTCGCCGCCCTTCTCGGGGTCGTAGTTCTTCAGATACTTGCACTTGGTGTGGATGAACGGGTTGTCGGCCGTGAAATAAACGCGCAGCTTGTCGATGTGGCAGCGCTTCAGGATCTTCTTCGGCACGGTGTAACCCAGCGAAATGGTCTTGATCTTCCAGTACGAACCGTCGAAATAGTTGATCGACGAGTCGTGCTGACCGCCGCCCGACATGTTCGGACGCGGATAGCGGGCATCCTGGTTCTCGGGGGTCCAGTAGTCGCAGACTGCCGGCGAGGGGTTCAGACCGTCGGTGCGGTACCAGCCCGTAACACCGTAGGGCATCGTGAACTTCCAGCGGGCGATCAACAGAATGTTCAGGTCGAAGTTCTTGAACTCGAAACGGTTCGAGAAGCTGCCCGTCCACTTCGGCGTAGCGCTGCCGAGGATGAAGTAGTCGTCCGTGTTGAGCGTACCGTCGGGCGTGCCGTTCTCGGCGACGCGCACGTCACCCGGCTGGCAACCGTAAACGGCAGCCTCCTCGGCCTCGTCCGTGCGCCACAGACCGGCGTACTTGTAACCGTAGTAGGTGTGGATCGGCTGACCCGGGATCAGGTAGTAGTCACCGAACTGCATCGGGCCCTCCTGCGTGGTCTTGATAACCTTCTCCTTGTTCGTGGCGAAGGTGATCGTGCTGTTCCACTTGAACTTCGGACCTACGAAGTTGCGCGTGTTGATCGTCAGCTCGAGACCCGAGTTGCGCGTCTCGCCGATGTTCGACCAGATCTTGAAGGGGCTGCCGCCGTAACCGCCCGCAGCGTAGGGAAGCGACTTCTCGAAGAGAATGTCCTTCGTGTCGGTGCGGTACCAGTCGGCCGTGATGTTCAGTCGGTCGTTGAAGAGACCCAGGTCGAGACCGATGTTCCACGAGTAGGATTTCTCCCAGCCCAGATCGAGGTTGGCGATGTTCTGCGAGAAACCGCTGTAGGGAACCGAAACCTCCTGGAAGCCGAAGATACCCGTGCGGCTCGAAGCGAGCGTACCGTACTCCGAAGCACCGGCGTTACCCGTCACACCGTAGCTGGCGCGCAGCTTGAGGTTCGTAACGGCCTCTGCATTGCGCATGAAGTTCTCGTCCGAGATGCGCCAGCCGAGTGCCACGGCGGGGAAGCTGTCCCACTTGTTGCCCTTGGCCAGCATCGAGGCACCGTCCCAACGGTTGCTCACCGTCAGCAGGTACTTACCCTTGTACGAGTAGTTCAGACGCAGCACATAGGACATCATCTGGCTGCCGACGTAGTTCGACGACACCTGCGGCGTACCCGTAGCGGCGCCGAGGTTCTGGTAGCCGTAGTCCGTCGAGTCGAAGTTGTAGGCCGTAGCCTGTGCCTTCTCGCGGCGGTTCTTGGTCCACTCCGTAACACCCGTTACGGTGAAGTCGTGGTCATCGGCGACCTTGAAGTTGTAGGTCAGGATATTCTGCCACTTGTAGTTGTAGGTCAGCGTATTGGGAATCTCTGCGTAGGAGCCCGTCTGCAGACCGGCCCACGAGTGGTCACCGATGAAGCGGCCCTCTTTCACGTTGCGCAGATAGCCGCCCAGCACGCTGCGGAAGGAGAGACCCTTCACCGGCGTCAGCTCGACATACACCTGCGGAGCAACGCTCAGCGTCTTGATGTTGTTCTCGTACTCGCCCTCGGCCATATCGGCAAGCGGCGACATGTAGGCCGTATCGCCCGCTACGGGGTACGAAATCACATTGCCCTCCTCGTCATAGGGGGTACCCAGGGGCACGGTGCAGAGGATGCGGTTCCAAACACGGCTGTAACGCTTGTTGTTGTTCGACCACATCGTGTAGACGTTGAAGCCGTACTTCACGTACTGATTCGGCGTGAAATCCATCTTGGCGCGGGCCGAGAGGCGCTCCAGATCATCATCGGGCAGCTGACCCTCGACCTTGTAGTAACCGGCCGAGAAGTAGGCGCTCATGCGATCGTTGGCGTAGGAGGTGTTGATGTTGTAGTTCTGCGTCTGGCCCGTGCGGGTGATCAGATCCGACCAGTTGACCCACTTGTTGTTCTGGATCAGGTCCCAGATGCCGCTGGGGAAGATCGACGCATCGTCGGCGGGGCTGTTCCACAGACCTGCCGTGCGGGCTGCCTCGCGGCGGAACTCGATGTAGCGGTCACCCGTGTTGAGTTCGGGGAATTTCGAGGGAACGTTCCAGCCGTAGTAGCTGTCGAAATTGACCGAGAACTTGTCCTTCGAGGGGTTCTTGGTCGTAATGATGATAACGCCGTTGGCACCGGCGGCACCGTAAACGGCCGTCGACGAGGCATCCTTCAGGATCTCGACCGAAGCGATATCGTTCGGGTTGAGCTCGTCGAACGAACCCTCCATACCGTCGATGATGAAGAGCGGCTCGTTGCTGCCGTTGATCGAACGGTTACCACGCAGCGACATGTTCATCGAGGCACCCGCATCACCGTTGCTGCGCGTGATATCGAAACCGGCCACCTGACCCTGGATCGCCTCAATGACGTTGCTCGTCGGCGTGCGCATGATATCGTCGGATTTCACCGAGGAGACGGCACCCGTCAGGTCGCGCTTCTTCACGGCGCCGTAACCGACGACCACCACTTCATCGAGCAGGGCGGCATCCTCCTCGAGAACGATTTTCAGTGCCGTCATACCGGCAGCGATCGGCTGGCGAACGCTCTTGTAGCCGATAAAGGAGACTGCCAGAGTCGCCTTGTCGGGCACGTTGAGCACGAACGAACCGTCGACACCCGTCGTCGTGCCGTTGGCCGTACCTTCGACCACGACGCTCGCACCGATCACGGGATTGCCTGCCGCATCGACGACCGAACCCGTAACGCGCTGCTGGGCCATCGCCGCAGTGGCGAAGCCCGTCAGGGCGATCAGCAGGGCGAGTCGACCGAGCAACGAAGCAAACCATTGCTTGTTGTCAATTTTTTTCATTTTCCCTTCATTTAAGTTGGACATTAGGTTGAAATGGGTTTTCGCCCGCACAGACGGGCGAAATCTTTTTGGATTAAAAA
>CAZVGH010000079.1:0-8155 GCA_964626515.1 uncultured Alistipes sp.
CCGCAATCGACCGCATTATCGGCGGTCTGGAGCGCAAGAACAAGATCATCACCGACACCGAAAAGCGGACCACCGCCTACCACGAGGCGGGCCACGCCACGGTCAGCTGGCTGCTCGAGCACGCCAGCCCGCTCATCAAGGTGACGATCATCCCGCGCGGCCGTGCGCTCGGCGCGGCGTGGTACCTTCCCGAGGAGCGGCAGATCACCACGCGCGAGCAGCTTATGGACGAATTGGCTGCGACGCTGGGCGGCCGCGTGTCGGAGCAGCTCACCTTCGGCGAGGTTTCGACGGGGGCGCTGAACGATCTGGAGCGCGCCACGAAGCAGGCCTACGCCATGGTGGCCTACTACGGCATGAGCCCCGAGGTGGGTACGCTCTCCTATTACGACTCGACGGGCCAGAGCGACATGGCGCTGACGAAACCCTACTCGGAACGCACCGCGCAGGCGATCGACGCCGAGGCGCGACGCCTCATTGAGGAGGCTTACGCCGCCGCCGCCCGCGTGCTCACGGAGCACCGCGAGGGGCTGCGCGAGCTGGCTGAGCTGCTGCTGTCGCGCGAGGTGGTATTCACCGAGGACGTCGAACGCATCTTCGGCCCGCGCCCCAAGCACGACGGATGCCCGGCTGCTGCCGCCGCCGACAAGCCTGCCGACAATGTCGGGGAGGCCGACACGGCCGCGACGCCTCCCGCGCAGGAGCCCGTCGCCGCCGAATAAGCGCCGAAGACGGCCCGCGAACAAATCCTTGTAACCCGATTCGAAAAACTGCTACCCGATGAACGATAAGATGAAAAACCTGGCGGTGCGCACCGTGAGCGGCATAGGCCTGCTCGTCGTGGTGTGGGGCGCCATCCTGTGGAGTCAGACGAGCCTCGTGGCGCTCATGGTGCTGCTGACGGGCTTCGGTCTCCGTGAATTTTATGCGCTGGCCGCCTGCCGCGGACTGGCTCCCCAGCGCGTGCTGGGCATGCTGGCTGCCGTGGTGGTGCTGCTGTTGAGCGCCGCCGTGGCGATCGACCCCTCTTCCGTGACGGACCGGCTCTTCGCCTGCGGCGTCGCTGCGCTGTTGCTGCTGCCCTTCGTGATGTTCGTGTGCGAGCTCTACCGCAAGCAGGCGGAACCGCTGGCGAATATCGGCGCGACGCTGCTCGGCGTCTTCTATGTGGCGCTGCCCTGCGCGCTGCTGCTTCACCTCCCCGCGATCGGTGCCGCGACGCCCGATCCGTGGGTGCTGATCGCCTATATCTGCATCGTTTGGTCGAACGACGTCTTCGCCTACCTCGTCGGTATGGCTTTCGGCCGCCGTCCGCTCTTTCCGCGCCTCTCGCCCAAAAAGTCGTGGGAGGGTTTCTTCGGCGGGCTGGCGGGTGCCGTGGCGGCGGGTGCCGTGGCGGCCTGCCTGCTCGGTGCCCCGACAGCAGCCTGGTGCGGTCTGGCTCTCGTGGCCTCGACGACCTCCGTGCTGGGCGATCTGGCCGAGTCGATGCTCAAACGTTCGGCGGGCGTGAAGGATTCGGGTGCGCTGATCCCGGGACACGGCGGCATGCTCGACCGCTTCGACGCGCTGCTGCTGTCGGCGCCCTTCGTCTTCGTCTACATGCTCTTCGTCTTTTAACGGAAACCTCATACTACTGCTATGAAAATCAATAAGGAAGGATACAAAATCATCCTGCTCTCGGGCCTCTTCTGCGTGCTGATCTGGTGCTTGTTCTATCGGATTCTCACCAGCCGCGACGACAGTTTGCTGATCTGGGCCGCCACGCTGTTCTTGTGCTGCTTCTGGTTCTTCGTCGTCGCCTTCTTCCGCGAGCCGCGCCGCGTCTGCATCCACGATGCCGAGCTGGTCTTCGCTCCGTGCGACGGCCGTGTCGTGGTGACCGAGGTGGTGCGCGAGGAGGAGTATCTGCACGAGGAGATGCTGCAGATCTCGATCTTCATGTCGGTTACGAACGTCCACATGAACTGGGTGCCTGTCGGCGGCCGCGTGGAGTATTTCAAGTATCATCCCGGCCGCTTCCTCGTGGCTTGGCATCCCAAGTCGTCGACCGAGAACGAACGCACGACGACGGTGGTCGCCATGCCGACGGGCGACAAGGTGCTCTTCCGCCAGATCGCGGGTCTCATCGCCCGCCGCATCATCTCCTACATGCAGGTGGGTGCTCCGGTGGAGCAGAACAGCGTCGCAGGCTTTATCAAGTTCGGTTCGCGTGTCGACATCCTGCTGCCGAAGAACAGCGAGCTGCTGGTCGAGATCGGCGATCCCGTGACGGGTTCGCAGACCCCGATCGCCCGTCTGCGCAAACACGCCGAGTAGCGCGTTTCGGCGCTGGTCGTCCGCATTTCGGCGCAACTGCGTCGTCCCGAGGCGAAAAGGCCGCAAAATTGCACGATGCGCAACGCGGTCCGCGAGGGGCGGATCGGTAAAAAACTGGTGATATGACTCTGCATACGATTTGGAAATTCGTGGCGGGCGTCCTCCTGACGGCGCTCGTCCTCTTTCTGGTCTGGTATTTCTCGTCGATCGTCTGCTATATCCTCGTCTCGGCCGTGCTGGCCGTGATGGGACGTCCGCTGGTGCGGCGTCTCGAACGGCTGCGGCTGCAGCGGTGGAAGGTGCCCCGTGCGCTGGCGGCGCTGGTGACGCTGCTCGTCATCTGGGTCGTGGCGGTCGTCTGCGGATGGCTCTTCGTGCCGCTCGTCTTCGACAAGCTCAATCAGTTCACGACGCTCGATTTCGCCGCCGTCCTGCGGGGGATCGAGGCCCCCGTCGTGCGTCTGCAGAATTACCTCTCCGCCTTCTTCGCGCTGCCGCACGAGTCCTTCTCGCTGAGCGAGGCGATCCTCGCGTCGCTGGCCGACTGGATCAACCTCGAATCGCTCGACCTCTTCTTCTCGTCGATCGTCGGGCTGACGCTCTCGGTGGCGATCGCCTTCTTCTCGATCTCGTTCATCACCTTCTTCTTCCTCAAGGAAGACGGCCTGTTCTACGCCATGGTGACGGGGCTTTTTCCCGAACGCTACTCGGAGAACATCACGCGCGCGCTCGATGCGGTGACCTACCTCTTGTCGCGCTATTTCCGCGGCATCTTGACCGAGAGCCTGTTGCTCATGGTGGCCGTTTCAGTGGTCATGTCGATCTTCGGCATGCGTACGAGCGACGCCGCTTTCATCGGGCTGGTGATGGGGGTGATGAACGTCGTTCCCTATGCCGGACCGCTCATCGGCGGCATTCTTTCGCTCTTCGTGGGCCTTGTCTCGCCGATCGACGGCATGACGGTGGGGCAGACGGCCGCCGTGATCGTCTGTTCGCTGCTCGTCATCAAGTCGCTCGACGACTTCGTGCTGCAGCCGACCCTCTATTCGGAGCGCGTCAAGGCTCACCCGCTCGAAATATTCCTCGTGATCCTCATCGCGGGTTCGGCGGCGGGCATTCTCGGCATGCTGCTGGCCATTCCGACCTACACCGTGCTGCGCGTCTTCGCCAAGGAGTTTTTCTCGCGCTTCCGACTGGTGCGCAAACTGACCGAAAAGATATGACGACGACGGAACGGACAGAGATCTGCGGCGTGGTGGAGCACGGGCGGCAGCTGGGCCGCACGCTCGGGTTCCCGACGGCGAACCTGCCCGTCGACGAACATACGGCCCTGCCGGACGGGGTCTACCGGGCCGAGGTGACGGTCGAGGGGTGTGCGGAACGCTTCCCGGCGATGGCGAACCTTGGCTGCAACCCTTCGGTGGGGGGAAACCGCCGGCGGCTCGAAACACACCTTTTCGGCTTCGACGGGTCGCTCTACGGCCGCCGCATCCGTGTGCGGCTCTTCGAGCGGATCCGCGAGGAGCGGACCTTCTCCTCGGTCGAGGCGCTGCGGGCGCAGATAGAACGGGACCGCGCGGCGGTGCTGGCCGCGATCGGATGACGTCCGAAGGCGGCCGACCGATTACAGATGCATGAAAATGATCGTTTTAACTTATATTGCTGTATGGCTTTTATAGACACTACTGTTCCCTACAAGGTGGCCGACATGTCGTTGGCCGAATGGGGCCGCAAGGAGATCGAGATCTCCGAGCACGAGATGCCCGGCTTGATGGCCGTGCGCCGCAAGTACGGCCCGCTGAAACCGCTCAAGGGGGTCCGCATCATGGGCTCGCTTCACATGACGATCCAGACGGCCGTGCTGATCGAGACGCTCGTCGAGCTCGGCGCCGAGGTGCGCTGGTGCTCGTGCAACATCTTCTCGACGCAGGACCATGCCGCCGCGGCGATCGCCGAGCGCGGCGTGGCGGTCTTCGCCTGGAAGGGCGAGACGCTGCCCGAATACTGGTGGTGCACGGCGATGGCGATGAGCTTCCCCGGCGGCAAGGGTCCGCAGCTGATCGTCGATGACGGCGGCGATGCGACGCTCCTCATCCACCAGGGCTACAAGGCCGAGAACGATGCTGCGACGCTCGACGTCGCCCCCTCGTCCTACGAGGAGGAGGTGATCCTCTCGACGCTGCGCTCGATCCTCGCCGAGGACGGCGACAAGTGGCACCGCACGGTGGCCGAATGGCGCGGCGTGAGCGAGGAGACCACGACGGGCGTACACCGCCTCTACCGCATGCAGGAGGCGGGCGAACTGCTCGTTCCCGCGATCAACGTGAACGATTCGTGCACGAAATCGAAGTTCGACAACCTCTACGGCTGCCGCGAGTCGCTGGCCGACGGCATCAAGCGCGCCACGGACGTGATGATCGCCGGCAAGGTGGTCGTCGTCTGCGGCTACGGCGACGTCGGCAAGGGCTGCGCCCGTTCGATGCGCGCCTACGGTGCCCGCGTGATTGTCACGGAGATCGACCCGATCTGCGCATTGCAGGCGGCGATGGAGGGTTTCGAGGTGAAGACCGTCGAGAGCGCGCTCGCCGAGGGCAACATCTACGTCACCTGCACGGGTAACCGCGATATCATCACGCTCGAGCACATGGAACGGATGCGCGACCAGGCGATCGTCTGCAACATCGGTCACTTCGACAACGAGATTCAGATGGCCCGCCTGAACGCCTCGGCGGCCGAGCGCTGCGAGATCAAGCCGCAGGTGGACCGCTACACCTTCCCCGACGGCCACTCGATCTTCGTGCTGGCCGAAGGTCGTCTGGTGAACCTCGGCTGTGCCACGGGACACCCCTCGTTCGTCATGTCGAACAGCTTCACGAACCAGTGTCTGGCACAGATCGAGCTGTGGACGAAGCAGCTGGAGGTAGGCGTCTACCGCCTGCCGAAACACCTCGACGAGGAGGTGGCCCGTCTGCATCTGGACAACCTCGGCGTCGAGCTGACGAAGCTCACCGACGCGCAGGCCGACTACATCGGTGTCAAGCCCGAAGGTCCCTACAAGGCGGAGCACTACCGCTATTAGCCCGGTGCCGCAGGCCGCTGCGAAGCAATTCGCCGCGGCCTGCGGGCACGGCTGCAACAGCAAACGATTAAATCCGTAATACGTTCAACAGCATGAAGAAAACCTTCTTTGCAGGGGCGCTGACCCTGCTGGCGATTCTGGCCTGCACGATGCCGGCCCGGGCGCAGTTCAATCTGAAAAAGGCCATCGGCGGTGCGTCGAAGGCCGTGCAGGCCGTTACGCTGACCGATGCGCAGATGGCCGCCTATGTCAAGGAGTATATCGACTGGATGGATACGCACAATCCGGTCTGCGAGGAGGACAGCCCCTACACGATCCGGCTGAAGAAGCTGACCGAGGGCCTTTCGGATGCCGACGGCATCGCACTCAATTTCAAGGTCTACCACGTGATCGACGTGAACGCCTTCGCCTGCGCCGACGGCAGTGTCCGCGTCTTTTCGTCGCTGATGGATATCATGAGCGACGACGAACTGCTGGGTGTCATCGGCCATGAGGTGGGGCACATTGCGCACCGCGATTCGAAGAAGGCCTTCCGCACGGCGCTGCTCACCTCGGCGCTCAAGGACGGCGTCTCGTCGAAGGGCGGCAAGGCGGCAGCGCTGACCGAGTCGCAGTTGGGCGATCTGGGCGAGGCGCTCGTGCAGGCGACCTATTCGCAGAAGCAGGAGCGCGACGCCGACGACTACGGCTACGAGTTCCTGAAGCGTGCCGACAAGAATCCGTGGGCCATGGCCCTCTCGTTCCGGCGTCTGAAGCAGATGCAGGAGGAGGCCGGCGCCCAGAAGAGCAGCAAGCTCAACCAGCTCTTCTCGACCCATCCCGATCTCGATACGCGTATCCGCCGCATGGAGGAGCGCGCTACTGCCGAGGGCTTCGAGGAGCCGGCCGAACCGGCCGCCGCAGCTGCGCAGGCCGAGTAGCGATCCTGCATTCCGTCGTTCGAAAGCCGTCCCTGCCGTCGTGCGGGGACGGCTTTCGAACGGATGCCTATAAAAAATGCGGCCCGCTGTCGAGAGGACGGCGGGCCGCTGTTCTTGGACGGGCGAACGGTTACCGCCGCCAGTCGTAGTCGTAGAGCAGTTCGAAATCGTCGAGGTGCATGACGCTCTTCGTGCTGCCCGTGAAGTAGTCGCCGTAGCGCGAGGCCGAGCAGACGATGAACAGGTGCGTCGGCACGACATCCGTGCGGACGTAGTCGAGTTCGACGACGAACTCCGTCCAGCCCGTGCGGCTCTCCGAGAGGATCAGTTCGCCGTAGGCCACGACGTCCTTCCCCTTGGGGTCGAAGAAGGTCGCTTCGTCGCGCGTGTCGACGCAGTAGGGCGAATCGGCCGTGCCGCACTGACGGCGAGCGGGGTCGCTCTCCTGGGCGCTGCACTGTCCGTATTCGGCGGGATCCCAGGTGCCGAGGGCGATGTAGATCGACCCGTTGTCGGGATCGCCCGTCTGGATCGAGGTCCCCGCGGGCACCTTGCCGATGCGGTCGATCGTGCCGCAGTTGTATTTCAGCCAGCCGCGGAGCGCCGTCGGACGCAGCGTGAAGGGGCGTCCGAAGGTGAGGATGCCGTTCGTGCCCGCGTTGCGGACGTAGTTGCCGACGAAGATGTTGCCGGCGGCGAACTTGCCGATGCCCACCACGTTGGCGAATTTCGACTCGAGGCGTGCCGAGAGCCGGCCCGACGATCCGGGGCGGATGTCGCTGCTGCCCTCGGTGAGGGTGGCGTTGGCCACGCTGGCGCCCGGGTTGCCCGTGCCCCAGAAACGGTTGGTGTCGGCATCGGCCTCCGTGAAGGGATAGACGATGTCGCGGATCGTGCACCACTGCTCGAACCCGCTGTTCGGCAGCTGCCACGTCCCTTCGGTCGTTACGGTGCGGGCGGCGCTCTCGTCCGCACCGCAGTAGGCCTTCACCTCGTAGGTCGTTTCGGCCTCGGCGCGCAGACAGGCCGTGAAGGTGCCGTCGGTTGTGCGGACGTCGGGTACCTCGGACCACTCCACATCGCCCTCGCGGCGGTAGCGGAAGCCCATCTGTTGCCCGCTCGTACCCGATCCGTAGAGCCAAATGACCTGCGACCAGGCGTCGACCTGCGTAAGGCTAACGGTCTCCTCGGTGGGCAGTACGTAGAGCATCCAGCGCTCGGTGACGTCGTGGTAGCGGACCGTGACGAAGCGGGCGGGATCGAACGAGGTGAGCTCTTCGGGGGTGGGATCGGTCGTCGTGATGTCGCGCGGTCCGAGCTTGAGCGACTTGACGACGATGCGGTGCAGGTCGGTAGTCATGCCGACGTAGGCGCGGGCGATGCAGTTCTCGACGTCGAACTCCGTGGGGCCGATCTGCCCCTCGACGGTGAAGTAGCGCTCGATCTGCTGCTCGGCCGTGATGGTCCAGAGGTAGTCCTGATAGAGCGAGAGGGTGACGACGAGCGGCTGCCGCAGGTCGAAGGTGCCGACGATCTCCTGCGAGGGCTTCGCCTCGGGGGTCAGCACGGCGTTCGTGATGCGGACGCAGCTGATGTCGGTCGTCTCGTCGAGCTGCAGTACGATGCGGCGGCTGAGCCGGTCGATCGAGGCGGTGAAGCCTTCGCCCTCGAGTTGTTCGATCTCGAGCTCGACGACGGGGTAGGGAAGGTTGTTTTCGATGCAGGATGCGATCGTCAGCAGCAGCAGACCGACCGTCAGGCGGAGAATGCGTTTCATGACTTTACTCCTTTTTCTTGTCCCAGAGGTGGATGACCATACCGATGTTGATGTCGGCCA
>CAZVGH010000080.1:0-6787 GCA_964626515.1 uncultured Alistipes sp.
TCTCGGGCATGCGGCGGTTGTTGTCCTGCATGTAGATGTTCTCGGTCTTCTGCATGAGGACCTTGACACCCTGCTCCGAGAGGTATTTGATCAGCGGCTTGTATTTCGGCAGACCCTTGTGCGTGCGGTAGAGCTTCACACCGCCCTCGGCCTCGTTCCCCTCGGCGATAAGCTTGCGGGCCTCGGCCAGCAGGTTCGTCACGAGGTTCTTCTGGAGGTTGTAGAGGTGGTCGATGGCGGGGCGGTACTCCTCGAAGAGCTGGTCGTCGCCTTTGGGTACGGGACCCGAGATGATGAGCGGCGTGCGGGCGTCGTCGATCAGCACCGAGTCGACCTCGTCGACGATGGCGTAGTGGTGCTTGCGCTGCACGAGGTCCGCGGGCGACGAGGCCATGTTGTCGCGCAGGTAGTCGAAGCCGTATTCGTTGTTCGTACCGAAGGTGATGTCGGCCATGTAGGCGCGGCGGCGGGCGTCGGAGTTGGGCTGCGTGTCGTCGATGCAGGCCACCGAGAGACCGTGGAACTGGTACATCGGGCCCATCCACTCCGAGTCGCGCTTGGCGAGGTAGTTGTTGACCGTCACGACGTGGACACCCTTGCGGGCGAGGGCGTTCAGGAAGACGGGGAGCGTGGCGACGAGCGTCTTGCCCTCACCCGTGGCCATCTCGGCGATCTTGCCCTTGTGGAGCACGACGCCGCCGAAGAGCTGCACGTCGTAGTGGATCATGTCCCAGCGCAGGTCGTTGCCGCCCGCGAGCCAGTGGTTTTGGTAGACGGCCTTGTCGCCCTCGATCGAGACGAACTCCTTCGTGGCGGCGAGCTGGCGGTCGAACTCATTGGCCGTGACGACCACCGTCTCGTTCTGCGCGAAGCGGCGGGCCGTATCCTTCATGATGGCGAAGGCCTCGGGGAGAATCTCGTCGAGCACCTGCTCGATCTTCTCGTCGATGCGCTTGGTCGTCGCGTCGATCTCCTTCGAGAGCTTCTCCTTCTCGGCGAGGGCCGTTTCGGGCCGCTCGAGGAGCTCCTTGAGCTCGACGATGCGCTGCTCGTCGGCGGCGATGAAATCGGCGATGCGCTGCTTGAGCGCCTCGCTGCGCGCACGCAGCTCGTCGTTCGACAGCTGCTCGATGGTGGGGTAGATCGCCTTGATCTTGAGCAGATAGGGTTCGATCTCCTTGCGGTCCTTGTCGGCCTTCGAGCCGAACACGAACTTGATAAGGCTGGTGAGAATACTCATATGCGTGTCTGTTTCTTTTCGTTTGCACGGTGTCGTCCGTCGGCTGCGTCCGCCGGGCTTTTCGGTCGAAAGCCGCGCGGCGTCTGCTGCATAACGGTACAAAATCCTCCAAAGATAGCAAATTTTCGCGATATAAACAAAACGGATGCAAAAACGCAGGAGAACTGCGTGCCGCAGGATGCAAAATCCGGGATCGGACCTGGATCGTGCGCCGGGACACCGGCTTGCACGGGCATGTACGCGCCGCTGCCGGACGGCAGCGGACCGCACGCGGAAAGCGCCATCGGCCGCTCGTTTTACTCCCCGGTCGGCAGCGCCTCGGCGGCCTTGCGCAGGATGCGGCGTGCCACGGGACAGTCGGGACAGCCGCCGCGCTCGCAGTGTTCGGTCGAGAGCTGCAGCAGCGCCTGCGATTCGAAGGCGTCGCGCGGACGGATGCCGCGCCCCTCCCACAGCCGCATGTAGCGGTTCTCCTCGGGCGGGAGCTTCTCGAGCAGCGCGAGGGCGTTGTCGCGCAGCCGGTCGTTGCCGACTGCCGAGCCGTAGGCGAACTGCAGCACGGCGACGAGGTTGATGCCGATGATGTGGGCCTTGAAATGGCCGAGCCGCTTGGGATGCCCCTCCGCTTCGGCCGCTCCGCGGTAGTGCGTGCGCCAGTAGGGGGCCGCGTCGACGCAGAAGAGATTCCGCAGGTCCTGCTCCGTGCGGCAGGCGAGCAGACGGTCCGTGAGGAAGGCGTCCTGCCGGAAGAACTCCGCCGCCTGCGACAGCCGCAGCACGGGGTGGTTCGCGGGGCGCAGGTCCTGCAGCCGCCACGCCTCGGGCGCCATCGGCTGCAGCTCGTATTTGTTGCGCAGATGGTCGAATTCGCGCGCCAGATCGAAGGTGTAGGGATCCCCCTGGTAGCGGGACAGCAGGCCCGAGGTGCCGAGCAGCATCGCCTCGATCGCCCGCGGCGTGAGGCGTTCGCGCAGCAGCAGCCGATAGGGCAGGCGACGCGCCAGCTCGAGATAGGCCGCCTTGTTGTCGCGGTCGGCGAGGGTGCGGAAATAGAGCAGGTAGAAGGTCTGGTTCCAGTCGTCGTCCGCCTCGGCGTGCAGGGCGTCGAGGGTGCGCATCTTGCGTCCGAGCCGCTCGAAGAGGAGCGAGGTGCAGAGCTCGGTGCGGTGCAGGGGGTCGAGCGCGGCGAGGTATCCGCCGCAGGCGGCCCGTTCGGTCGCGGCCTCGGCCTGCAGCCGCTGCAGAAACCGCGCCTCGCGCTCGCGCAGCGCATCGGAGCGCTCCGCATCGGCGGCCGGTGTGTGGATCCTCGGGCCCGTCATGCCGTTACAGCAGGTTGAGTTCGAGCAGCGCCTCCTCGGACATCATGCTCTTGTCCCACACGGGATCGAAGGTCAGCAGGACGTTGACCTGTTCGACGCCGTTCACCTTGCTCACCTGCTGGTGGACGTCTTCGACGAGCATATCGGCCATCGGGCAGTTGGGCGCCGTGAGCGTCATGCGGATGTTCGCCACGCGGTCGGGCGTGTAGTCGATCTCGTAGACCAACCCCAGGTCGTAGATGTTGACGGGGATCTCGGGATCGTAGATATTCTTCAGGGTCAGGACGATATCCTGCTCGACCCGTAAAATCTCTTCGGGCGTGGTCATTGTGCGGAGTGTTTGTTGGCGAAGGCGAGCGCGTAGAGGCGCATCTGTTTGATCATGGCCAGCAGGCCGTTCGAACGCGTCGGCGAGAGGTTGGCCGCGAGGCCGATGCGGTCGATGAAATAGAGCTCCGTGTCGAGCACCTCCTGCGGCGTGCGGCCGTCCAGCACGCGGATCAGCAGCGAGATGATGCCTTTGGTGATGATCGCGTCGCTGTCGGCCGTGAAGCGGATGCGCCCCTCCTCCTCGCGGGCGTCGATCCAGACGCGCGACTGACAGCCGTTGATGAGGTATTTCTCGGTGCGGTGCGCGGGGTCGATGGCGGGCAGCTGTTCGCCGAGTGAAATCAGGTAGTCGTATTTGTCGAGCCAGTCGTCGAATAGGGCGAACTCCTCGATGATCGTTTCTTGTACGGGATCCATGCTATGGTCGTGTGATGAGAGTCGTTATTCGGTGATTTCGGCCAGCGGCGTCCCCTCCGAGGCGTCGGGACAGCCGATCTCGAGCAGGCGGGCGAGCGTCGGGGCCACGGAGACGGCGTCCACCGTGCGGCGGATGCGGCGGGCGGGGATGCCGGCGCCGCAGAAAAGCAGCGGCACCTGCGCGTCGTAGGCGTACATCGAGCCCGAGGTCGAGCAGACGGGTTCCGCCTCCTCGATCAGGCCGGGCAGGAGGTTCAGCACCACGTCGCCCGAGCGGCGGGGGTAGAAGCTGTTCTGCATCCGCAGGGCGTAGCCGCGGCAGCCGCCTGCGACGAGGGCCGTCGCCGGGAGGGCGTGGGCCACGCCGCTGAACTGCGTCGCGAAGGTCGCCACCTCGCTCTGGACCTTCCCGAGGTCGAGGTTGCGCTCGTAGACGAGGGTGCGGTTGAGATAGAGCGAGTGCCCCTGGTAGCTCTGCACCCAGGCTCCCGTGCCGTAGCGGACATTCAGGAAGCCGTTGACGATGACGCGGAACTGCTGGGGGTTGAAACGGCGCTCCGCGGCGTCGTCACCCTCGACGGCGTCGCTCGTGCCGTGGTCCGAGGTGAGCACCACGAGACATTCGTCGGCAGGCACCTGCGCATAGAGGAAATCGAGGAACCCGCCCAGATCGCGGTCCAGCCGGTAGTAGGTGTCTTCGACCTCGATCGAGGCGGGGCCGTAGAGCTCGCCGATGCGGCGCGAGGCGTCGAGGTAGATGTTCAGCAGGTCGGGCACCTCGTCCTTGCCCAGTTCGTGCTGCACGATCGCCTGCTTGGCGAAGCCCAGCACGGCGCTGTTGCCCGCAGGGGTGTTGCACAGCCGCTCGGTGTAGGTGCGCGGCGTGTAGCGGGTCTGCGAGGAGAAGGTGGCGCCGCCGCGCTTGCGGTCGGGGGCGAGGCGGATATCGTGCTGGAGCGTGTTGCGGTAGGCGTCGCGCTCGAGCAGCTGCTGCCAGACGGGGAACAGGTAGCCGATGTTGAACCCTTCGTTGTTGAGCCGTTCGACCCACGCGGGGGTTGCCGGGGCATAGTAGCGCGAGGTGCTCCACTCACCGCGTTCGTCGTCGATCCAGTAGGCGCTGCCCGTGCGGCCTGCGAGCAGCACGGCCTGCGTCGGTTCGAGGGCCACGGAGACGGCCCGCGAGGCGGGATTGCGGCGGCAGAGTGTTTCGGCGAGCGTCGGGGCGATCAGCTCGTAGCCGCCCGGGCCGCGACGGCCGTCGGTGAGCCAGACGAGGCGGTTGGTGGTGTAGTCGATCCAGTTCTCGCCGATCACGCCGTGCATCGAGGGCATGGCGCCCGTGGCGAGCGTCGAGAGGGTCGCCGGGGTGGTGGTGAGCTGGAATTCGTAGCGGCAGTCGGTGTAATAAGCGCCCTGCTCCGCGAGGCGTCGGAAGCCGCTCGGACCGAAGCCGTCGGCGTAGCGGTCGAGGTCGTCCGCACGCATCGATCCGACGACGATCTGGACCACCAGACGGGGCGGTTTGGCCGAAGCGGCGGTGAGGGTGGCCAGAAGCAGCAGGAGGGTAGCGAGTCGTTTCATCGTCATCGGAATTTCAGGAGCCAAAGGTACGTATTTTTAACGGGAAATTCGCTCCTTTAATTGCGCGATTTCGGGCGAAAAGTCGATTTTCTCCCGCTGCTGCACAGCCTCGAGAACGGCGAGCGTCGCGGTACAGGCGCGGCGGTCGGCTTCGGAGCCTGCGCGGCGGGGCGTGTGGCGGCAGAAGGCGACGAGCCGGCGGACCGTGTCGAGCCGCTCGCGGGTGTCGGGCGTGAAGGCTGCCTCGGCGAACCGCTCGAGGATGTAGTCGACGGCCGCGGGGGAGGGGTGGACCAGATCGTCGGCATAGAACCGGTAGTCGCGCAGGTCGTCCGTGAGGAGCTCGTAGGCGGGGAAGTAGCGGACGGCGTTGGGATGTCGCTCGGCGAGTTCGGCGGCTGCCACGCGCAGCACGGCCTTGCTCAGGGCATTCTCCTCGAGGCCGTCGCCGAGGTGACGGATCGGGCTGACGGTCAGGATCAGCTGCCGCCCCCGCAGCGGTCCGTCGAGCAGCGCCGACCAGCGGTCGACGATCGCTCCGACCGTGAGCCGTTCGCGCCGGAAGAGAGCGGCGGGCCGCCGGTGGCAGTTGGCAACCACGGCCCCCGTCTCGCAGAGGCGGTAGACCCGTGCCGTGCCGAAGGTGACGACGAGATGCCGCGCCGTATCGAGGGCCGCGCGCAGCTCCTCCCGCGCACGGTTGCAGCGCGCGAGCACCTGCGCGGGATCGGGATCGTCGAAGGCGGTCGCCGTGTCGTAACAGAGGTAGAGCCCGTCGTCGTCGCGGACCAGATCGGCGGAGGTGTAGGGGGTGCCGTCGACGGCCCGCAGGATCGCCGCGGCGATTGATTCGGGATTGAAAAGGGGCCCTGCGAAGTTCCCCGCGACACGGAATTTCGCCTCGGCGAGCCGCTTGCGCAGTTCGTCGGCGAAGCAGGAGCCGAGCGTGAGGATCGGATCGGCATAGCCGATCGGCTGCCCGAAGGGCGCCACGCGGAGTTCGGTGCGGAATTTCACGGCAGCGGGCGTTACAGCGGATAACAGTAGGGGGTGTCGACGCGGCGGGCGCTTCGCTCGTCGTCGAAGAGGCCGTAGAGGGTCGATCCGCTCCCCGACATGGCGGCGTAGCGGGCGCCGGCGGCGAGCAGCTCCGCCTTGACGGCGGCCAGTTCGGGATGAGCGGCGAAGATCGAGGGCTCGAAATCGTTGCCTACGGCGGCCTGCCATTCGGCGAGCGGGCGGGCCAGCCGCTCGCGCAGCGGCATGGCGGGAATGCGCGGGCGGACCCCCGCATAGGCCTCGCGCGTCGAGATGTGGACGTCCGGCTTCACGAGGGCGATCCACAGTCCCGCGAGCGGCAGGTCGATCGGCTCCATCCGTTCGCCGCGTCCCGTGCAGAGCTGCGGGGTGTTGCGGACGAAGAAGGCTGTGTCGCTGCCGAGCGCCGCGGCGCAGTCGATCAGCTCCGCTTCGGCGAGATGCAGCCCGAACAGGCTGTCGATCGCCAGCACGACGGCCGTGGCGTCGGCCGACCCGCCGCCGAGCCCCGCGCCGAAGGGGACGCGCTTGTCGAGGACGATGCGCAGGCCGTCGATGCCGTAGCGGTCGTGCATGAGCCGAAAGGCGCGCAGGCAGATGTTCGCGTCGGGCGGGCAGTCGACCGCCAGGCCGCGGTTCTCGAAGCGGGCGCCCGCCGTGCCGGTGCGTTCGATCGTCAGCTCGTCGCAGAGTCCCCGCACGGGGATCATGACCGTCTCCAGTTCGTGGTATCCGTCCTCGCGACGGCGCAGAATATCCAGCCCGAGGTTTATTTTGCAGTTCGCTTGCAGGTTCATGGGGACAAAGGTACGAAGAGCCGGGCGCAAAAGCAAACTTGTTTGCTTCGGACGGGGCC
>CAZVGH010000080.1:6887-8040 GCA_964626515.1 uncultured Alistipes sp.
CCGCCGCTCCTCCCGAACGCACCGCTCCCCGCGAACGTACATTCGCGGGGAGCGGACTGATCGTGCCTCCGAAAAGGCGTCAGCGCACAGCCATTTTGGCGACGCGCTGCTCGTGGCGGCCGCCCTCGAAGGGCGTGGCGAAGAAGGTGTCGACCAACTGCACGGCTTCGTCGTTCGTGATGAAGCGGGCGGGCAACACGAGCACGTTGGCGTTGTTGTGCAGGCGGATGAGTTCGGCCACCTCGGGAATCCAGCAGAGGCCCGCGCGGACTCCCCGGTGTTTGTTGAGGGTCATAGCCATCCCCTCGCCCGAGCCGCAGAGGCCGATGCCGAGCTCTACTTCGCCCTGCTCGACCGCTTCGGCCAGCGGGTGGGCGTAGTCGGGATAGTCGACGCTCTCGGGCGAGTGGGTGCCGAAATCGAAGACCTCGCAGCCTTTGGCCTGCAGATAGCCTACCAGAAACTCTTTCATCTCGTAGCCGGCGTGGTCGCTGGCGATACCGATCTTTTTCATATCGAAGGATTCGTTTTAAGGTTGTTTGCGTTGTGGTCGGCCGTTTAGCTCAGATAGCGCTCCGCGACGCTGATCAGAAAACCGATCAGCACGGCGTTGAGCAGCATCGTCAGCGGCCGGTTCTCCTTGCCCGCGCCGATGATCGAGGCGGGAATGGCGAGCATCAGGGCGATGCCCATGCCGTCGGCCCACCAGGGCAGGTAGGGCAGATCGCTGTAAAAGGTGATGACGCCGGCGAACAGGTAGGCGCAGAAGGCCGAGCAGGCGTGGCGGAACGACGCCCGCTGCGCGATCATCGGGATGGCGACCAGCGCTCCGGCCGCCACGCCGACGGCAATCGACAGGGTGAAATGGGTCATGCTTGCGGCGGTTTATTTGGCGGCACGCTTGCGGTCGACCTCGTGCAGCAGGATCTTGCGCAGACGCATCGCATGCGGGGTTACCTCGACGTACTCGTCCTCCTTGATGTATTCGAGCGCCTCTTCGAGCGTGAAGACCTTCGGCGGGACGATGACGCTCTTCTCGTCCGAACCCGACGCACGCATGTTGGTGAGCTGCTTGGCCTTCGTGACATTCACGGCGATATCGTTCTGACGCGTGTGTTCGCCGATCACCTGTCCTTCGTAGACGTTCTCCATC
>CAZVGH010000081.1:0-8005 GCA_964626515.1 uncultured Alistipes sp.
TCACCGAAAACGACTACACGAAGGAGGAGATGAAGATGTTCAACGAGACGCGCAAGATCATGCACTCGGATATCCGCGTTTCGGCCACCTGCGTCCGCGTTCCCGTCATGCGGGCCCACTCGGAGAGCGTGTGGGTCGAGACCGAGCGCCCGATCTCGGCCGAGGAGGCGCGCGCAGCCTTCGAGGCGGCTCCCGGCGTGGTGGTCTGCGACGATCCGCAGCAGAAGCGCTACCCGATGCCGCTCTTCCTGGCGGGGTGCGACCCCGTCTACGTGGGCCGCATCCGCAAGGACCTCACCGACGAGAACGGCCTCACGTTCTGGTGCGTCAGCGACCAGATCCGCAAGGGTGCGGCGCTCAATGCCGTGCAGATTCTCGAGAGTCTGCTGTAACGCGGCGGCTTCCGAGACAACGATCGACCGCCCCGAACGGCCTTGATGAAAGGCACCGTTCGGGGCGGTCGCTTTTCCGGCGGTCGTGCGGGCGCGGGAGGCTGTGCGGCTGTCGGATTTTTGTCGGGAACGGCATCGGCTTTGCATGCGTGCATGAAAACGGATTTTTATGTTTATTCACACGTTAATCGTTACCATGCTTATGACGACCGATGTCACCGCCGCCCGCATCGAGGCGAAGCCGCTGCCGTATGCCTACGACGCGCTCGAACCGGCGATCTCCGAGGAGACGCTGCGTTACCACCACGACAAACACTACGAAGGGTATGTCGCGAAACTCAACGAACTGATCGCCTTCACCCCCTATGCCGACCTGTCGCTCGAGGAGATCGTGCGCACGGCCGACGGCGCGATCTTCAACAATGCCGCGCAGAGCTGGAACCACGAGTTCTACTTCGCGCAGTTCGCCCCCGCACCGCAGGGCGAGCCCACGGGGGCGCTGGCCGAGGCGATTCGGGAGAGTTTCGGATCGTTCGATGCGATGAAGGCCGAACTGGCGAAGGCGGCCGCCTCGCTCTTCGGCTCGGGATGGGTCTGGCTCGTCGAGGACGGCTCGGGACGTCTCTCGATCCTCTCGACGCGCAATGCGGGGTCGCCCGTGCGGCACGGTCTGCGGCCGCTGCTCTGCCTCGACGTCTGGGAACACGCCTACTACATCGACTACCGCAACCGCCGCGCCGACGCCGTGGCCGCCGTGTGGGGGATCATCGACTGGAAGGTGGTCGAGGAACGCTACCGGCGCCGGTAGCGCTGCCGGCACCTCCCGCCGGAACGGCTCAGAACAGGTAATACCCCTCGAGCCGCAGCAGCTGCTCCTTGACCGCAAGGCCGCCGGCGTAGCCCGTCAGCGCTCCCGAGGAGCCGATGACGCGGTGGCAGGGGATGAGGATCGGGAGCGGGTTGCGGTGGTTGGCCATGCCGACGGCCCGCGTCGCCTTCGGACGCCCGATGCGGGCCGCGATCTGGGCGTAGGAGCGCACCTCTCCGTAGGGAATTTCCCGCAGGGCGTTCCACACCGCCTGCTGAAAGGGCGTCCCTGCAGGGCGCAGCGGCAGATCGAACGTGCGCCGCTCGCCCGCAAAATAGGCCGTAAGCTGACGCGCCGCCTCCTGCAACAGGGGCGGCGTGTCTGCATGTCGGGCGGTGTCGTGCGGGCCGTGAAAAGTGACCGAGCGGATCGCTTCGGCATCCCCCTCGAGGGTCAGCGGTCCGACGGGCGTGTCGATCGTCAGCCGGCAGGTCATAGGTGTTCGAGTGTGTAGTCGATCATCTTCTGGCGGACGTTGCGCGAATCGTCGGGCATCATCGAGTGGTTCTGGTCGGGGTAGACCATCATGTCGTACTGCTTCTTCGCGCGGTTCAGCGCCCGCGCCAGCTCGACCGTGTTCTGGAAATGGACGTTGTCGTCGGCCGTGCCGTGGATGAGCAGCAGGCGCGTATGGGCGTCGTCGAGCATGCGGGCGAAGCGGATCGGCGAGTTGTCGTCGTAGCCCGCGGCGTTGTACTGCGGCAGGTCGTTGTAGATCTCCGTGTAGATCGTGTCGTAGTAGCGCCACGAGGTGACGGGAGCCACGGCGATCGCCATCTTGAAGAGCCCCAGTCCCTTCAGGGCGCAGCTCACGGCCATGAAGCCGCCGTAGGACCAGCCGTAGATGCCGATGCGCGCGGCGTCGACGTAGGATTGGTCGGCCAGGTAGCGGGCGAACGAGAGCTGGTCCTCGACCTCGAGGGCGCCCAGCCGTCCGTAGGTGCATTTCTTGAACTCCTCGCCGCGGAAACCCGTGCCGCGGCCGTCTGTGCAGGCGACGATGTAGCCCTTCTCGACGAGCGCCTCTTCCCAGTCGAGCTCCCAGCGGTCGCGCACCGACTGCGAACCCGGACCCGAATACTGGGTCAGCAGCACGGGATACTGCTTCGAGGGGTCGAAGTCGAGCGGTTTGATGATGTAGGCGTTGAGCTCGTCGCCGCGTTCGGTGCGGAAGGTGAAGAACTCCTTGCGCGGGCGCGGCGTGACGGAGAGCTCGGCGCGCAGCTCGGCGCTCTCCTTGAGCGTGCGGACCTGGCGGCCGTCGCCTGTCGCGATCTCGACGCGGTTGGGCGAGGAGGCCGAGGAGAAGGTCGAGATGTAGTAGCGCATGCCGGTGCTCGGGGCGATTGCATAGTAGCCCTCGCCGGTCGTCAGCCGCCGTTTGTCGCGGCCGTCGAGGCGGATGCTGTAGAGGTTGCGGCGCAGCGGCGACCCCTCGGTCGAGAGGTACCACGCCCGCTTGCCGTCCGTGCCGACGAGGTCGGTCACCTCCCAGTCGTCACCCCGCGTGACGGCCCCCTGCAGACCGCCGCGCACCGAGTAGAGATAGAGGTGCATGCGGCCCGTGTGGCTCTCCTGCTTCACGAGGAAACGGTTCTTGTCGAGGAACGTAATCGTGCGGTCGTCGACCCGCTCGACGTAGCGCTGCGAACGCTCCTCGTAGATCGTGTGCTGGGCCCCCGAGGGCTCGCAGAGGACCGCCTCGAAGCTGTTCTGGCGGCGGTTGAGGCGGAAGAACCAGAGCCGTCCGTCGGGCGTGTAGCCGATGCGGGGAATGTACTGGTCCGTCTCGCCGCCCGTGTCGATCTTCGTACGGGCGCCCGTCGCGAGGTCGATCGTCCAGAGCTCGACGACCGAATTGCGCTCGCCCGCCTTCGGGTACTTGAAGGTGTAGGCCTCGGGGTAGAGGTCGCCGTCGAAGCGCATCATGCGAAACTCGGGCACCTCGCTCTCGTCGAAGCGCAGGTAGGCCAGCGTGCGGCCGTCGGGCGAGCAGGCGTAGGCGCACGTGTTGCCGAACTCCTCCTCGTAGACCCAGTCGGTCGTGCCGTTGATGATGCGGTTCCAGGCGCCGTCGTCGGTCAGGCGGCGCGTCTTGCGGGCGGCGATCTCATAGAGATAGAGATCGTTGCGGTCCGAGTAGACAATGCTGCCGCCGTCGGGCGTGAAGCGGGCGTCGCGCGGGGCCGAGGCCTCGGTCAGGATCTCCTGCAGCGCCCCGTCGGCGACGAGCAGGTAGCGCGTCGTGTAGGAGCGGCGGTAGATCGGCGTGCGTCCCGAGGCGATCAGGATGCGCCGCTCGTCAGGCGAGAAGGCGTAGTCGGAGATCGTGAGGTCGCGGGCCGCATCGGGCAGCAGGCTCTCGCCCGCCTCGGCGGCGGCGTAGCGGTAGCGGCGGATGTCGCCCCGCTCGAGGAGCGTGTAGTGTTCGCCGTCGGCCATCGAGCGGATGCCGCCCACCGTCTCGTTGAGGCGGCGCAGACGGGCGATTTCGGCATATTCCTCCTGCGCCGCGAGCGGGAGCAGCGCCGCGGCGAAAAGAAGGCTGAGAAGCGTCTTTTTCATAAGGGGTCTTTTGGGGGTGGGGGACTACACTTCATAGGGGTAGCCGATGCGCTTGCCCGTCACGAATTTCGAGTTGTCCATCTTCGTGTTGAACTGGTCGACCGTCACGCGGCGGTTCTCGGTGCAGGGCGGCATGTAGGGGTCGAACGAGAGGGCGAAGGCGATCGCCTCCTCGAGGATCGGCACGAGCGCCTCGCGGCCGATCTCGTGCTCGCCGAACCGTTCGGCGGGGAGCGAAGTCTGCTGCTTGCCCTCGACGAAGTAGCGGTCGTCGGCGTTGATGAAGAGCCGCCCGATGAGGTAGCCTTCGTCGGCGTTGCGGTTGAACTTGAACGAGTCGGAGAGGAAGTTGTAGATGTTCACCACGCCGCAGTAGGCCCGCTCGCCGTCGGCGGTGACGTAGGCGCTCTGCCGCACGGGGTGTACGGGGTCGAAGATGAAGACGTCGGTGTGCATCTGGAAGATGAGCATCTCGCTGCCCACCTGCAGCTGCGCCTCGAACTTGCCGCGGTCGCGGTATTCGAGGCGGACGCGGCGGTCGAGCCGCCCGTCGAGGGCGTCGTCGAGCTCGGAGGCCATTTCGAGCAGCGTCTCCTTCAGCAGGTTGAAGGCGGCAAAAGTGCGGTCGAAGACCCGTTGTTTGAGGGTCGTCTTGCGGATGATCGTTTGCAGGATCTCTTCCCGCAGCGTGGTTGTTTCCATAGATCGTATGTCGGAATAGGACGTTTTGTTCGGTGCGGCGCAGGGCTCGGCCCTGCAGTGTTTCGGCGGCGGATCTTTCGGTGCCGGCCCCGGCCCGTTCGGCGGGGGGGGCTTCGTCGGCCGCCGCCTGCGGCGGGGCTATCGGATGCGCAGCTGCTCGCCCGCTGCGAGCGTCGTGCGCTGCTTGAGGCGGTTCATCTTGACGACCGCCTTCATCCGCAGGCCGTAGGTCTGCGCCACGGCGTAGGCCGTCTCGCCCTCGCGGCAGATGTGGCAGTACTCGCTGCCCTCCCAGCGGTTCTTCTTGCGCTCGATGTAGATCACCTCGCCCGTCATGGGCTCGGCCTTGGCGTCGCCGATGTCGTTGAAGCGGCGCAGGGCGCGGGCCGAGAGGCGGAAGGCGCGGCCGATCTTGTCGAAGCTGTCGCCCTTGCCGGCCAGCACGTAGCGCACGCCGTTCGTCGCGTAAACGTTGTAGCCGTTGTGCGAGGTGAGCGCCACGCGGTAGTTGTCGGGGTCGATCGTGCCCGCCGCCGCGGGGGCGACGCTCCCCTGGTCGGCGAACCACTCGTCACCCGTCGCCGTGTTGCTGCCGCCGTTTCGGTTGGCGTAGAGCTTTCCGCCGTCGGGACGGTCCAGCAGGTAGAGCTGCGACTCCTCGATGATGCGGATCAGCCGCTGCGCATAGTCGGGCGCCGTGGCGTAGCCCGCCTGCTTGAGGCCGTGGGCCCAGCTGCGGTAGTCGTCCGAGCGGTAGGAGAAGAGAGCCTCGTAGCGCGGCTGACGGTCGAGGAACTCGGCATGGTCGGCGTAGGAGGCCTCGACGGTGGGGTAGGCGCGGAAGCACTCCCCCTTCTCGTCGTCGTCGTGGTAGACCTTCCCGCCTGTCCAGTCGCGCTTGCACTTGATGCCGAAGTGGTTGTTCGACGAGACCGAGAGGGTGCTGTTGCCGCAGTCCGATTCGAGGATGCCCTGCGCCATCGTGATCGAGGCGGGGATGCCGTAGCGCTCCATCTGGTCGATGGCGATGTGCTTGTAGCGCGCGATGTACTCCTCGCGGGTCTGGCGCGTCTTTTTCGCGGCTGCGCGCTGCTGCGCCGTTGCGGCAGGGACTGCGGCGAAGGTCGCGCACAAGATTCCGCCGAATATGATTGCTTTTTTGAAAATAATCATTATCTTTGTTTTGTCTTTCGGACAAAGATAGGGAATTTTCATGAATTAACATAAAAAAGCCATACGTCATGTTTACGGAAAACGCTAACCTCATCTTCAATCGGGCCATTGCCGACTACCATCGTCAGGACGACGTCGACCAGCCGATCGCGAACCCCTACGAGGCGGGTTCGCTGGACCATCTGCTCTACCACAAGAACTGGATCGACACGGTGCAGTGGCACCTCGAGGACATCATCCGCAACCCCGAGATCGATCCCGTCGAGGCGCTGGCCATCAAGCGCCGCATCGACAAGTCGAACCAGGACCGCACGGACATGGTCGAGTACGTCGATTCGTACCTGCTCGACAAATATAAGACGGTGACGCCCGCTCCCGACGCACGGCTCAATACCGAGACGCCCGCCTGGGCGATCGACCGCCTCTCGATTCTGGCGCTGAAGATCTACCACATGCGGGTCGAGGCCGAGCGCACGGACGTCGACGAGGCGCACCGCGCCGCCTGCGGGAAGAAGCTCGAGGTGCTGTTGCAGCAGCAGGTCGACTTGTCGCGCGCGATCGAGGAACTGATCGAGGATATCGAGGCGGGTCGCAAGTACATGAAGACCTACAAGCAGATGAAGATGTACAACGATCCGGCACTCAACCCGGTGTTGTATGGCAAGAAATAGGGAGCTTCCGCGTCACCTGCTGGTGATCCGCAATTCGGCGATGGGCGATGTGGCGATGCTGCCGCACGCCCTTCGTGCGCTTCGGGCCGCCTATCCCGCGCTGCGGATCACGGTGGCCACGCAGGCGATGTTCCGCCCCTTCTTCCGCGGGCTGGAGGTCGATTTTTTGGAGGTGCGCACGAAGGAGGAGCACCGCACCGCCGCGGGCATGTGGCGGCTGGCGGCCGAGGCGCGCCGCCTCGGGGTCGACGCCGTGGCCGACGTACACGACGTGCTGCGTTCGCGGGTCTTCTCGTTCGCGATGCGCCTGCACGGCATCCGCATCGCCCGCATCCGCAAGGAGCGGCTCTCCAAGCGCCGCGCACAGGGCACGGGAGGCGATTTCGCGCCGCTGCGCCACAGCGTCCTGCGCTACTGCGACGTCTTCCGCCGCCTGGGCTTCGTCTTCGACGATCCGATGCCCGCCGTGAAACCCTGCTGCGACAATCCGATGGGGGAGAAGCGGGGAACGTGGCTCGGGTTCGCCCCCTTCTCGGCTCACGCGGGCAAAACCTACCCCGAAGCGCAGGCGCGGCAGCTCGTCGCGTTGCTCTCCGCCCGCTGCGACCGCCTCTTCATCCACAGCGGCGGCGGCCGTGAACAGGCCTTCGCCGAGGAGATGGAGCGCAGCCACCCGAACGTCACGGCCCTCTTCGGACGGGTCCGCTTCGCAGGGGAGCTGGACGTGCTGGCGCACGAGGACTGCCTGGTCTCGATGGATTCGCTGGCGATGCACATGGCGTCGCTCGTCGCGACCCCCGTCATCTCGATTTGGGGGGCGACGCACCCCGCGCTGGGCTTCCTCGGCTGGGGCAGCCCCGAGGCGAACGCTTTGCAGGTGCCGCTGCCGTGCCGCCCCTGCTCGGTATTCGGCGCGAAGCCCTGCCGCTACGGCGACTACCGCTGCCTGACGGCCCTGTCGCCCGAGACGGTCGCTTCGAAGGTCTTCGAAGTAGTCGGCGGCTGACGCCCGGTTCCGCCGGCTGACAAGCTCGCAGCACGCTCTTCGAACAAGTCGCGCGAAGCACGTTTGGATGTTAGGACACCAAAGCAAAAGGGACCCTTCACGGAAGGGTCCCTTTTTTGTTCGGTCGTTCGTGCACTTCTTTCGCGGCGGCCCGAGCGGAACGGGCGCGACTGCGGAGCGGGTGCACCGGATGCGAATTACTCGCCCGGAACGATCGCCTCGCTCGGGCAAACGCCTGCGCAGGTGCCGCAGTCGATGCACGTGTCGGGATCGATGACATAGATATCGCCGGCCGAAATAGCCTCTACGGGGCACTCGCCGATGCAGGTGCCGCAGGCAACGCAGGAGTCGGTAATTTTGTAAGCCATAATCGTGTTAGTGTTAAGTTTGTGTGTTTGTGTTATGCAAATATAGTACTTTATTTGATAATATCAAATCCCGTGTAGGGAATTAATACCTCCGGAATGCGGATGCCGTCTGCCGTCTGGTTGTTTTCGAGCAGCGCGGCCACGATGCGCGGCAGGGCGAGCGACGAACCGTTGAGCGTGTGGGCCAGCCGGATCTTCTTCTCGGCGTCGCGGTAGCGGAGCTTCAGGCGGTTGGCCTGGAACGACTCGAAGTTCGAGAC
>CAZVGH010000082.1:0-7855 GCA_964626515.1 uncultured Alistipes sp.
GGCCGCCGGCATCGACGGCCACGTCCACATGATCGCCCCGCAGCAGGCCTACGCCGCCTTGAGCAACGGCATCACGACCCTCTTCGGCGGCGGCATCGGCCCCACCGACGGCAGCAACGGCACGACGATCACCTCGGGCTGCTGGAATACGGCCCGCATCCTGCAGGCCATCGAGGGGCTGCCCGTGAACGTCGGTCTGCTCGGCAAGGGCAACTGCTCGGTGGCCGGCCCCCTCGAGGAGCAGATCCTCTCGGGCGTCTGCGGTCTGAAGATCCACGAGGACTGGGGCTCGACCCCCGCGGCGATCCGCGCGGCGCTCGACGTCGCCGACCGCTACGACGTGCAGGTAGCCATCCACAGCGATACGCTCAACGAGGGCGGCTACGTCGAGGACACGATCGCCGCGCTCGACGGCCGCACGATCCACACCTACCACACCGAGGGTGCGGGCGGCGGCCATGCGCCCGACCTGCTGAAGGTCGCCTCGATGCCCTATGTGCTGCCTTCGTCGACCAACCCGACGCTGCCGTTCGGCATCAATTCGCAGGCCGAGCTCTTCGACATGATCGTCGTCTGCCACAACCTCAATCCGAAGATCCCGTCCGACGTCTCGTTCGCCGAAAGCCGCGTGCGCCCCGAGACGCAGGCCGCCGAAAACGTCCTGCACGACCTCGGCGTGCTGTCGATGGTCTCGTCCGATTCGCAGGCGATGGGCCGCATCGGCGAGTCGTTCCTGCGCACCTTCCAGATGGCCTCGTTCATGAAGAACGCCGTCGGCCGCCTCAAGGAGGATGCCGAGGGCAACGACAACTTCCGCGTGCTGCGCTATCTGGCGAAGGTGACGATCAATCCCGCCATCACGTTCGGCGTCTCCGACTACCTCGGCTCGATCGCCAAGGGCAAGGTGGCCGATCTGGTGCTGTGGGAGCCGCAGTTCTTCGGCGCCAAGCCCAAGATGGTCATCAAGGGCGGCCTGATCAACTGGTCCAACATGGGCGATCCGAACGCCTCGCTGCCTACGCCGCAGCCCTGCTACTATCGGCCGATGTACGGCGGCTTCGGTCCGGCGATGCCCGAGACCTGCCTCTCGTTCGTTTCGGCGGCCGCCTGCGACAGCGGCATCGCCGAACGGCTGTCGCTCCGCCGCATGGTGCGCCCCGTGCGCCGCACGCGCCAGCTCACGAAGTTCGATATGGTGCTCAACGGCGGCACCCCCTCGATCGACGTCAATCCCGAAACGTTCGACGTGCTCGTGAACGGCGTCCGCGCCGCGCTCAAACCCGCCCGCGAATTCCCGTTGAGCCAGCTCTACTGGTTCAGCTGACCGCTGCCCGGCTGCGGAAGCCCTCTCCGACGGGGAGGCTTCCGCAGCGGGCTTTTTTCGATTCAATCCCAATCCATTCCCGATCATGAACATCTACACGGAAATTCTGGGCAACCTGCGCGATGCGCAGTGGGCGGAGACGAGCCGCTCGGCGACGGTCGACGTCGTGGAGCTCGACCAGTGGACGGCGCAGAAGAGCCGCTTCGTCGCCTGCAGCCGCGGCGGCGAGGAGTGTGCCGTCGCCCTGCAGCGCCGCACGCAGCTGCTCGACGGCGACATCCTCGCGTGGCATCCCGACGAGCGGCGGTTGGTCGTCGTCCGCCTGCAGCTGAACGAGGTGCTGGTAGCCGATCTCGGCGGCCTCGAGGAACTCGCACCCGCCGAGGCGATCCGCACGGCGCTCGAATTCGGCCATGCGGTGGGCAACCAGCACTGGCCCGCGGTCGTGCGCGGCACGCAGGTCTACATCCCGCTGACGGTCGACCGCAAGGTGATGGAGAGCGTGCTGCACACGCACCGCATCGAGCGGATCACCTACGCCTTCCGGCCCGGTTCGGAGGTGATTCCCTACCTGGCGCCGCACGAGATCCGCCGCCTCTTCGGCGGGACGGGGCCCGACAGCGAGGTGCACCGCCACGCGCACGCCCATGCCTGCGACGCGCCGCACGTCCACCTGCACCGGCACGCCGACGGCACCTGCCATGCGCATCCGCATGCGCACGACGGCGGACACGCGCACCGTCACGAACACCTGTCGGTCGAATGAGCCGCTCCGCATTTCGTCCCGCCGCATCCCGCCGCCGTGCGTCCGGCATGCCCGATACGGCCGTGCTGCTGCGGCTGCTGCAGCTGACCGACTCGGCGCTGCCCGTCGGCGCCTTCTCCTTCTCGAACGGCCTCGAGACGGCCGTCGCCGAAGGGCTCGTGCACGATGCGGCGTCGCTCGAACGCTTCACGGGCGATCTGGTCGTGCAAAGCGCCTGCACGGACGGCGTGGCCGCCCTGCATGCCCACCGCAGCCGCCTCGCCGGCGACTACGACCGTCTGCTCGACGTCGACCGCTACGCCTTCGAGAGCCGCACGAACGGCGAGGGGCGCCTCATGACCTGCCGCATGGGCCGCAAGCTGGCCGAGCTGGCGGTGAGGCTGTTCGACGACGCGCTGCTCGGGCGGTGGCTCGCCGACATCGCGGCCGGCCGCGCCCCCGGGACCTGTCCCGCAGCGCAGGGAATCGTCTTCGCCGCCTGCGGCATCGACGAACGGTCGCTCTTCTGCGCGCAGCAGTACGGCGTGGCGAGCATGGCGCTCAACGCCGCCCTGCGCTGCGTGCGCGTCTCGCACTACGATACGCAGCGCATCCTCTTCCGCCTCGCGGAGCAGTGCGACGCCCTCTACGAAGAGGCGCGCGAGCTGGCTCCCGACGACATGCACGCCTTCGTGCCGCAGCTCGACATCCTCGCCTCGCTGCACGAACAGGGGCTGCAACGCCTCTTCATGAACTGACGCAATCACACATCCCTAAACCACCATGAACAATACTTGCAGAATCGGCATCGGCGGCCCCGTCGGATCGGGAAAGACCGCCCTGATCGAGGCCGTTACGCCCCGTCTGTTGGAGATGGGCTACAAAGTGCTGGTCATCACGAACGACGTCGTGACGACCGAAGACGCCAAACACGTGCGCAAAATGCTGCGCGGCGTGCTCGTCGAGGAGCGCATCATCGGCGTCGAGACGGGCGCCTGCCCGCACACGGCCGTGCGCGAGGACCCCTCGATGAACCTCGCGGCCGTCGAGGAGATGGAGGCGCGCTTCCCCGACGGGGACGTGGTCCTCATCGAGTCGGGCGGCGACAACCTGACGCTCACCTTCAGCCCCGCGCTGGTCGACTTCTTCATCTACGTGATCGACGTCGCCGCGGGCGACAAGATCCCCCGCAAGGACGGCCCCGGCATCTCGCAGTCGGACATCCTGGTCATCAACAAAACCGATCTGGCGCCCTACGTGCATGCCGATCTGGAGGTGATGCGGCGCGATTCGGAGGCGATGCGCCCCGGCAAGCCGTTCGTCTTCACGAACTGCATGACGGGCGAAGGGATCGACGAGCTGATCGGCCTGATCCGCCACATGGCTCTCTTCGACATCGACCTGCGGCGGCAGGAGGAGCCCGCCGAATGCCGATGAACGCCGCCGCGGGCCTTCGCGAGCTGCGCCCCTACCTCTCCGAGCCCGAAGCGATGCCCGTGGGGACGCCCGGCAAGACGGGCTACCTGCGGCTGGGCTTCGAACTGGGGGAGGACGGGCGGTCGGTGCTGCGCGACTGGGAGCGCCGTGCGCCGCTCATCGTGCAGCAGGCGCTCTACTTCGACGAGCAGATGCCCGAGATGCCCTGCGTCTACATCCTCTCGTCGGGCGGCCCGAACGTCGACGGCGACCGCTACGAACAGCACTTCACGGTGCGCCGCGGCGCCTTCGCCCACCTCTCGACGGGGGCGGCGACCAAGCTGGCCGAGATGCGCTTCAACTATTCGGGGCTGACGCAGCGGTTCGAACTGGAGGAGGACGCCTACCTCGAGTACCTCCCCGAGCCGACGATTCCCTGCCGCCACACCCGCTTCGTCGCCGACACGACGATCCGCATCGCACCCTCGGCGACGCTCGTCTACGCCGAGATCTACATGAGCGGCCGCAAGCACAGCGGCGAACGATTCCGCTACGACCTACTGTCGGTCCGCACGCGCGCCGAGCGTCCCGACGGCGAACGGCTCTTTCGGGAGAAGTTCCTCGTGCGCCCCGCCGAACGGTCGCCCGAGACGGTCGGGGCCATGAACGGCTTCGACGTCTTCGCCAACGTCGTGGTGCTCACCCCCGAGCCGCATGCCGAAGCGATCTGGAGCCGCACGCGCGCCTTCATCGACCGCGACCGCGCGCTGGCGGCGGGCATCTCGCGGCTACCCAACCGCTGCGGCCTGCTCTACAAGGTCCTCGGCGAGGAGAGCGGCCCCGTGAAACGGCTCGTCCGCGAGTTCTGTTCGTCCGTGCGGCTCGAGGTCAAGGGCCGACCGCTCTTCGAGGAGTTCCCGTGGCGGTAGCCGGGCCGGGAAGGGGCGACTGCTTGCGGCGCGTGCCTCCGAACGGCCGTGTCCGGAGCGCCCCGTGCCGCCGCACGGCGCCCTGCCCGCACGGCCGCGGCCCGAAACGCTTCCGGCCGCACGAATTGCGTGACAATCCGATATCCTTTTATTATTTTTGCAACCAAATTCACTTACACACACACGATGAAACAATCGAATGCTCGAACGGAGTGCCCCGCCGCACAGGCGGAGACACCCGTCGGTCTGCTCTGCCGGCTGTTGCGCGGCACGGGGCAGGTGATGTTCCAGAACAACGCCTGGTGCGGCCTGCTCTTTCTGATCGGGATCTTCTGGGGTGCCTATCAGGGCGGCACGCCCGCCGTCGCCTGGGGTGCCGTCGTCGGTCTGGTCGTCTCGACCTGTACGGGCCGTCTGCTCGAACTCCCCTCGAACGAGGGCGACGAGGGGCTCTGGGGCTTCAACGGCGTACTGGTCGGCTGTGCCTTCCCGACCTTTCTGGGCAGCACGGGATGGATGTGGCTGGCGCTGGTGCTCTGCGCGGCGCTCACCACGTGGGTCCGCACGGGACTGAACAACGTGATGGCCCCCTGGAAGATCAACTCGATGACCTTCCCGTTCGTCCTCTGCACCTGGCTCTTTCTGCTCGCGGCCCGCGCCCTGCACGGGATCCCCGCACCGAACCTCTCCGCTCCGGCGCTGACCGAAACCTTCTCGACGGCGGGCCTCTTCTCGTTCGCCGATCTGCTCGCCTGGTGGCTCAAGGGGGTAGCACAGGTCTTTCTGATCGACTCCTGGGTGACGGGGCTGCTCTTCCTCGTCGGCCTCGCCGTCAGCAACTGGCGGGCGGCCCTGTGGACGGCGATCGGCTCGGCGTTGGCGCTCTGCATGGCGCTGCTGTTCGGCGCTTCGGGGAGCGCCGTCGCACACGGCCTCTACGGCTTCAGCCCCGTGCTGACGGCCATCGCGTTGGCGACGGTCTTCTACCGTCCCTCGCTGCGCTCGGCCGTCTGGGCGCTGCTGGGCATCGCCGTGACCTTCTTCGTGCAGGCGGGGATGAACATGCTCGTCGCCCCCTTCGGCATTGCCACGCTGACGGCTCCCTTCTGCCTCGCCACGTGGCTCTTCCTGCTGCCGCTGCTGCGGCTGGACGACAACCGCCATCCCGACCACACGGACTGGCACAATAAACACTGACGGCTGCCGCCTGATGCGACGACGGCCCGCTTCCGAACAGGAGGCGGGCCGTCGTGCGTTTCAGGCGTTTCAGGCGTTTCGCCCGTCGGGCGGCAGGACGCTGCGTCCCAGCGCTGCCGTCACCCAGGCGCCGGCGAGCTGCAGGATCGCCGTCACGAGCAGCGCGAGTGTCACGCCGCCCCAGCGGATGAGCAGCGGAAAGCAGAAAACCCCGACGACGGCGCCCGCCTTGCCGAAGGCGGCGGCCAGTCCGGCTCCCTCGCCCCGCTCGGCGACGGAGTAGATCTCCGAGGGGAGGATGAAGGTGACGAGGTGTGGTCCCGCGTTGAGGAAGAGCTCGAAGAACATGAAGCTCGCCACGGCGACCGCTACGGGCCAGTGCAGCCGGTCGGCGACGAGCAGCAGGGCGAGCCCGACGGCCGCGAGCAGGAAGCCGCCCGCCTGCAGCCGTACGTGGCGCATGCGGCGCACGAGCAGCAGGCCGAGCACGAATCCGGGAAGGATGAAGCAGTTGATCTGCAGCGTGGTGCGGACCGAGTGCTCGAGCTGCCCGAAGCTGCCGTCGGCGCCGTGGCTCAGCCCGAGCGCCATGACCAGCATCGGCAGAAAGACGCCTACGCCGTAGACGCCCACCCCCTCGCAGGCCCAGGGAATGCCGCAGAAGAGGGTCTTGCGCAGCCGGTCGCGGCGGAAGAAGGCGCCCCAGCCGAGACGGGGCGTCTCGTTGCTGCGCGGCTTCTGCCGCAGATCGCCGATGCGGACGTCTGCGCCGAGAAAGTAGCGGACGGCCTGTTCGGCCTCCTCCGCGCGGTCGTGGGCCATGAGCCAGCCGGGGCTTTCGGCGAAGCGGATGCGCGTGGCGAGCATCACGACGGCCAGCAGGGCGACGAGCAGGAGCAGGTGGCTCCAGCGTGACGGATCCTGCCAGACGCGCAGCAGATAGAGCGCCGCGGCGGCCGCGAAGATGCTGCCGAATGCCGAGCAGGCCTTGGCGGCACCCACCATCCATTGCCGCAGGTGCCGCGGCATGATCTCGGAGATGTAGTCCGAGTCGAGGCTGTAGCCGCCGCCGATGCCGAAGCCCATGGCGAAGAGCGCGAGGACCAGTGCCGGAATCGTGTCGAAGAGGTAGCCGAAGAGAGCGGCGCCGAGAATCAGGGCGGGGCAGAGGCGGAAGAAGTAGAGATAGCCGCGGCGGTCGCTCCACCGGCCGAAGAGGATCGAGCCGGTCATGATGCCGACGAGGGCCGCCGAGGCGACGATGCCCTGGCTCAGCGGCGAGAGGTCGGGGCGGCCGACGATCCGTATCATGGGGACGATGACGCCGACCAGCGTCGAGACGGCGGCCCCCGTCACCTGCCCGAGCGAGGCGATGGCCAGCACGCGCAGATGCCCCCAGCGGAGCGGCATGGTGTCCATGTCGACGGGTGCGCCGTCGGTGCGGGCGCCGCGGGTGAGCAGCCGCTGCCGGTAGCGGTTCCAGTGTTCGATGATCCATAGCAGCGCCACGCCGACGACGACTCCTGCGGCCGATTCGATGAAGCGCAGCACGCAGTTCATGCCGGGGTCGACCGACGGGTGCATCTGCGAGACGAGCATGATGATGAGCAGCGTGATGGTGGCGATGTGGCCGTTGTTGTAGATGTTCAGCGCCATGAAAAGCATCTCGAGCAGGAAGACCGTCAGGAGCATGCCGAAGACCGAGAAGGGGAGCAGCCGCAGGTAGAGATAGGCGATCAGGGCGCCGCAGAAGGTGCCGAAGACGCGGATCAGCCCTACCTGCAGCGACTCCTTGTAGCCCGATTTCTGCAGGACGACCACCACCGACGAACAGGCGAGCATGGCTCCCATCCAGCGCGAGGCAGAGTGGATCGAGCCCGAGACGTACATGCCGACGAGGTAGGCGAGCAGGATGCCGAAACACCAGACCAGCAGCACGAAAAACTGAATGCGCGAGATGGCCTTGAAGATCCGTCCGCGCAGGGCGTGTAGATGCAGCATAACGAATGACGTTTTGCGCCTTTCCAGACAATAAACGCGCCGAAACGGATTTTTTTCGGCTGCGTTTGTCTTTTCGCAGGCTTTTGCGCTCGGCCTTTCGTATCTTTGACTAACGTCGAAGATACCCCGCCCACGGCAAAATGCAAGCAAGCTTGCCTTTTTCTATCGGCTTATTCGTATCTTTGGCTGAAGCCGAAGATACTCAGGCCTCGGCAATGCCCAAATAAATTTGGCATTGCGCTC
>CAZVGH010000083.1:0-7756 GCA_964626515.1 uncultured Alistipes sp.
CCGTGCGCTGGTACCTCGACAATCAGGAGTGGATGGACAACATCACCTCCGGCGACTACGAGAAATACTACGAGGAGATGTATAAGAATCGTTGACGGCGCGCGTAACGTGTTCTATGCACAGCGGTCGGACTTCCCGAGTCCGACCGCTGCGTGTATCTTATGCGGTCTGCAACCGTTTTTCCAGGAGCAGAAACCGCCCTTTGCGCCAGTCGGCAAAGCCGACGGGACGGTAGCCGGCTCGTACGTAGAGTGCCTGCGCCGCGGGATTCTGTGTGAAGACGTCCAGCCGGATCGCGCCGACGCCCTGCTCCCGCAGCTCTGCTTCGATGCGGCGGATGACGGCGCTGCCGAGCCCCGTTCCCTGGCGGGCGGGGGCGACGCAGAGCCGGTGAATGATCCGAAACGACGCTGCGGGTGACGACCAGGCGCCGTTTGCGTAGGCAGGATCACACCGGTCGTTGACGGTATAGAGCGCCGTGAGCCGACCTGCGCACAACACGAGCCGCAGCTCGTTCCGCCGAATATCCTCGGCGAACTGCGCCCGGTCGGGGTAGAGCTCGTCCCACTGGTCGATGCCGTTGCGTCGCAATGCGGCAACTGCCTCCGCGACAAGATCGCAGACGGCGTCAAGGTCCTTTTCCGAAGCGGTGCGGACCGTGAAAGGCGGGGTTTTCATCGGTGAAATTTTTGGCAAATATAACGGATTTTTGCTACATTTGTATGTTATAAAACCAGAGACCCGCTATGATTCCTGCCGTCGAACGGGCGCAAATCGTCGCCCTGATCCAACGTGAAGTGGTTCCCGCCATCGGTTGTACCGAACCGATCGCCGTGGCTTTGTGTACGGCGCGTGCAGCCGAGCTGCTGGGCACGCGTCCCGAAAAGATCGAGGTGCAGCTGAGTGCCAACATCCTCAAGAATGCCATGGGTGTCGGTATTCCGGGCACGGGGATGATCGGCCTGCCGATCGCCGTGGCCCTCGGCGCGCTGGTAGGCCGTTCGGCCTATGCGTTGGAGGTGCTGCGCGACGTAACCCCCGAGGCCGTGGAGGAGGGGCGCCGCTTGATCGACGAGAAACGGATCACGATCGCCCTGAAGGAGGGGATCGAGGAGAAACTTTATGTCGAGGTCTCCGTCTCGGCCGCCGGACGGCAGGCTGTGGCGATTATCGCGGGCGGTCATACGCATTTCGTTTATCTGGCGCATGACGGCGTCGTCGAACTGGACGAACGGCAGTCAGCGGCAGGCGAGAGTGCCGAGGAGCAGGCTGTTCCGCTCTCCCTCGGCCGTGTCTGGGAGTTCGCCACCGAGTCGCCGCTCGACGAACTGCGTTTCATCCTCGAGACGAAGCGGCTCAACAAGGAGGCCGCCGAGCGCTCGTTCGAGGGAACCTACGGCCACGCCATCGGCCGCACGATGCGCTGCGCCCGCGAACGGCAGATCATGGGCGACAGCATCTTTTCGCATATCCTCTCCTACACCTCAGCCGCCTGCGACGCCCGCATGGCAGGGGCGATGATTCCCGTGATGAGCAACTCGGGCAGCGGCAATCAGGGCATTGCGGCAACTTTGCCCGTGGCGGTCTATGCCGAGGAGACGGGGGCCTCGGAGGAGCAGACGATCCGCGCGCTGGCGTTGAGCCACCTCACGGTGATCTATATCAAACAGTCGCTCGGCCGTCTGTCGGCCCTGTGCGGCTGTGTCGTGGCGGCGACGGGGTCGAGCTGCGGCATTACCTATCTGATGGGCGGCGGCTACGACCGGGTCGTGGCGGCCGTGAAGAACATGATCGCCAACCTGACGGGCATGATCTGCGACGGCGCGAAACCCAGCTGTGCGATGAAGGTGACGAGCGGTGTCTCCACGGCAGTGCTCTCGGCGATGATGGCGATGGACGACCATTGCGTCACGTCGGTCGAGGGAATTATCGAGGAGGATGTGGACCGTTCGATCCGCAACCTGACGCGCATCGGCCGCGACGGCATGTGCGAGACGGACCGGATGGTGCTCGAGATCATGACGCACAAAGCGTAGGGCGGGAACGGTACCGCGCGTGCCCCGAAAAGCAAGGAGACGACGAGTTAAATCGCCGTCTCCTTTTTATTGCGGGGATTGCGTCGTGCGGCAGCCTCGGCGCGGTAGCGCTCCCAATCGTCGATCGGACGGCGTGCCACGCCCGTGCGTACGGCCGCCTTGGCCACTGCCGTGGCGACGGCGCCCGGCAACCGCGGATCGAGTACCCGGGGGAGGATGTATTCGCGGCCGAAGCAGAGGTCGGTGAGGCCGTAGGTTCGCAGCAGGTCGTTCGGCACGGGTTGCTCGGTGAGTGCCGCGATCGCCTCGGCCGCCGCGAGGAGCATTTCGTCGTTGATCGCCGAAGCCTGCGTGTCGAGGGCCGCACGGAAGATGTAGGGCATGCCGACGGCGTTGTTCACCTGGTTCGGCAGGTCGGAGCGTCCCGTGGCATAGACCAGATCGGGGCGGGCCGTCTTCGCCGCTTCGGGCGAAAGCTCGGGGTCGGGATTGGCCAGCGCCAGCACGACGGGTGACGGCGCCATCGAACGGACGTCGGCCGCCGAGAGCAGCCCGCCGACCGAGAGGCCGAGGAAGAGATCGGCTCCTTCGAGCGCCTGCGCGAGGCTCGAGATGCGGCGCGTCGTGGCGAAGGGGCGCTTGTAGTCGTGCAGCAGCGGCCGTTCGGTCGTGATGACGCCGAGCGAGTCGCAGACGACGAGACGGTCGCGCCGCACACCCATGTGCAGCAGCATGCGGGCCGAGGCGAGGGCTGCGGCGCCTGCGCCGTTGATGACCACCTGCAGGCTCTCGATCCATTTGCCGACGATCTTCGCCGCATTGATGACGGCCGCCGCGACGACGACGGCCGTGGCGTGCTGGTCGTCGTGCAGCACGGGGATCGGGAGCTGCTCGCGCAGCGCCTGCTCGATGCGGAAACAGTCGGGTGCCTTGATATCCTCCAGCAGCAGGGCGCCGAATCCCGTGGCCAGCGCACGGACCGTGCGGATGAAGGCTTCGGGGTCCGTTTCGTCGATCTCGAGATCGACGGCGTCGATCCCCGCCAGCCCTTTGAGCAACATGCACTTGCCCTCCATGACGGGTTTGGCGGCCGCCGCGCCGATGTTACCCAGCCCGAGCACGGCGCTGCCGTTGCTGACGACGGCGACGAGGTTGCCCTTCGCCGTATAGCGGTAGCCGGCTGCCGGGTTTTCGGCAATGGCGCGGCAGGGGGCTGCTACGCCGGGCGAGTAGGCGAGCGCGAGGTCGTGCGGCGTGGCGAGGGGTTTGGTCAGGCGGGTGCCGATCTTGCCGCGCGGGGCGGCTTCGTGGTAGGCGAGGGCCTCGTGATCGAGGACAGTGTCTTTCATGGTCGTTCCGTTTTCGGCACGGAACAGCAAAAATCGCGCGGAAATGCTGCAAAAGCATCTCCGCGCGATCTCCGTCTGTTCGAATTCGTCTTAAAAGAGCGACGCCTCTTTGCCCTGCGGAGTATTGTAACCCAGGTGCAGATAGGCGCTTTCGGTCGCCTCGCGGCCGCGTGGGGTGCGCTTCAGGAAGCCCTCCTTGATGAGGAACGGCTCGTAGACCTCCTCGATCGTCCCCGCATCTTCGCCGACGGCCGTGGCGATTGTGTTGAGCCCCACAGGGCCGCCGCCGAACTTCTCGATGATCGTCGTGAGGAGCTTGTTGTCCATCTGGTCCAGACCGCGCGAATCGATATTGAGCGCCGTGAGGGCGAATTTGGTGATCTTGAGCTCGATGCGACCCTCGCCCTTGACCATGGCGAAATCACGCACGCGCCGCAGCAGGGCGTTGGCGATACGCGGCGTACCGCGCGAGCGCATGGCGATTTCGAGTGCCGCATCGTCGTCGATGGCGACGTCTAAAATCCCTGCCGAGCGGCGGACGATTCCCGCCAGTACCGACGTGTCGTAATACTCGAGGTGGCACTGGATGCCGAAGCGGGCGCGCAGCGGCGAGGTGAGCAGGCCGCTGCGGGTCGTGGCGCCGATCAGCGTGAAGGGTGCCAGCTCGATCTGGATCGACCGGGCCGAAGGCCCCTTGTCGAGCACGATGTCGATCTTGAAATCTTCCATCGCCGAGTAGAGATACTCTTCGACGATCGGACTTAGGCGGTGAATCTCGTCGATGAAGAGCACGTCGCCCGGATTGAGGTTCGTCAAAAGGCCCGCAAGGTCGCCCGGCTTGTCCAGCACGGGACCCGACGTGACGCGCAGCTGGGCCCCCATCTCGTTGGCGATGATGTTCGCAAGGGTCGTCTTGCCTAAACCCGGGGGGCCGTGCAGCAGCACATGGTCGAGCGAGTCGCCGCGCATGAGGGCCGCCTTGATGAAGATGCGGAGGTTCTCGACGATCTTCTCCTGCCCCGCGAAGTTCCCCAACTCCTGCGGGCGGATTTTGTTTTCGAAGTCGAGATCGCTCTCCGTATTGCGTACAATGGACATGGTCGTGAATGTTGCGCTTGATTGATCTTTCAAAGTAACGAAAAAAAATCGGAATTCGCCCCCACTGCGGGCGAAAAAAGCGCGAAAGAGAACGACGGCGGTCCGATGCCGCCGTGTCGGAGGTATCGGACCGCAAGTCCGTGCGAAAGGGACCGCTTATGCCGCCGTGCGGGCTATGGCGTCGTTGCGGACGGTCGGGGAGCCCCGGCGGTGCGTCACGACGAAGCGCAGCCGCGGAAGGTGTAGTACTTGGCGGCGAGGTAGCTGTAGACGACCGTGACGGCGGTCGTCAGCACCTTCGACGGGGTGGGCCAGATGCCGCACGCCTCGACGAAGAATTTCAATCCGGCGTAGGTCAGCAGCAGCGAACCCGCGATCGAGAGGGCATAGCGAAGGAGCTGCTTCCCCTGCGGTACGGGCGAACGGCGGAAGGCGACGTGGCGGTTGAGCCAGAAACCGTTGAAGAAGGTGATCGGGAAGACGGCGACCATCGAGGCGATGTGCGGCGAGAGTACGATCACGCCCAGATCGACGTTGCGGTGGGCGACGATGAAATTATAGATGACGGCATACCACATGGCATCGAGCGCCATGTTGAGCGCGCCGCAGCAGGCGTATCGATAAGTCTGCCGCGGTACGAGCGCCGCCACGGGTCCGATGTAGCCCCGATCGACGATGTGCAGTACGATCTCCGAGAGTTTCATCAGCGGGCGCGGTAGATCCACATGTCGGGGAACTGCTCTGCGTGGGCGTTGCGGAAGAGCGTGCAGGCCTCCGCGTCAGCCGATTCGAACGGCGAGACCATCCATTTGCTGCCGAAGCGGTAGATGCCGCAGCGCAGCGAACCGTCCTTGCGGGCCGTCTCGTCGACGGCGCGCGTCGCATTCTCGACCGTCGAGAAGACGCCCAGCACGACGTAGTATCGTCCCGGGCTCATCGTCATGACACCCTCCTGCGGCGTGTTCGGCTGTGGACGGGCGTCGCTCCGTGCTGGCGCCTCCGGTTGTCCGACAGGCTGTTTTGCCGACTGTTCTGCGGGCACCGTCTCGAGGGCCTCTGCCGTGGCGGCCGCCTCTTGTCGGGGCTCCTCGGCGGACTGCGTTTCGGGAACGGCCGTTTCGGCTGCGGGACGGGACGGCTGCTGTGCGATAGGCGAGCTGTGCAGCTTGTCGCCGTTGCGCTCCTCCTGCCAGAGCATGTAGCTGTAACCGCCGATGCCGGCCGCCGCCACGATAGCGAGGATGCCGAAGGCGATCGTCCAGTCGAACCGCCGGCGGCGACGCACGGTAATCGGTTTGCTCCCCTGCGGATTAAGACGCCGGTCGAAATCGGGATCGAGGGCGAAATGCTTCATCTTCAGCGTGCCGATCCCCTCGATCGTCAGCACCTCCTCCTGCAGCGTGTATCCCAGCCAGCGGCGGTAGATCTCCTCCGCCTGCTCCTCCGTGCAGTGGGCTGCTTCGGCAAGACGACGGGCCAGCGTGACCCCCTCGACGGTCGACGAGAAGTCGATGACGCGGGCGGGCGGCAGCAGCTGCGTTTTCGAGATGCGGCGGGCGGGACGATGCTCGGGGCGCAGCGTCCCGATGCCGGGCAGCGCCAGCGGCAAGCCTGCCGCCAGCACATCGCCTACGAGGCGGTTCACCTCGGCGACCATCGGATGGGTACTCATGCGGATCTTACTTTTTGGTGGTACGGAGGGGCTCCACGGCGACGGCGGGACGCGTGAAGGCCCGATAAATCATATAGCTGCCCAGCAGGATGAAGGGAATCGAAAGCAGCTGGCCCATGTTGAGCGCCCAGCCCTCCTCGAAATGCTCCTGCGTAGTCTTGATGCACTCGAGGAGGAACCGCGAGAGGAAGATCCCCACGAGCCCGACGCCGAAGACCGATCCCGGGCGGCGGCGTGCCAGGTCGCGGCCGTAATACATCCACAGCATGACGGCGAAGGTCGCCACATAGCAGAGCGCCTCGTAAATTTGTGTGGGGTGGACCGCTGCGGGGGCGTATTCGTGCACCCATTTGGCCGAACGGACGAACTCGAAGCCCCACGGCAGCGAGGTCGCCTCGCCGAAGATTTCCGAGTTGAACAGATTGCCCAGACGGACGATCGCTCCGCCGATCGGCACGCCGATCATGATGCGGTCGAGCGACCAGAGGTAGGGCATGCGGTTTTTGCGCGAGAAGAGCCACAGACCGATCAGCAGGCCGATGGCGGCGCCGTGGCTCGCCATGCCGCCGTCGCGGAAGCCCGTGATGATGGTCCACGGCTGTGCGAGATACTCCGCCGGTTCATAGAACAGGCAGTGACCGATGCGGGCGCCGAAGACCGTCGCCAGCGTGCCGTAGAGGAAGACCGACTCGGAGATCTCGGTCGGCAGCCCCTCGCGCTTGACGAAGTTGTCGAAGAATTTGGCGGCGATCAGGATCGCCAGGGCCCACATGAGGCCGTAGTAGCGGATATCGAACGAGCCGATCCGAATCCATACGGGATCGAAATCCCAGACGACGGAGAGTGTGTGCAGCATGTGCGGATGAATGTTGTGCCGGGCTCCCGCCTGAGGCTCCGCGGTGCGGTGCCCTCCTCACGGCGACAGCCGCCCCGTGTCGGGACGGCCGCGGCGACGGGATCCGAAGCGTGTCAGTGTTTGTCCAGCTCCTTCAGCGGAATCTTCTTGAGGGTGAACGAGAAGGTCGAGCCCTCGCCCGGGGTGCTGCGGACGGTGATGCGTTCGCCGTGCGCCTCGACGATGTGCTTGACGATCGCCAGACCGAGCCCCGTGCCGCCCTGCTCGCGCGAGCGGCTCTTGTCGGCGCGGTAGAAACGCTCGAAGATGCGCTTTTGGTCCTCCTTGGCGATGCCCTGCCCGTTGTCCTCGACCTCGATGAGGATCTTGTCCAGCAGGTCGCGGAAATGCACGCGCGTCTGGCCGTCCTCCTTGCCGTAGCGGATCGAGTTGATGATCAGGTTGACCAGTACCTGCCCGATAAAGTGCTTGTCGGCCTGCACCCAGAAATTCGAGGGGAGGTTCTCGGCCCCCTTCACATGGATGCGGATGCGCTTCTTGTCCGCCTCGATCTCGGCCTGCTCGGCGATCTCGCGCGCCAGCGCCACGATGTCGAACGTCTCGCGCTTCAGGCGGTTCATGTTGTTCTCGAGCGTGTTGATCGTGTCTAGATCGTTGACGATGTTGATCAGACGGTCGATGCTCTTTTCGGCGCGCTCGAGGTAGGTGCGATTGATGAGCTCGTCCTCCAGTCCGCCGTCGAGCA
>CAZVGH010000084.1:0-7746 GCA_964626515.1 uncultured Alistipes sp.
CGTCAAATTCATGCTCGAGGGCGAGGAGGAGATCGGTTCGCCGAGCCTCTACGGCTTCTGCGCCCGCAACAAAAAGCTGCTCAAGGCGGATATCATCCTCGTCTCGGACACCTCGATGATCTCGATGCAGACCCCGTCGATCACCTGCGGTCTGCGCGGACTGGCCTACATGGAGGTCGAGGTGACGGGGCCGAACAAGGACCTGCATTCGGGTCTCTTCGGCGGCGCGGTGGCCAACCCGGCCAACGTGCTGGCGAAGCTCGTGGCCTCGCTCGTCGATGATGAGGGGCGCGTAACGATCCCCGGTTTCTACGACAAGGTGCGCGAACTGACGCCTTCGGAGCGGAAGGATTTCAACAAGGCACCCTTCTCGCTGCGCAACTACAAACAGGCGCTGGAGATCGGCGACGTCGCGGGCGAAGCGGGCTACACGACGATCGAGCGGACGGGCGTGCGCCCCTCGCTCGACGTAAACGGCATCTGGGGCGGCTACATCGGCGAGGGAACGAAGACGGTGATCCCGTCGAAGGCCTCGGCAAAGATCTCGATGCGTCTGGTCCCCGACCAGGATTACCGCGAGATATCGAAGCTCTTCGAGCGTCATTTCAAGGCGATTGCACCGAAGAGCGTCAAGGTGCGCGTGAAGTCGCTGCACGGCGGCATGCCCTATGTGGCGCCGACCGACATGCCCGCCTATCGGGCTGCCGAGCGCGCCATTCGCGAGACCTTCGGCAAGAAACCGCTGCCCTTTTACTCGGGCGGCTCGATTCCGATCATCAGCGGATTCGAGCAGATTTTGGGCATCAAGTCGCTGCTGATCGGCTTCGGTCTGGCGGCGGATGCGATCCACTCGCCGAACGAGAGCTACGGGCTGGAGCAGTTCTACCGCGGTATCGAGACGATTCCGCTGTTCTACAAATATTTCGCGGAGCAGTAGGCGGCGGCGTACAGCTTCGGCAAAGAGCCGGTGAAGGAGCGGGCAAACGTTTTTGCCTGCTCCTTTTTTGCGTATTCGCTCCTTTTTATTATCTTTGGCGAGCAGAAAACGGCTTTTCCCTCTCGCAGGTTCCCCATCCGAGAAAATGCGGGAAAGCCGAACAACGAAAAGGAACAGAAAATACATTCAACTTATGTGTGGAATTGTCGGATATGTCGGCCCGCGCGAAGCGGCGCCCGTACTGTTGAAAGGGTTGCATCGCCTCGAGTATCGCGGCTATGACAGCGCCGGCGTGGCGCTGGTGTCGCCGACGGGCGAACTGAACGTCTATAAGTGCAAAGGCAAGGTCTCGGACCTGGAACATTTTCTCGACGGCAAGCATACCGCCGGCACGATCGGTATCGCCCACACCCGCTGGGCGACGCACGGTGTTCCGAACGATGTCAACGCCCATCCGCACTACTCCGAGTCGGAGCACATCGCCTTGATCCACAACGGCATCATCGAGAACTTCCGCCTGCTGAAAGACGCCTTGATCCAGAACGGGTTCACCTTCCGCAGCTCGACCGACAGCGAGGTGCTCGTCAACCTGATCGAGTATATCCGCACGACGAATGCCTGCACGCTTCTCGAAGCCGTGCAGCAGGCGCTCAAGCAGGTCGTGGGCGCCTACGCCATCGCGGTCGTCGAGAAGAACAACCCCGACCGCATCATCGCGGCCCGTCAGAGCAGCCCGATGGTGGTCGGCATCGGCGAAGGGGAATTTTTCCTGAGCTCGGACGCCGCCTCGATCATCGAATACACGCAGGAGTTCGTCTACGTGAACGACGGCGAGGTCGCCATCATCGAGCGGAACAAGCCGCTGAAGGTCGTGACGCTCGATAACCACAAGAGCCGCATCAACATCAAGAAACTCGAGCTCTCGATCTCGCAGCTCGAGAAGGGCGGGTATCCCCATTTCATGCTCAAGGAGATCTACGAGCAGCCCGGCACGATCGTCGACTGCATCCGCGGCCGCATCAACGAGGAGACACTCGAGGTGAAGCTCTCGGGCGTCATCGACCACAGCGACCGTTTTCTCAAGGCGCGGCGCATCATCTTCGTCGCCTGCGGCACGTCGTGGCACGCGGCCCTCATCGGCGAACACCTGATCGAGTCGATCTGCCGCATTCCCGTCGAGGTCGAATACGCCTCGGAGTTCCGTTACCGCAACCCGATCATCCATGCGGACGACATCGTGATCGCCGTATCGCAGTCGGGCGAGACGGCCGATACGCTGGCTGCTATCGAACTGGCCCGCAAGGCGGGTGCTTTCGTCTTCGGCATCTGCAACGTGGTCGGATCGTCGATCGCCCGCGCGACCGACTCGGGCGCCTACATCCACGTCGGTCCCGAGATCGGCGTAGCCTCGACGAAGGCTTTCACGGGTCAGGTGACCGTCATGGCGATGCTCGCCCTCACGATCGGCCGTCAAAAAGGCACCGTCACCCCCGAATACTACCGCGAGGTGGCCGGCGCCCTCGTCGCGCTGCCCGAAACCCTCAAGGAGGTGCTCAAGGTGGGCCCGCAGGTCGAGCAGCTGGCCAAGATCTTCACCTATGCTCACAACTTCATCTACCTCGGCCGCGGTTACAACTACCCCACGGCGCTCGAAGGTGCGCTCAAACTCAAAGAGATCTCCTACATCCATGCGGAGGGCTACCCTGCCGCCGAGATGAAGCACGGTCCGATCGCGCTGATCGACGCCGAGATGCCGACGGTCGTGATCGCTACGCCCGACCACACCTACGAGAAGACCGCCAGCAACATCGAGGAGATCAAGGCGCGCGGCGGCCGCATCGTCGCCGTGATCGCGGCGAACGACGAACAGGTGCGCCGCGCGGCGGACTACACGATCGAAGTGCCCGTCATTACGGAGTGCCTCATGCCGATCGTCGCCTCGCTCCCGCTGCAGCTGCTGGCCTACTACATCGCCGTCTACAAGGGACGCGACGTGGACCAGCCGCGCAACTTGGCCAAATCGGTGACGGTGGAGTGAACAACGAATGCCGACAGAAGAACAGCCGGGCCCTTTTGCGGAGCCCGGCTGTTTTTATGACTGCACGGCAGGCTGCGGCACCTATGCGCGGCGTCGGAGCAGGCAGGTCATGCCCGCTCCCAGCACGGCGCACAACGCGATCCACAATCCCGCGCGCCGTTTCGGGCGGGGTGCGGCATCGTTCGCGGCGAACGGGTCATCGCCCGTCAGGTAGCGGCCGTCGGCGATGAGTTGCAGCGCATAGTGCAGGATCGAATCGGGCTGTTCGAACATCTCGCGCTGCGTCAGCGCGACGGGATAATCGGGCAGCACGCCGCGGCCGCGGGGAATCCGCTCGTTGCGCGTCGTGTCGTAAATGCAGCGCACGAGCGGGACACGGAACTGGAATCCCGAGTTCGGCAGGCGGATATCCGCGAACTTAAGCGCCGTCATGTAGTGGAAGGCCGTCGCCGTCTCGCGGCCGACCACCACCCCGCGTCGGTTGCGGAGAATCTCGGCCGGAAAGAGCGTCGCGGCCGAGGCGGAGCCTGCATCGGCCAGCACATAGATGCGGCCGCGGTAACGCACCGTCGAATCGGGCTGCACCCGCTCGCACCCCTCCGTGCTGAAATAACCCGACCCGTCGGGCAGCGGCTCGTAGCCGCCGAAGATCTCCATTTCGGGTGTGTAGTTCAGGCAGCAACCCTCGAAGGAGACATAACCGCCCCGCTTCGGGACGACGTTCATGGCCCCTTTGTTGCGGCTCGGCGCCTCCAGCAGGCACGAGAGAATGCGGTTGAGCACCTTCACTTCGCCGCCGCCGTTGTTGCGCAGGTCGACGACGAGGTTGGGAACCGCGCTGCGGGCGATCGAGTCGATGAAGCCGACGATGCGGTCGGTCGCCACCTCGTCGAGTTTGAAGGTCGAGAGGCTCAGGCAGGCGGTCGAGTCGTCGATCATCCGCCGCTCGTAGCCTTCCCGATGCACGTTGCGGTTCATGTAGCCGAGGAACGTCTGCGTGAAGTCGGATGCGACGCCCGTCGACCGCGAACCGCGGAACGTGCGGGTCTCGCCGTCGGCGAATTCGAAGGTCTGGTCGCACAGGTCGCTGCTTACAAAGGTGCAGGCGTAGCCCAACTGCTCTTCCAGCACGCTCTCGACGGCGGCATCGTACCCTGCAATGCGCGAGCACATGTAGCGGCGGACGGAATCGGCCGTGAGGCCGTCGATCTTCGCGATCCGCCGTCCGACATAGTCGGCATAGCGCCGTTGCGTCATCGTCACGACGCAGCTGTCGCCGTACCATCCCATGAAGAGCTGGGGCATGAAGCCGGTCCGTTTCCGGTGTTCGTCGGGATAGAGATGCAGGTGCGTATCGTGCACCAGCGCCTCCAGGCGGCTCAACAGATAGTGGAAGCGGTTGCGGGAAATGCCGCTCGCGAGCGAATCGGCCGCTTCACGCTCGAATGCCGCCAGTTGTTCGGGCGATACCGTGTCGTCGAGCGACGGATAGGCCTCGCGCAGCACCGCCATGATCTTTGCGAAATCGGCCGTCGCCTCCTCGGCCGAAAGCCGCTCCCTGACGGCCTGTGTCTGCGGCGGCAGGAAGGTCGACTGCAAGCCGAAGGGGGTCATCGGATCCTCGGGGTGTCCCTGCGAAGAGGAGACGCCGACGGCGAGCGACGGACGCGGAATGGCGTGGAAACTGCGGTGCAGCCGTCCGAGCACCTCGCCGCGGGCGATCCGTTCGCCTGTTTTGAAATGACGGTCGAAACGGATACCCGTCAGGTGAATCCGCCGTCCATCCGCCAGCCGCAGCGAGATGCTGCCCGTGATGAAAGCGGGTTCGACGCTGCTGCGGTCCGCACGGGCAGCCAGTTCCTCCAGCTGTTCGTCCATAGGTCGGGAGGCGTCGACGTCATACGAGACCATATAGGTCTGCGAATGTAAGTAGACGAATCCGAAGGCGTACACCGTACCGTCCGCCGGCGCCACGATCCGCTCGTCCGCTTCGCCTCCGATATACAGTCGGTCGAAATTTTGCTCCCGGGCAATGTACTGTTGCGGCGCATAGAGGATCTCCTCCCCCGCTGTGCGGCCCGCGAGGGGCCAGCACCACGGCTGCTCCGCGCCAAGGGCGGCCGTCGCCCACACGACGGACCACCAAAGAACAAACATGCGTTTCATGATGATTTACGAAAATTGCAGTAGACAAAGATAGGGCGCATCCTTTCGGCTTGCAAATTTTTCCACGAAAATTTTAGAAAAACAACCGATCCCGAAAAATAACGGGTGCGGCACCTCTCGGCCGCACCCGTTCCGTGATGTTCGAAGCGCTCCCCTACATCATCTCCTCGTAGGCATAGCGGATCGCCCGATTGAGCTGTTCGATATAGGGCTGCGTCGTGCGGAAGCGGGCGACGAGGCGTTCGAGCAGATCCGCTTCGAAGAGCTCCGCGGTCGCCATCCGCCGCATCAGGCAGTGATCCTTCAGTTTGAGCAGTTCGTCATAGGGCGTGCCGCTTTCGAAGCCTGTCGGCACGCGGCGCAGTTTGTTCGTTTCATCGATCGCAAAGCCGTCGGCGGCTGCGATCGCAGCGAGCATCGCATCGCCGTGGTCGACGATCTCCTCGCGGATGCTGCGCAGCACGGCGGGCGGGAGGCAGACCTGCCCTGCCGCCAGACATGAATAACCGATCAAAGTCCCCTCGCCTTCGGGCTCGACGTGGAAATAGTAACCCGCCAGTCCCGATTTCTTGCCTCCGGGGGCGATGAAGGCGCTGAAATGGGTCTTGTAGGGCGACTTGTCGGGCGAGAAGCGGATGTCGCGGTTCATGCGGTAGGTACAATCCTTCGGCGTGAGACCGCCGACCGAGGGATCGAACGAGGCGCACCCTTCGATCAGCTCGGCGACAAGCGCCTCGAAACGGCCGCGCAGCTCCTTGTAGCGGGCGCGGTGCGCATCCATCCACTCCTTGCGGTTGTTGTGCCGCAGGTCGTCGAGAAAGGCGAGAATCTCCTGCATGACGCTACCAGGCGAATAACGGGTAGTTCTCCATGAGCGCATTGACCTCCTTGCGGACGGCAGCGATGTTCGCCTCGTTCTCGGGGTCGCGCAGCACGCGGTCGATGAGCTCGACGATGCCGTCCATCTGCTCCTCCTTCAGACCGCGCGTCGTGATGGCGGGCGTACCGAAGCGCAGACCCGACGTCTGGAACGGCGAGCGGCTGTCGAACGGCACCATGTTCTTGTTGGTCGTGATGTCGGCCGCCACGAGGCACTTCTCGGCCTGCTTGCCCGTCAGCTCGGGAAACTTGGTGCGCAGGTCGACCAGCATCAGGTGGTTGTCCGTGCCGCCCGACACGATCTTGTAGCCGCGCTTGGCGAAGGCCTCGGCCATGGCGCGGGCATTTTTCTGCACCTGCGTCTGGTACTCCTTGTAGCTCGGATCGAGCGCTTCGCCGAACGCCACGGCCTTGGCGGCGATGACATGTTCGAGCGGCCCGCCCTGGATGCCGGGGAAGACGGCCGAATTGAGGATCTGCGACATCATCTTCACGGCGCCTTTCGGTGTGGTCAGGCCCCATGGATTCTCGAAATCCTTGCCCATGAGGATGATGCCGCCGCGCGGGCCGCGCAGGGTCTTGTGTGTCGTGGAGGTGACGATGTGTGCGTATTTCACCGGATTGTCCAACAGCCCGGCGGCGATCAGACCCGCCGTGTGGGCCATGTCGACCAAGAGCAACGCCCCCACCTTGTCGGCGATTTCGCGCATGCGGCGGTAGTCCCACTCGCGCGAGTAGGCCGAAGCGCCGCCCACGATGAGCTTGGGCCGGCATTCGAGCGCCTGACGCTCCATGGCGTCGTAGTCGATGCGACCCGTCGCCTCGTCGAGCCGATAGCCCACGGCCTTGAAATATTTGCCCGACATGTTGACCGGCGAGCCGTGCGAGAGGTGCCCGCCATGTGCGAGGTCGAGGCCCATGAACGTGTCGCCCGGTTGCAGGCAGGCGAAGAAGACAGCCATGTTGGCCTGGGCGCCCGAATGGGGCTGTACGTTGGCGTATTCGGCGCCGTAGAGCCGGCAGAGGCGCTCGATAGCGAGGTTTTCGACCTGATCGACGACCTCGCAGCCGCCGTAGTAGCGGGCTGCGGGATAGCCCTCGGCGTATTTGTTGGTCAGCACCGACCCCATGGCTTCCAGCACCTGGTCGCTCACGAAGTTTTCGGATGCGATCAGCTCGATGCCGTGCGTCTGACGGCTGCGCTCGGCGGCGATCAACTCGAAAATCCGGGAATCTCTTTTCATAATATGAGGGATTGTTTGTTTTCGAAGAGTAAAGATAAGCAATCTTTTGCCGAAATTCAAGGGACTCGGCGATGTTTGAAATATTTTTCCTACCTTTGTGTCGCTCGAACAGAACGATTCAACGATAAAATATTTGAAGATTATGAAATTACTCGAAGGAAAAGTGGCTGTCGTGACGGGTGCCGCACGCGGCATCGGCAAGGCCATCGCGCTGAAATTCGCTTCGGAGGGTGCCGACGTGGCATTCACCGACCTGGTGATCGACGAAAACGGCAAGGCTACCGAAGCCGAAATCGCCGCTCTGGGCGTCAAGGCCAAGGGTTACGCGTCGAACGCGGCCAATTTCGAAGAGACCCACAAGGTCATCGACGAGATCGTCAAGGATTTCGGCCGCATCGACATTCTGGTGAACAACGCCGGCATCACCAAGGACGGCCTGATGATGCGCATGTCCGAGGCCCAGTGGGACGCCGTGCTGACGG
>CAZVGH010000085.1:0-7626 GCA_964626515.1 uncultured Alistipes sp.
ATAGTTGTTCTTGACGACCATGAGCATGTCGCCGCTCTCGATCTCCTCCTCGGCGCCGAGGACATTGCGGCGGATCCCTTCGTTATAGCGGTTCGCGCGTTTGTTCGAGCGGGTGATGACGATCACCTCGTCACGCCCGTAGCGGGCATAGGCATCCTGCAACCGGTCGAGGAAATCGCCCCCTTGCAGCGCCTCGACGTCCCGAAAATGCAGATCGAAGCGCGGCACCTCGTACAATCCCCGTTCGAGCATACAGCGGACAAGTGTCGCATTGAAAAGGATACCCGACGTATGCTCTTGGCGCACCACCTCGTCGAGCGTGGCGTAGACCACATCGCCGAAGCGGTCGAGGGTCGGCGGATCGAGCGCGGGGCTGCAATCGGCTCCGACGGGCGGCAGCTGGGCGCTGTCGCCTACGAGCATCAGGCGGCAGCCGCGGCCGCTGCGCACGTAGCGCACGAGGTCCTCGAGCAGCGACCCGCTGCCGAAGCGGAAGCCGCCGCCGGAATCGTCGGAGAGCATCGAGGCCTCGTCGACGATAAAGAGCGCCCCCTGCTCGCGATTCAGATCGAGCGTGAATTTCGACTCATAGTCGGCATTGGTCCGTTCGCGGTAGATGCGCTTGTGGATCGTCAACGCCTTTTCGCCCGAATAGCGCGCCAACACCTTCGCCGCCCGCCCCGTGGGAGCCAGCAGCACGGTCCGCATGCCCAACCCCTTCAGCGCCGCCACGACAGCCGCAATCAGGGTCGTTTTGCCCGTACCCGCATAGCCGTTCAGCACAAAAATCTTCGAAAAATCGGAGTCCGCGAGGTATTCGGACAACATTTCTACGATTTTTTTTTGTCCGAGAGTTGTTTCGAAACAAATTTTAGCGTAAATTTGGGCTGCGATATTCGAACTATTCATCGTTTCGTGCATTGACAGGACAAAATTAATAACAAATACTCAAATACAAAATGAAAAAAATCGCCCAACTTCTTCTGGCAGTAGTGATCGTCGCTTTCGTATGGATCATCTACAAGCAGATCTCGACGCCCATCCGCTTCGAGAACGAACTGAAAGCCAAGCGTGCGCAGGTTATCGAGCGCATCAAGGACATCCGCACGGCCGAGCGCGCCTTCAAGTCGAAGTACCAGCGTTTCACGTCGGATTTCGACACGCTGGCCGCCTTCATCCTGAACGATACGCTCGAGCTCGAGCGTAAGATCTACGACGATGACGACTCGGTGGGTCTCGCCATGCTGAAGCGCCAGAACAAGAAGAACGTCGAGAAGTTCAAGGTGGCCGTTATCGATACGATTTTCTCGCCCAAGAAGCTCTCGGCTCAGGATGTTGCCGATCTGCGTTACATCCCGGGCACCGGCAAGCAGGCCCAGTACATCCTCGAAGCCGGTATCGTTACGACCGAGTCGAAGGTCGTCATTCCGATCGTGGAGTGCCGCGCGCCCTACAAACTCTTCATCGATACGCTGACGTTCCGCCAGGAGCTCATCAACAAGATCGACGACGACGTAAACAACTTCAACCGTTATCCGGGCATCAAGTTCGGTTCGATGGAGGCCGGTAACAATGAGGCAGGTAACTGGGAGTAACCGACAACCGTCTCACGCAAAAAGAGTGTCCGTTCAGCTCACGTTGGATGGACACTTTTTTTCGGTGCCCTCCATCGAGGCGCTGCGCGCCGCCGAGGAGGTCGAACTGTTGAGCCCGGCAACCGTACTGCTGCCGCAGGCGGCTTTCGATCCGCAGCACCCCGAGGCGCTGTTTGCAGCCAACGGCCTGCCACTCGCAGCGGAGCAGCGAATCCTAACTGCAACGCAGGAGAGCACCGACGGAGCGTCCGTCGCACTTGTCGCCGTAACGGCGGAGACACAGGCGTCGCTTACCGCATGGTGCAGTGAAGGGGTGCGCTACACTACCCCGCTGCTCACACCCGTCGAAGCGGCGGAACCCGCGGTCTGCATCTGCGACGCGGGGCACGTTGTCTATATCCGCATCTTCGACGCCGGGCTCCGGCTGGCCGAGGCGGTGCCCGTCGAGACGGAGCAGGACCGCCTCTATCTGCTCGAACGTCTCTGCGAGCGGATCGACCCGAAACGCTGCGTGCTGCAGCTGGACGACCGGGCCGGCAACCTGCGAAGCTACAAAAAACGGTTCAAAAAGATGATCGTATGCGCATCATAAGCGGCTTATACAAAGGACGGGCGATCAATCCGCCCCGCAACCTTCGGGCACGTCCCACGACCGATTTCGCAAAAGAGAATCTCTTTAACGTGCTGACGAACCTCATCGATTTCGAGGCGTGCGACGTGCTGGATCTCTTTGCAGGCACGGGCTCAATCAGCTACGAATTCGCATCGCGCGGGGCCCGCAGCGTCACCTCGGTCGAGATCAACACCGTGCACGCCGATTTTATCCGTCGGACTGCACGCGAACTCGGCGCGCACAATCTCTATGTCGCCAAAGCCAACGCGTTTCTCTATCTGAAAAGTTGCGCAAAACAGTTCGACCTGATCTTTTCCGATGCGCCTTATGATCTGGAGGGAAGCGAGGCGGTCATTGACCTCGTTCTCGAAGGGAAACTGCTGCGCGAAGGCGGCATGCTCATCTTCGAGCACCCGAAGGGGAAAACATTTGATACGCACCCATACTTTTGGCAATTACGCAGTTACGGAAGCGTGCAATTTTCTTTCTTCAAAAAGTAACGAAAATCCTTGTCGGTTCAAAAAAAAGACGTATATTTGCACTCGCAATCAGCAAACGGTGCGTTAGTTCAGCTGGTTAGAATACGTGCCTGTCACGCACGGGGTCAGGGGTTCGAGTCCCCTACGCACCGCAAGAAAACACCTGTGAAACAAATGTTTTGCAGGTGTTTTGTTTTCTATTCGACAACCTCCGAAAGAGACGAAAAAAATGCTCCTTCGGACACGCACTCGTTATTAAGGCGCATGTGACTGTACTACTCGCGGGGCTTTACAGTGATGATAAATCGTGCGTAAGAGGTCAAACGCGGCACGGACATATCGTAAGCCTCCAGGATCACATGGATCGTCTGCGGAGCATCCACCTCCGGAGCCACAAACCACATCTCCGGATCTCTCTCCGAACCCATGTGAAGATCGACATGCCCATTGTATGATCCGGCCGGATACTGATACCAGGCACACCGCCACGGCGTATGGAATCGCTCGGGATGGGCCGCCACGAACTCTTTCGTGACGCCTTTTTGGGCCCACATGTCGCCACGGGATTTCCAGGCGGCCTCCACATCGAAAATATCGGGATCGGTAATCTCCGCTTGAAGTCTTACCGTATCTCCGCCGTACACGGTGTGATCCAGCCCCATGGCCACCTCGATCACGGGTTTGTGGTTGGCTTTATGGTATTCGGGGGTAATACACCACTGCAAGCGAGCCTGAAAATCGTGCATGGCGGGTTCTATCCATTCGCGCAGCTCGCCGAATCCGGTATCGCGATAGACCTTTTCAAAGCCCTTGACTTTGTAGAATCTGCCTCCCCAGCCTCCATATGCAGGATCTTCGTAGGATCGGAGACCGTTTTCCAGCGAGTACAGGAATGCCGGCGTATCCCCCTCGCTGATATAGGGCTGCGTATACAAGTCACCCAGGGGATTTTTGCCGTTATGCATGTAGTTGTCTACGAAAGAGGCGGTATTGGTCATGGTCCCGTAATCCCAACTGCCGCTGAAATGGTGATTCAGCAGGATGGTTGCCTGAGGGTGTGCCTGCTCGATATAGGGGCCTGCGGCATCCTGATACCAAATGCAATACAGCACAGCTTTTCGGATGGCTCGGTCATACTCTTCGGGATAGCGGGTCTTGAGTTTTTCGAACGCTTTGGCAGCCGTGTTTCCACCACCCCAGCACTGAATAAAAACCGGTCGGGGATCCTCTTCAAGCAACACCTCCACGATACGGTCGGAGCCCGGCGTATCGGGCCATTCCGCAGGATCGATGACAGAAGGGGTTCCCGGCAGCAGCTGCTTGCATTGACCGCCGCTAAACACGACATGGTCGGGGTTTTCATCTCCGACATATACACGGGAGAGAAGGTATTCAGGGGTCGGATAGAGGGGGTCGTGGACTTTAAGGTTGGGATATACCTTGCCGTACGCCTCTATCATCTCTTTAAGCCACGGCTCATGGCTCCAGCCTTTGCGCTGAAAACAGGAGTTGGTCTGTATGATGCCGTCCACCTGCATATCGTTGGCATGCAAAAGGAAGTGCACCATCGAGCAGCGGTCATCGGTCTCTGCGTCCGTAAGTACGATCACCCGAGGAAGCTCTTGAGCCCCCAGACTGAAAATAAAGGTCAAAGTGAAAAGGAGTGCGGTAATCGGTTTCCTGATGCGGGCAGAACGGCTCATGATGCAAGTTTAATCGGTTCGTTAACAGATTCTCTCCTAACAAGGCTGCACGTCGCACACTCGCTTGCCAGTTTTTCATCCCGGTTGCAACCTTTTTCAGTGAGTTTGACAAAATTAATCAAAATTGCAAAAACACACAAGTTTTGCAGCGATATCGGGCAGCAAAAAAGCGGCCGCCCTTTCGGGCCGGCCGCTTTTCGTTCCGTCGGAGCGGATCAGAGGTTGAAGGCGCGCTTCAGCTCGTCCATCTGCTCCTGCGACGTACCTTCGGGCGTAAATCCCATCGACTTGGCCGTCAGATAGATCTGTGCAGCCTTCGACAGCACGTCCACCTGGTCGAACGCCTCGACGATATCGGGACCGACGGCGCAGACGCCGTGCTTCTCCCACATCACCACGTCGTACTCCTTCAGCTGCTCGATCGTAGCCTCGGCCAGCTGCACCGACGAAGGCATGTAATAGGGCACGATACCCAGCCCCTTCGGGCAGAAGGCGCGCGTCTCGGGGATCATCGACCACAGCAGGTTCGTCAGCACGTCCTTCTGCAGGAACTCGCGGTTGTGCGTCATGGCGATCAGGTCGATCGGGTGCGTGTGGATCGCAGCCTTGTAGCCGTTGCCGCTCTCGATCATCTGGTTGTGCATCGAGAGGTGCGAAGCGAGCTCCGAGGTCGGCTTCACAGCCTTGTCTGCGATGATGACATACGACGCACAGTCATCGGCGATGCGGATCACCGAGCCGTTCTCCATCGGCCAGCGGGCCAGATCGCGCATGCGGCGATTCGTGCCCTTGCAGAAGAAATAGCAGCCCTTCAGCGAGGGCAGCACCGTACCGATCGGATAGGCAGGCGAAATGGCGGGCATCTGACGAATCTCGTCGTCGACGAACTCCGTGATGTTGATCGTGATGTTTCCGCCGTTGCGCTCGGCCCACCCCTTTTGCCAGAGATAGCCGGCCACTTCGGCCACCTTGTCGATCTCGGCCTTCAGTGCGGGACGGTTTTCGAGAATAGATTTCAACATGTTTGCTTGTTTTTGGTTTATGTCTTACAATTGCCGCGGTCGCCCGCAGCCGGAGAGGACGCCGAGCGCCGCTCTCCTACTTCAGCAGCTCGGGAATAAAGGTCGATACGATCAGCACGACAATGCCGACCACGAGCACCGCAATCGTCTTGCGCGAACACCCCTTCCACTCCTTGAGGAGAATGCCCCAGACATTCGAGAAGGTGACGTTCAACGCCATCAGGATGCAGAAAGCGAAGGTCGTCAACGTCGGCGACTCGGTCAGGAAGCCCTTGCCGAGGCTCAGTCCGAAGAACTGCGAATACCACAGACCGCCGGCCAGCGCACAGAAAAGCAGGTTGTTCGCCCAGAGCTCCCGACGGCCGTAGTCGCCGAAACTCTTGTTACGGGCGTTCTGCCACAGGCAGTAGACCGCATTCGTCCCGAAACCGCCCAGCGTCACGAAGAAGGTGCCGGGCAGCGACTTGAACATCTCGCCCGTCTCGTCGAAATGCAGCGTTCCGCCGAACTCGAGGCCCATGTTGAAGCAGGCGCTCATGAAGCCTGCCAGCAGGGCGATCAGAATGCCCTTCGGGAAGTTGAAGTCCTTGACGGCGGCCTGCTTCTCCTCCTCGGAGAGCGAGGCGGCCTTCATGCTGCCGGCGACGCCGATAATGGCGATACCGAGCAGCGTCACGGCCACACCGATCAGCACGGCGGCGGTGAGCTTCTCCAGATGTCCCGCTTCGGGATAGAAGAGGTGCAGCATCACGGGGCCGAGGATCGTACCGAGGCCCGCGCAGGTGCCGAGCGAAATCGACTGACCGAGCGCCACGCCGAGGTAGCGCATCGAGAGGCCGAAGGTCAGGCCGCCGACGCCCCACAGCACGCCGAACAGGATGGTCATCCAGATGCGGAATGCGTTGCCGGCCGTCAGCAGTTCACCGAGCGAGTGTCCGGCAGGAACGGCCAGCAGCGCGCCGAGCAGCGGGAAGAGGAGCCACGCGAAGAAGCCCTGGGTGAGCCAGAAGCTCTCCCAGGACCACTCGCGGACCTTCTTGATGGGGACGTAGGAGCTGCTTTGGCAGAAGCTCCCGACGGCAATAATCAATAATCCGAGCAATACCTCCATCGCCGTCTTCCGTTAGTAGGCGATGTGATAGAGCTCCTCGATCTCCTCGACCGACGTCGGACGCGGGTTGCCGCCCGTGCAGACGTCGTTGAAGGCGGCGACGGCCAGATCGTGCAGATCCTCCTCCTTGACGCCGATCTCGCGCAGACGCTGCGGAATCTTGATCGAAAGCGACAGCGCGCGAACCGCCTCGATGGCAGCCTCGACGCCCTCGTCCACCGACATGCCCGTCGTATCGACACCCATCGCCTTGGCGATGCCGAGGTACTTGGCCCGTGCGGGCGACTCGGCGTTGTAGGCCATGACATAGGGCAGCAGCAGTGCGTTGGCTACACCGTGCGGCGTGTCATAGAAGGCACCCAGCGGGTGTGCCATCGAGTGTACGATACCCAGACCGACGTTCGAGAAGCCCATGCCGGCGATATACTGCGCCTCGGCCATCCCCTCGCGGGCCACGACGTCGGCACCGTTCTGCACGGCGTTGTAGAGATGCTCGTGGATCAGCTCGATCGCCTTCGTCTCGAACATGTCGCTCATCGTCCAGGCACCCGGCGTGATGTAGCTCTCAATCGCGTGCGTCAGGGCGTCCATACCCGTCGAAGCCGTGAGGCCCTTGGGCATCGACATCATCAGCTCGCAGTCGATCACCGCGCACATCGGAATATCATTCGGATCGACGCAGACCATCTTCTTCTTGTTCTCCTCGTCCGTGATGACGTAGTTGATCGTTGTCTCGGCCGCCGTACCCGCCGTCGTCGGCAGAGCGAAGGTCGGCACGGCCCGGTTCTTCGTCGGAGCCACGCCCTCGAGCGAGCGGACGTCCTTGAATTCGGGGTTGTTGTAGATCACACCCACGGCCTTCGCCGTGTCGATCGACGAACCGCCGCCCAGCGCCACGATGCAGTCGGCACCCGCCTTCTCGAAGGCGGCCAGCGCATCCAGCACGTTCTTGATCGTCGGGTTGGGCTTGATCTCCGAGAAGATCTCGTAGGGAATCTCCGCACCGCGGAGCACCTCCTCGACCTTGGCGGCGACACCGAACTTCACCAGATCGTTGTCCGTAATAAGCATCACCTTCTTGTAACCGCGCTTGCGGATCTCGT
>CAZVGH010000086.1:0-7567 GCA_964626515.1 uncultured Alistipes sp.
CCGCGGAACGAGTAGATCGACTGCGCGTCGTCGCCCACGACGCAGACCATGCCGTGCAGCTGCGAGAGGCGGCGGATGATGATGTACTGGGCGTAGTTCGTATCCTGATACTCGTCGACGAGAATGTATTTGAACTGCTCCTGGTAGCGCGCCAGCACGTCGGGGCAGTCCTTGAGCAGGATGTTCGTCTGGAGCAGCAGATCGTCGAAATCCATCGCGCCGTTGCGTTTGCAGCGGCGGCAGTATTCGTTGTAGATGTTGGCGAACTCGGGAATCTGCGCCTGCCGGTCCTCGGCCAGACAGGCCGTGCGCGAGAGGTAGGCGCCCGGGGTGATGAGCGTGTTTTTGGCCTGCGAGATGCGCGACGCGAGGACGTTGGGCTTGTATTTGTCGTCCGAAAGGTTCATTTCGCGGACGATCGTCTTCAGCAGGTTCTTCACGTCGTTCGGCTCGTAGATCGTGAACGACTGCGGGAAGCCGATGCGTTCGGCATTCTCGCGCAGGATGCGCGAGAAGACGGAGTGGAAGGTGCCCATGCGGATGTAGCGGCTGCTGTCGCCGATCATCTGCTCGATGCGGGCCCGCATCTCGGCGGCGGCCTTGTTGGTGAAGGTGAGCGCCAGGATGTGGTAGGGTTTCACCCCCTGCTCGATCATGTAGGCGATGCGCGAGGTGAGCACGCGTGTCTTGCCCGAGCCCGCACCCGCGATGATGAGCGACGGGCGGTCGTAACCGACCACCGCCGCCCGCTGGGCGTCGTTCAGGCCTTTGAGGATCTCGGATTCCATCTTCGGATGTTCGTTTGGGAGGACAAAGATACGAAAAATTCAAAATTCAAGATTCAAGATTCAAAATTAGCGAAGGGCTGCTGCCTGCCCGCCCCTGCCGCCTGCCTGCCGCTCTCTGCTGCCTCCCCCTCCCTTCGCCCGCTGCGCTTCGGGGCTGTTTCCGCCTTCTCCGCTTGAAAATTTCCGTTTTTTGCAATAATTTTGTACATTCGTTCGTTGGAAGCGAAACTGCAAACAAACATTCAATCTATCCGATATTTCCATGAGTGAACTCATCAACATCAAGGAACTCAACGAGCGCATCGAACGCGAGTCGGTCTTCGTCGATACGCTGCGCACCGAAATGGGCAAGGTGATCGTCGGTCAGAGCCATCTGGTCGACACGCTGCTGATCGGTCTGCTCTCGAACGGCCACATCCTGCTCGAAGGCGTGCCGGGTCTGGCCAAGACGCTGGCCATCACGACGCTCGCCAAGGCGGTCGACGCCGATTTCGCGCGCATTCAGTTCACCCCCGACCTGTTGCCCGCCGACCTGCTCGGTACGCTCATCTACTCGCAGAAAAACGAGGACTTTGTCGTCCGCAAGGGCCCCGTCTTCGCCAACTTCGTCCTCGCCGACGAGATCAACCGCTCGCCGGCCAAAGTGCAGTCGGCGCTGCTCGAAGCGATGCAGGAGCGCCAGGTGACCATCGGCGACGAGACCTTCCCCCTGCCGCAGCCCTTCCTCGTGCTCGCCACGCAGAACCCTATCGAGCAGGAGGGTACCTACCCGCTGCCCGAGGCGCAGGTCGACCGTTTCATGCTCAAGGCCCGCATCTCCTATCCCAAGAAACAGGAGGAGCGCGACATCGTCCGCATGAACCTCTCGGGCGCCGGCATGCCGCAGGTGCAGAAGGTCGTCACCCCCGAAGACATCGTCAAGGCGCGCCGCGTCGTCGAGGAGGTCTACATGGACGAGAAGATCGAGCGCTACATCGTCGACATCATCTTCGCCACGCGCGAGCCGAAGGAGTACAACCTCGACCGGCTGGGGTCGCTCATCGCCTACGGCGGTTCGCCCCGCGCCTCGATCTCGCTCGCCAAGGCGGCCCGCGCCTACGCCTTCATCCGCCGCCGCGGCTACGTCATCCCCGAGGATGTGCGTGCCGTCTGCCACGACGTGCTGCGCCACCGCATCGGCCTGACCTACGAGGCCGAAGCCGAGAACATCACCACCGAGGAGATCATCACCGACATCCTGAACAACGTAATCGTGCCCTAATGCGATGCGTGACAACGAGAACGATATCCTGAAACGCGTCCGCAAGATCGAGATCAAGACCCGCGGTCTGTCGAACGAGATATTCGCCGGAAAGTACCACACGGCTTTCCGCGGCCGCGGCATGTCGTTTTCCGAGGTGCGCGAGTATCGGGCGGGCGACGACGTCCGCGATATCGACTGGAACGTCACGGCCCGTTCGCGCACGCCCCACATCAAGGTCTACGAGGAGGAGCGCGAGCTGACGATGATGCTGCTCGTCGACGTCTCGGCCTCGCGGCTCTTCGGCTCGACCGGGCGCCTCAAGCAGAGCGTCATGACCGAGATCGCCGCCGTGCTGGCCTTCTCGGCCGCGCAGAACAACGACAAGGTGGGCTGCATCTTCTTCTCGGACCGCGTCGAGAAGTTCATCCCGCCCAAGAAGGGGCGCAGCCACATCCTCACGATCATCCGCGAGCTGATTGACTTCGAGCCGCAGTCGCCGCGGACGAAGCTCTCCGAACCGATCCGCTACCTCACGAACGTCACGAAGAAGCGCTGCACGGCCTTCATCCTCTCCGATTTCCTCGACCCGTCGCGCGACGGCGAGGCGCTCGACGACGCCCTCAAGATCGCCCGCGGGCGGCACGACCTGGTCGGCATCCGCCTCTACGATCCGCGCGAGGCCGAGCTGCCCGACGTGGGGATTCTGGAGCTGCGCGACGCCGAGACGGGCCGCAAGGCGTGGATCGACACCTCGTCGCGCGCCGTGCGCGAGCACTATGCCGCCCGCTGGCGCGAGCGGACCGCCCGCATCGACGAGACGCTCAAACACAACCGCATCGACACGGCCGTGGTCGCCACCGACGGCGACTACGTGGCCGAACTCATCAAACTCTTCAAACAACGATGAAACGTCTGCTTTTCGTGCTGTCGCTGCTGCTCGTGCAGGCTGCCGCGGCCCAGAGGCCGCGCGTCACGGCGCGCGTCGAACCCGACAGCATCTTCATCGGCGACCGCTTCGAGGTGGTGATCGAGGTCGAGAAGGACCTCGTGCAGACCGTCTCGTTCCCCCTCTTCGAGAGCCCCGACCGCGAGGCCGTCGAGCTGGTCGAGGTGCGGCCGGTCGACACGCTCGCGCGCGACGGCCGCCGGCTGAAGCTCGCCCGCCGCTACGTGCTGGCCGCCTTCGAGGAGGGCCGGCTCAACCTCGGCGCTCCCGGGGTGCTCTATGCCGACAAGAATATCGTCGACACGCTCTATGCCGAGGATTCGCTGCGGCTGCTCGTGGGGACTTTTCAGATCGACTCGACTTCGCACGCGATCTTCGACCTGAAGCCGCAGCGCACGCTGCCGTTCCGCTTCGCCGAGATTCGCGGCTACGTCGCGTGGAGCCTCCTCGCGCTGTTGCTCGCCGCGGCCGCCGTGTGGGGCGTCGACCGCCTGCTGAAGCGGCGCGGCCGCCGGTTGAAGGATCTCTTCCGCCCCGCACCGCCCGTGCCGCCGCATGTGGCCGCGATCCGTGCTCTCGAGGCGCTGCACCACCAAAAGCTGTGGCAGAACAGCCGTTTCAAGCAGTACTATTCGGGGCTGACCGAGATCCTGCGCACCTACATCGCGGGCCGCTGGGGCTTCGGGGCGATGGAGATGACCACGGACGAGATCATCGAGGCGATGCGCGGCGTGGAGCTGCCCGACAAAGCCCGCATGGACCTCACGGCGATCCTGCGCGACGCCGATCTGGTGAAGTTCGCCAAGGCGGAGCCCGAGGCCGAACAGAACGAAACCGACTACGACAAGGCCTACTATTTCGTCGAGGAGACGAAGCCCGTGACGGAGGATCCCGCCGCCGCGGAGGGGCCGATGAGTGAAAACGAATGACAGCGATGTACCGGATACTGATTGTGGCGATGCTCTTCGCCTGCGGCACGCTCTCGGCGCAGCAGATGCCCGAACGCGCGCTCGTGCGCAAGGGCAACCGCCAGTACAACAAGGGAAACTACGAGCGGAGCATCGAGCGCTACACGCAGGCGCTCGAGGCCGATCCGACCTCGTTCGAGGCGCTTTACGACCTTGGCAACGCCCTTTGCAGGGCGGAGCGCTACGAGACGGCGACGCAGACGATGCAGCGCGCCGCGACCGATTCGCTGCGCAGCGACGCGGAGCGGGCCGAGGCCTTCTACAACCTCGGCAATGCGCTCTTTCAGCAGAAAAAGTACAAGGAGGCGCTCGACAGCTACCGCAAGTCGCTGCTGCTGAATCCCTCCGATATGGAGGCCAAGTACAACTACGCCTACACGAAGCGGCTGCTCGACGACCAGAACCAGGATCAGAACGGCGGCGGGGGCGGCGGCGACGGCGAGCAGGAGCAGAACGACGACCGGCAGCAACAGCAGCCCGAGGGCGGCGGACAGAACGACCGGCAGCAGCCGCAGCAACCCGAGAACGGAGAGCAGCAGCCCTCCGATCCGTCGGACGGAAAATCCGACCCCTCCGACCGGCAGGGGGAGCCGCAGCGCCCCGAGAGCGGTATATCGGAGCAGGAGCAGCAACAGATGCTCGACGCCATCCAGGCGCAGGAGGACCGCACGCAGGAGAAGCTCAAGGAGAAACAGGGCGTCGTCGTGCGCGGCCGGAAAAATTGGTAAACCTTCGGAATTAAAAATGAAGCATGAAAAATTAAAAATGGGAGGGAGTCGGGCGCGATGAAAACGGAGAACGTGATTATGCAGAAGAGTTTGGATTTTGCCGTGCGCATAGCGAATCTCTACCGGCATGTGACGGAGCAGCGGCAAGAGTACGTCCTCTCCAAACAGCTGCTTAAGAGCGGAACGAGCATCGGCGCCAATGTCCGCGAAGCGGAAGGAGCACAGACCCGCAAGGATTTCAGTGCCAAGATGCACATCGCGCTGAAGGAGGCCTACGAAACCGAATACTGGCTGGAGCTGCTCTATCGGGCCGGTTATCTGACCGAAACCGAGTATCGCAGCATCTTCGAGGACGGTCGCGAACTGACCAGTATTCTGGCGAGTATCGTCAAGACGACCAAATCGACCCTGTCGCGAACGAACCGGTGATGACGCAATTTTTCATCCTTAATTTTTAATTCTTCATTTCGAACAGACATGCATTTCGCATCCCCGCATTATCTCTGGCTGTCGGTGCTGCTCGTGCCGATGATCGCCTATTACGTCTGGCGGACGCTGCAGGGCGGTGCCGCGATCCGTATCTCGAGCCTCGACGGTACGGTGCGTGCGCCGCGGACCGTGCGCTACTACCTGCGGCATCTGCCCTTCGTGCTGCGCGCCGCGGCCTTCGTGCTGCTCGTCGTGGCGCTCGCCCGGCCGCAGGAGGTCGAGCAGTACTCGCACACGAGCACCGAGGGCATCGACATCGTACTCTCGATCGACGTCAGCGGCTCGATGCTGGCACGCGACTTCAAGCCCGACCGCATCACGGCGGCCAAAGAGGTCGCCGGCGCCTTCATCGCCGACCGCTACGGCGACCGCATCGGTTTGGTCGCCTTCGCGGGCGAGGCCTTCACGCAGGCGCCTCTCACGACCGATCAGGGAACGCTGCAGACGCTCCTCGCGCGCATCCGCAGCGGTCTGATCGAGGACGGCACGGCGATCGGCAACGGCCTGGCGACGGCGATCAACCGCCTGCGCGAGAGCGAGGCCAAGTCGAAGGTGATCATCCTGCTGACGGACGGCGTGAACAACCGCGGCGAGATCGCCCCCCTGACGGCGGCCGAGATCGCCAAGGCGCAGGGGATCCGCGTCTACACGATCGGCGTCGGCACGGAGGGCATGGCGCCCTATCCCGCGATCGACATGTTCGGGCAGATGACCTTCGTGCAGCAGCAGGTCGAGATCGACGAGAAGACCCTCACGGCGATCGCCGACCGCACGGGCGGCCGCTATTTCCGCGCCACCGATCGCGAGAAGCTGCGCGCGATCTACGACGAGATCAACCGCATGGAGAAGTCGCGGGTCGAGGTCGCCGAGCACGTCGCCTACCATGAACTCTACCTGCGCTGGCTGCTTGCGGCGCTGCTGCTGCTCGGCTCCGAATTTCTGCTGTCGACGCTTGTTCTGAAACGTATTCCGTAACGCCATGTTCCGATTCGCACATCCGCAATACCTGTGGCTCCTCTGGGCCGTACCCCTCTTTGCGCTGCTCTTCGCATGGGCGGCGCACTGTCGTCGCCGCCGTCTGGCGCGCTTCGGCAGCCTCCGCACCCTCGCGGAGCTGATGCCCGAGGTCTCGACGGGACGCATCGTCCTGAAGTTCGTCCTCTTCGATGCAGCCTTCGCCCTGCTGGTGCTGGCCGCCGCACGCCCCCAGTTCGGCTCGAAGCTCCGCGAGGAGAAGGCCCGCGGCGTGGAGATGATGCTCGTGGTCGACGTCTCGAATTCGATGCTGGCCGAGGACTTCGAGCCCTCGCGCCTCGAACGCACCAAATACGCCGTCGGGAAACTCTTCGACGGCATGAAGCAGGACCGCGTCGGACTGGTGGTCTTCGCCGGCGAGCCGAAGGTGCAGCTGCCGATCACCTCCGACTACCGCATGGCCAAGGCTTTCGCGCGGCGCATCGATCCGTCGCTCGTCTCGGTGCAGGGCACGGCGGTCGGCAAGGCGCTCGAACAGGCGCTGCTCGCCTTCCCCGGTGAACGCGAGGAGGGGCAGAGCCGCGTCATCATCCTTATCACCGACGGCGAGAACCACGAGGACGACGCGCTGGCGGTCGCCGAGCGGGCTGCCGAGGCGGGCGTCCGCATCTACACGATCGGCATCGGCACCCCCGAAGGAGCTCCGATCCGCATCGGCGGCGACTTCATCCGCGACGAGCGGGGCGAGATGGTGGTCTCGAAGCTCGACGAGCAGACGCTCGCCGGGATCGCCGAGAAGACGGGCGGCCTCTACGTCCGCGCCTCGAAACAGTCGATCGGGCTCGAGGAGATCGTCCGCAGCATCGGCGAGATGGAGCAGAGCGAGCTGGCGATGATCCGCTTCGAGGAGTTCGACGAGCAGTACCGCCTGCCGCTCGGCATCGCCCTCGTGCTGCTGCTGCTCGAATTCCTGCTGCTCGACCGCCGCAATCCGCTGCTGGCGCGCTTCAACATCTTCCGCGAGCCGTAGGGACGGGCGGAACGAAACGCGGGCGGCCGGCTTTCCGATGCAGGAAGGCCGGCCGCCCGTCGTATTGCGGGGCGATGCGCCGCCTAATAGTATTTCACGGGGCTTCCCTCGATGGCCGTGAGCAGCGCGTTGGCCACCGACGAGGCGCCGATGCGGAAGAGCTCGGGCGTCAGCCACTCCTTGCCGAGGATCTCTTCGACGATCGTGTAGTAGAGGGCCGCGTCTTCAGCCGTGCGAACTCCGCCCGCCGCCTTGAAGCCCACCTTGCGTCCCGTCTGCGCGTAGTAGTCGCGGATGGCGGTGCACATGACGATCGCCGCCTCGGGCGTGGCCGCCACGTCGATTTTGCCGGTCGAGGTCTTGATGAAATCGGCACCGGCGAACATCGACAGAAGCGATG
>CAZVGH010000087.1:0-7562 GCA_964626515.1 uncultured Alistipes sp.
GGCCATATATTCTGCGTTGATTACATTTCTCACTGCGACTGTACTGCTGATAGTGATTATCCTCTGTATTCCTTCCGACCGTAACCATATTCCACAGATTTTCTCACTTGACCGTCCGTGGTGGTCTTGGTTGGGAGGAATCATCGGAGGCGTATTTGTCACCGGATTTGCTTTCTTTGCGGCGAAGGTGAGCATTGGGGTGCTGCTGGTTACGAGCATTTGCGGTATGCTCGCCATGAGTCTCTTTATTGATAAATACGGTTGGCTGGGAGCTGTAAAAAGGGTGATAGGTATCCGGCAATACATCGGTTTGCTGCTCATCGCCGCAGGCGTTGTACTATTAAGATTATTTTGATATGGAAAGTTCAATAAAACTGAATAACGGTGATGCGATGCCCCGGATCGGTTATGGAGTCTATCAAATTCCGTCGATGCTGACCGAGCGCTGTGTGGCGGACGCATTGAGCGTCGGATACCGTCATATCGACACCGCCCAATGCTACGGAAACGAAGTGGCGGTCGGTCGGGCAGTAAAAAGGTCAGGAATTCCGCGCAACGATCTGTTTATCACCAACAAACTCTGGAGCGACTGGGGCTACCGGGATACGGTTGCCTCGATCGACAAGTCACTCGAACGGCTGGGCACGCATATCGACCTGCTGCTTATTCACGAGCCGACGGGCGACTGGAAAGAGATTTACCGTGCCATGGAGGATGCGTTGCAGGCAGGCAAACTGCGGGCAATCGGCGTGGCTAATTTTCTGGACGAAACCTTTGTCGACCTAGCGGAGAACTGCTCGGTGATGCCTGCCGTCGATCAAATCGAGACGCACGTTTTCCGTCAGCAACGGCAGATGCACGACCTGCTTGCCTGCTACGGCACGGTACACGAATCGTGGTCGCCGCTGGCATGCGGCGAGGGCGGCCTATTCCGCAATCCGACCCTGCGACAAATTGCGGCCGGATACGGAAAGACGGTGGCACAGGTAGTATTGCGATGGCTGTGGCAACAGAATATTCCGATTATCCCCAAGTCGACGCACAAAGAACGTATGCGGGAGAACCTCGATATTCTCGACTTTGCGCTCACGGACAGTGATATGCAGGCGATAGCCGCGCTAGACCGGGGAAAAAGCCTGTTCAACTGGTGGTAATTTGATAAAATCGACAACAATATGAAAATTGTCATTTTGAAAGGAAGTCCGCGCAAGAGAGGCAACTCCAACTATTTGGCCGACCAATTCGCCAAAGGGGCTGCCGAAGCGGGACACGAAGTCATCGAATTCGACTGCACGAAACACCGGGTGGGCGGCTGTATGGCCTGCAATGCCTGCGGAATGAACGGCCCGTGCGTACAAAAGGACGACTTCGCGCCCCTGCGCGAACAGCTGCTTGCGGCCGATGCGATCGTGCTGGCGCACTTTACCGTCGCCTTCAAAAAGCAGTACGGCTTCGCTCCCGGCGCAACCGCAAAAGGTCCTGCAGCATAGAAAACAGTCGGATCGGAACGTGATTGTTCCGATCCGACTGTTTCTTACGCGGTACTACCCTACCGAATCCTGTCGGCGGCGCGCACCAGCATCTCGTCGCGGAATATCGCCCGCATGGCCAGCCATACGAGGAACAGAGCCAGCAGCGGGAAGGCCATCGGCATCTTCAACGAAACATGCGATACGGTTGCCGCCATATCGGCGAACAACGCCTTGAAGCGGAAATAATAGATCACTTCCATCGCCACAACACCGAGCAGCAGCACCATTTCAACCGCGCACAGACGGATCTGCAGCAGGCGTCTCCGAAAGAGAAAAATCGTCACGAACGGCAGCACGGAGGCTGCGATCAGCAGGATCCCCAGATAAGGAGGTAGCGCCTGCTGCGTCGCTTCCGCCGCAACGGCTCCCATCGTCGGCAACTCCTCCGACGGCACCGCCTCGGCGACGTACTCCGCCGTCGTGCGCAGCTCGAACGCATGCAGGGTAACACGTTGTCCGTAATCGGCATACCACGCCAACGGAACGACGAGCAGCACGGCCGTCAGTACCGTTGCGGCCAACAGATGAAGGGTTTGAATACGTTGTATCATGTCTAAAGCGTTTGATCGATCAAATATTTGTTGCGGTCTGTCGAACGGCGGTTAATCATCTCGCCGAGGAAGCCCGCCAAAAAGAGCTGTACGCCGAGAATTACGGTCAGGATCGCCAGGTAAAAGAGCGGCTGCTCGGCCACGGGACGCAGCGGCAGTCCGTGGGCCTGCTTCCAGAGTTTGGCGGCGATGATCCAGATCGTCGTACCGCCGCCCAGCAGGAACATGAGCGTGCCGAGCGAACCGAAAAGATACATCGGAGAGCGGCCGAAGCGGGACATGAAGAGGATCGAAATCAGATCCAGATACCCTTTGACCATTCGCTCGATGCCGAATTTCGAACATCCGTATTTGCGGGCACGGTGTTCGACGACCTTCTCGCCGATACGGCGGAATCCCGCCTGTTTCGCCAGAATCGGGATGAACCGGTGCATCTCGCCATAGACCTCGATCGACTTGACCACCTTGCAGCGATAGGCCTTCAGACCGCAGTTGAAATCGTGGAGCCGAATGCCCGAGACAAAGCGAGCCGTACGGTTGAAAAATTTACTCGGCCAGCGTTTCCCAATCGGATCGTGGCGCCGTTTCTTCCAGCCCGAGACCAGATCGTAGCCCTCTTCGAGGATCATGCGGCGCATAGCGGGTATTTCGTCGGGCGAATCCTGCAGATCGGCATCCATCGTGAAAATCACCTCGCCCGCGGCTGCTTCGAAGCCGCAGTAGAGCGCTGCCGATTTGCCGTAATTGCGTCGGAACGAGATACCGCGCACAGCGCTGTATGCGTTCTTCAGACGCTCGACCACGGCCCACGAATCGTCCGTCGAACCGTCATCGACCAAGATCACCTCGTAAGAAAGGTGCTCGGCGGCGGCGACCCGGTCGATCCAGGCTACCAGCTCGGGCAGCGACTCGGCCTCGTTGTAAAGCGGTACGACGACCGATATATCCAACGGCTGCATGGGACGTTACTCGTTATCCGCAAAAGGTTTCGGGGCCCGCGCAAGCACACCCGCGATAATCAGACCGAAGACGAGGCCGAAGAACAGACTGCCCCACAGCGAGCCCCAGAAGGTTTGCAGCACCGACGGTGCGGGCGCCGCCTCGAGCTGGGCGAAGAGCTGCGACAGCATCGGCTCCACCGAAGCGGGCATATTGCTGCCCGACAGATAGTTCTGCATAGCGGCGATGTAGGCGTCGCGATAGCCTTCGTAGCCCATTACCAGATGCAGGAAGATGGTCTGCACCAGTCCGACAATCACGCCGGCAAAAGCCGACAGCAACAGGATGTAGCCGTATGCCTTGCCGAAGGGAAAGCCTTCCGTCTCGGAATAGAGCGCCGCATAGCGCTTCGTATAGCGATGCAGCAGCACATAATGCAGTACGACGACCGCGATGTACTCCAAGACCATGAGCATCATCAGCGAAGTGCGCCCCGACAAGGTCGCATACTGTTCGAACAGGGTCGAAACGGCCAGCACCGCTCCGATGATCGCGCCGTATTTGGCGGCATCGTTCCAGAAAGTTTTCTGTTCCATGATTTATTCTGTTTGTATATGAAACGATTTTGAACTCGACAAAGATACGATTTTATTCGGGATTTTAGCACAGCCTACTCCCCTGTCGCAGATTTTTACCAACCGCGGCCGAGGCCACGACCGCTGCGGCAAAACGCACCTATCGGATCTTCCGCTGATTCAGCTCGGCGACATACGCCCGGGCATTGCGCTGGTGCTCGGCGAAGGTCCGGGCGAAATTATGGTGTCCGTCGAACGTCGGACGCGCACAGAAAAAGAGGTATCCGTGCTCCTCGAAATCGAGCGTCCCCTCGATCGCGTTTTTGCCCGGCATGCAGATCGGCGACGGGGGCAGTCCTTTGTTCAGATACGTATTGTACGGTGACTGATATTTCAGGTGTTTGTGCAGAATCCGCCGCAGCTTGAAATCTTGCATGGCGTATTTCACCGTCGGATCGGCCTGCAAAAGCATCCCTTTGCGCAGACGGTTCACGTAGACACCTGCCACACGGGCCATTTCGTCCGTCTGTCGGGTCTCCTCGTAGACGATCGAAGCCAGCGTCATCACCTCCAGCCGCGAGAGGCCCGACCGTTTGCGCTTCTCGTCACGCGCCCCCGTCCAAAAGCGGTCGTACTCGCGGCGCATGCGGTCGACCAACTCGTCGGGCGTCGTCGTCCAATAGAGTTCATAGATATCGGGCAGGAACATCGAGAAGAGCGTCAGGCTATCGAATCCGACCCGTGCGGCCGTCTCCTTCGCCGTCAGCGTATGCAGCAGCTCCAGCGAATCGGCATCGATCTGCCCCGCCAGCTTCCCGGCCAGCTGCGGCATCGTCCGCACGTTGTTGATCGTCACCCGCACGGGAGTCTGCATGCCCAGTTTCAACATGCGGACCACCTCCAGCACATTCATGCCGGGATGCAGCAGATAGTGGCCCGGCTTGAAGGTCTCGGGGAGATTCAACCGCTTGGCGTAAAGACGGAATGCCGCATGATGTTTCAGCTGCGGCAGCAGCGAGTCGGTCAACTGACCATAATCAGCTTTCCGGCTCACATACAGCTCGTACTCCCCGCGCACGGCATTGCCGCGGAACTGCACGAACGCCGTCGCAACCGAGGCGGCAACGAGGATAAGAACGGCCGCCAAACCGATCAAAAGGGGTTTTCGAAAAGATTTTTGCTGCATTTCTTCGATTTTTTTGCAAAGATAGGGAAATTTTTCTACTTTTGTGCCTCGGGTGAGTCTTATACGACCAGCTCCTGCAGAATCCCCCAGGCGAGGAATCGAGCAAGGGTATGCGGTTGTAGCGGTGCGATATAAGGAGCTCACCCTTTTTTCGTGTCCTTGCAAGAAGGTTGCCGCAACGGCCGCCGCCCGCACATACAAAACAAACCGCCCGACCGTCTTGCGACAGCCGGGCGATTGCTGTTCAGCCACGGGCTACCCTACTCGTACATACCCGATTTGAGACGGTCGACCTCCTCGCGCGTCAGGAAACGCCATGCACCGCGCTTGAGGTTCTTTTTCGTTAGTCCCGCATAGTAAACGCGGTCGAGCTTCGTCACGGCATAGCCGAGGAACTCGAACATGCGGCGGACGATACGGTTGCGACCCGAGTGGATCTCGATGCCGATCTCCTGCTTGTTATCCTTCAGATAGGAAATTTCGTCGGCGAAAATCTCGCCGTCCTCGAGCGTGATACCCTCCGTCAGACGATCCATGTCGGCACGCGTCAGCGCCTTGTCAAGTGAAACCTGGTAGATTTTCTTCTTGCGGTATGACGGATGCGTCAGGGTCTTCGTCAGATCGCCGTCGTTCGTGAAGAGCAGCAGACCGACCGAATTCTTGTCCAGACGACCTACGGGATAGATCCGCTCCGTGCAGGCACCCTTCACCAGATCCATCACCAGTTTGTCGGCGTGGGGATCCTCCAGCGACGTCACGTAGCCCTTCGGCTTGTTCAATACCAGATAGACCTTCTTCTCGCCCTGCACGCGGCTGTCGTTGAACTTCACCTCGTCCGTCGGAAGCACCTTCGTACCGAGTTCCGAGACGATCACACCGTTCACCGTCACCAGTCCGGCCGTAATGTAATCGTCGGCCTCACGGCGCGAACAGAGACCCGACTGGGCCAGGAAGCGGTTCAGGCGCATCTCTCCCGGCTGCTCGGCGGCAAATTTCGGATAGCTGTGCGGACGCTCGTCGTCGCGGCGGAAAGCGGGTTTTCCGCCCCGCTTGTCACCGAACGAACGATCGCCGAACTTCTTCGCTCCGTACTTTTTTTCGCCATACGGACGATTGCCCGAGCGCTTGCCGCCGAACGGTTTATCGCCGTAACGCTTCTCTCCGTAAGGTTTGTCGCCGTAGGGACGTTCGGCGCGATTCTCCGCACCGTCGGCTGCGTTTTCGAAGCGATCGCCGTAGGGCTTCCGATCGAACGAACGGCTGCCGTAAGGTTTGTTGCCGAAAGGTTTGCGGTCGAACGATTTACGACCGTATGCGGGTTTATCTCCGCGCTCGCCGAACGAACGACGCTCGCCTGAGGCGGGCCGCTCCTCCCGGTCGCCATACGGACGACGATCGGTCTGTTCGCCGCGCTCACCGAACGAACGGCGGTCGCCATGAGGGCGACGGTCGCCGCGGTCGGGACGCGGACCAAAGGAGCGACGCTCCGGACGATCGCCGAACAACGGGCGGTTATCCTCCGAGAAATGAGGGTTGTAGGAGGCACGTTTGGCCGGTTTTTCGCCACGCTCCTCGCGGCGATAGGGTCTCTCTTCGGAGTGCTCCGTGCGCGGACGACGCTCGACACGCTCGGTGGCGGCCGTCACGGTACGCACACGCTTGTCACGTCCGAAGCGCGACAAGGCCGAATTCGAGTCGTTGAATTTCTTTTCCATTGCGATGTTGATAATATACGGTGGCAAAGGTAATCGAATTTTATGAAATGCAGCATCCGTCGCCCGCTTTTTCGTCGGACGGCGTACATACGGGACCGAATGCACGCAGCGGTTCGCCGGAAGACCGGACCTTATAATACTCACTCCCTGCAAAAGCAAACAAATTTGCTTTTTCTCTCGGCTTATTCGTATCTTTGACTAACGTCGAAGATACTCCAACATCGGCATAAACCAAGCTGTCGCTTGTTTCTGCGCTCGGCTTTTCGTATCTTTGTCCCCAATGACACTGCCCATGCAACTGGACCGAGAAATACTGCGCCTGGCGCTTCCCAATATCATCTCGAATGTCACGGTTCCCCTGATGGGAATCGTGTCGACCGCCATTGCCGGCCACTGGGGTTCGGACTCGGCAGCTTCGATCGGCGCACTGGCGATCGGCGCCTCGATCTTCAACTTCATCTACTGGAACTGCTCGTTCGTGCGGATGGGAACCAGCGGTCTCACGGCACAGGCCTACGGCGCGGGCGACCGTGCCGAATGCACACGCATGCTGGCCCGCTCGCTGGCCGTGGCCGCCATTTTGGGTCTGCTGCTCCTCGCGCTGCAGATCCCGCTGGGTGAACTCGCCCTGTGGGCCATGAACGGCGACGAGCTGACGCGCGACTATTTTTATGCCCGTATCTGGGCCGTCCCCGCAGGCATCCTCCTTTTCGGCTTCAACGGTTGGTTCACGGGCATGCAAAATGCCGTCATCCCGATGGTGACCGCCCTCACGGTCAATCTGGTCCACATCGGTGCCGCTTTCGCGTTCGCCTTCGGCCTCGATCTGGGCATCGTCGGCATCGCCTACGCCTCGGTCCTCGCCCAATACACAGGCGTGGCGCTCGCTACCCTGCTGCTCGTGCTCCGCTACCGCCATCAGCTGACCCGCATCGATCCGCACGAGGTGCTCGCCCGCACGCCGTTGCTCAACTTCTTCCGCATCAACCGCGATATTTTGCTGCGAACGATCTGCATCGTCTTCGTTTACACTTTTTTCACGGGTGCATCGGCCCGCATGGGCG
>CAZVGH010000088.1:0-428 GCA_964626515.1 uncultured Alistipes sp.
TGCTGTCGAAATTCAAAATGCTGAATTCAAGATTCAAAATTAGATTTTCATTCTTTGTTCTTTGTTCGATCCTGCAGGGATCGTGCGGTTCGCCGCCGGCGACGTTGCCAAATTCAAGATTCAAAATTCTGAATTCAAAATTAATTGTATAACCGATGCCGAAGGCATCGTGCGGTTCGCCGCCACCCCATGCGGCGGACCGCAAGCTCGCCTGACGGCTCGTGCGATCCCCGCCGGCGGCGAACATCGCAGAAATTCAAAATTCTAAATTCAAGATTCAAAATTAATTTTTCATTCTTCATTTTCCATTCTTAATTTGATCCCGCAGGGATCGTGCGGTTCGCCCCGGCAGATAACAAGGGCAGCAGCCTGCGGAGGTCGCGTGCGACGTAAAGGAGCTGCGGGCCTCCGCGCCCCGAGGCTGCGGT
>CAZVGH010000088.1:438-7506 GCA_964626515.1 uncultured Alistipes sp.
GCCTAAAGGCATCGCAGCATCATTTTTCATTCTTCATTTTTCATTTTTCATTCGATGCAGGGCATCGTCGATGACGAATTCGACCTCCTTGAACCGATAGGTGCGCAGCGTGCCATCCGTGTGGCGCAGCTGCAGTTCGCCCCCTCGGCAGACCCCTTCGATCACGGCCGTGAAGAGGGTGCCGTCGGGCGTGCTGAAACGCTGCGGGGCACCGAGGCGGTAGAGGCGGGCACGGTAGTCGGCATCGAGCGTCGCCGCATCGTCCCGCTCCAGCACGGCATATCGCTCCCCGAAGCGTCGGGCGAAGGCCTCGAGCACCGCGTCGCGATCGAACGGGCCTCCCGCGATCTGCCGCATCGAGACGGGGTTGGGCAGCGCAGGGTCGAACAGCGTCTGGTTGACGTTGATGCCGATGCCCGCGATCGTGCGCGAGAGGGTCGCCCCCGCATAGAAATGCTCGATCAGGATGCCGACCAGCTTGCGGTCGCCGTGGTAGATGTCGTTCGTCCACTTGATGCGGGTGTCGATGCCGAAATCGGCGAAGGTGTCGCACAGCGCCAGCGCCAGCGTCTCAAGCAGCAGAAACTGACGGTCCGCCGCCAGAAAACGCGGCTCGACAACCAGCGTGAAGGTGAGGTTCTCCCCCTCGGGGCTCACCCATGTGTGGCCCCGCTGGCCGCGCCCGGCGGTCTGCCGCTCGGCGCAGATGATGTCGCCGTGGCGGTAACGGCGGTCGCGTGCCTCGTCGTTGGTCGAGGTCAGGGTGTCGAAACGGTAGATCAAATGAAGAATGAAAAATGAAAAATGAAGAATGAAAAATTAATTTTGAATTTAGAATCTTGAATTTCTGCGGTGTCCGCCGCGTGGGGCGGCGGCGAACCGCACGATCCCTGCGGGATCGAATGAAGAGTGAAAAATGAAGTTGCGGTGCCTTTAGGCATTGCGCGGGCCGCAGCCTCGGCGCGCGATCCCTGCGGGATCAAATGAAAAGTGAAAAATGAAGAGTGAAAAATTAAAAATTAATTTTGAATCTTGAATTTTGAATCTTGCATTTCCCGAACGGCGCGTGTTACGACGGGGTCGATCGGGTGGATGTTGGCGTAGAAGCCGTTATCCTCGAGGAGGGTGTTGCGGCCGATGTAGGCGCGCAGCTGCGCCTCGATCAACCGCCGCGAGCGGGCGATCTCGTGCGGCACGGGGGCCACGCCCTGCCGCGCCGCATAGGCGACGAAATCCTCGACGAGGGTGCGGTCGCCGTCCAGCAGCCGCTGCAGCTCGTCGAGCGTCTGCACGGCATTCAGCGCCTCGCGCCGGCGGTCGGCATACTCGATCGTATAGCGGTAGAGGATGTTGCGTCCCGAGACTTCGATAAAATAGCGCGTGACGTCGGTCGTGTCGGCCGGGACGAAGATGTCGGGCATGATGCCGCCCCCGCCGTAGACCACCTTGCCGCCCGGGGTGACGCGCTTGAGCGAGTCGACGAAGCGAATCGAGTCGGCCGAGAAAAACTCGTTGTTGCGGTAGCGGTTCCAAAGATCCTCCTCGTAACTCTCGTCGTCGCCGATCGTGTAGGGCTTCTGAATCGAGCGCCCCGTGGGGGTGTAGTAGCGGGCGATGGTGAGCCGCAGCGCCGAACCGTCGGGGTAGGGGATCTGCCGCTGCACGAGCCCCTTGCCGAACGAACGGCGGCCGATGATCGTGCCGCGGTCGTTGTCCTGCAGCGCACCGGCCAGAATCTCGCTCGACGAGGCGCTCCCCTCGTCGATCAGCACGGCGACCTCCATGTCCTGCGCCAGGCCGCTGCCGTCGGCATATTCGTGCAGCCGGCGGTGGTGGCGGTCCTCCGTGTAGACGATCAGCTGCTCCTTGTGCAGGAACTCGTTGGCAATGAGGATCGCCTGGTCGAGGAAGCCGCCCGAGTTGCCGCGCAGGTCGAAGACGAGCTTCGTGCAGCCCTCGGCGCGCAGCCGCAGCAGCGCCAGCTGCAGCTCGCGGTGCGAGGTGCGGGCGAACTGGCCGAGTTTGACGTAGCCGATGCCGTCGGCGATGCGGAAGGCGGCCTCGATGCTCTTCAGGGGGATTTTGTCGCGCACGACCTCCACCTCGACCGTCCCGTCGATCCGCTGCCGCCCGAGGGAGAGGCGCACCGTGGTGCCGCGCGTGCCGCGCAGCCGCTTGACGATCTCGTTCTGCGGAATCTTCCGCCCCGCGACGGTGTCGCCGTCGATGCGGACGATGCGGTCGCCCGCCTTGACACCCGCCTTGTCGCTCGGGCCCTGCGGGATGACGTTCAGCACGATCACCGTGTCGGTGGCCATGTTGAAGACCACGCCGATGCCGTCGAATTCGCCCTCCAGCGGCTCGTTCAGGGCCGTCATCTCGGCGGCGGGGATGTAGACCGAGTGGGGGTCGAGCTCGTGCAGCACGAGCGGGATGAGGTGCTCGGCGAGCGTATCCATCGAGAGCGAGTCGACGTACTCGTGTTCGATGAGGGCCAGCGTCTGCGTCAGCTTGTTCTGCGGGACGTTGAGCCGGTGCAGCAGCCCGTGCAGCCGGCGGGTGCCGGCATGCCGCTCGGCGTAGCGGCCGACCCAGCCCCCGACGGCGAGGCCGACGGCAAGCACGGCCGAGACGAGCAGCAGACGTTTCGAAAAGCGGCGGTTCATCACTTGTTCTTGAAGGTGTAGGTCAGGCCGACGCTCAGGATCGTCTTGGTCTGCACGGAGGTGTGCTGGGCGCGGTTGTAGTAGAGCTGGAACGAGAGGGTCGTCGTCAGGTATTTCGTCGCCTTCAGATCGACCGTATTCTCCCAGCGCACGGTCGGGTGGATCGGCAGCGTCGGCTTGTCCTTGATCGTGTGGCCGACGCCCGGGTCGTCCTTGTCGGCCCAGCGGTCATAGGCCGCGAGGTAGTCGTGGTAGTTGCGGACCTTGTTCGCGAGGCCGATGTTGGTGATCCAGCCGTAGAAGGAGAAGAGTGTCGTGCGGTAGCGCAGGAACTGCGACTCGCCGAAGGTGCGGTCGAAATCGATCTGAATCGACGAACCGCCCTCGTATTTCGAACTCTTGTCGGGGTCCTCGATACCGTAGGCGAAGGCCTTCTTGATGCGGTTGCCCTCGTCGTCGTACTGCTCGCGGCGGATCCAGCCGTTGGTGGCGTAGATGGCGCTCATGGCGATCGGCGAGAGCTCGACCTTGAAGGGCCACTTCTCGTGGGGGCTCTTCCACGTGACGCCGACCGACAGGTCGAGGTAACCGGGGGTCATGAAGCAGCTCTTGAGGTCCTTGTGCTCCTGCTCGGTGCGCGACAGGTAGCTGTTGGCCAGCTGGCTGCGGAACTTGAGCGTGGCACCGTAGGACCAGTTCTTCGACATCTTGAACGAGGGCGAGATCTGGATGTAGAACTCGTCCTGGTTCTTGAACCAGACGCCCTCGCGGTCCATGATGCGGTTACCGGCGTCGTCGACCACGGGGTCGCCGTTCAGGTCGTAGCGCGGCAGCTCGACCTTCATGCGGTTGTAGCCGAATTTGCCCTCGAACTTGGTCTCGATCGTGAAGAGGTTCTTCGTGAAGGTGTGGTGGATGAAGAGGTTGGCAATGACGGCGATCGAGTTGTCACCGCCCGACACGTCGACCCACGGATCGTTGTACGAGGTCATCGCACCCTGCAGGCCGCCCGAAATCTCCAGCGTGTTGCGCTCCTTGCGGATCGCGGCGCGCTCGGCGCGGTAGCGGGCCCGCGAAAAGTATTCGGCCTGCGGATCGGCACGACGCACCGAATCGCGGTAAGCCAGCTGGCTGCGGGGCGTCTTCGCCTCCTCGAACGAGAACTGGGCCTGTGCCGCCATGCCGACGAAGCAGGCGAACAGGGTACAAAGCACTGTTTTCTTCATGATCGGAACATTTTACGGGGACAAAGATACGAAAAGCCGCGCGCAGAAACAAGCGACAGTCTGGTTATGCCGAGGCCGGAGTATCTTCGGCTTTAGTCAAAGATACGAATAAGCCGAGCGAAAAAGGCAAGCTGGCTTGTATTTTTCCGAGGCGCAGTATCTTCGACTTTAGTCAAAGATTACGAATAAGCCGCGTGCAATGCCAAATTTATTTGAGCATGGCCGGGACCGAAAGAGCGAACTCTGACGGGTTTCGCCGAAATCACAAATCATATATAATAGGATACGATGAACAATATCATCAAAAACAAGACTGAAATACCGGTCATCATCATAAGTGCAGGCACTACCAGGATCCATTTGGCCAGTCGATATTTCTGAAAGCGCGTAACATATTTCAAGATAACATATAATACGATCAACAATACGGCGCAGACTACAGTAGTATCTGCCCCAAATCCTAATATTATTATCAAGCTTGACAAGACAATCAATAAGATCCATTCTGCGGTCCGGTTGTTTTCGAAAACACGTACTATCAGCTTCGACATGCCATAAAAAAACAGGATAAAACAGCTGTCTAAAATAACAAAAACGACCTCCTGCAGAAAAAGATTGCTCAAAGGGCAGATTACGTCCGCCGTGGCCGCACCGCCGGATCGCAGCAGGATGGATACCTGCCCGCGCCAATATGCCAGTCCGCATAGTACGAGGCTGTATATCAAAAGAGTTAATCCTGTGTACAGGATCTGCTCGGATTTTTTCAATGTTTGCGACAAGCCGAGGGCAGAGCCGAACTTGTTCGAGCTATGCCGAGGCGAGAAAAGGTGCGAGAAAGTGAACGTTTTCGATAAGCCGAGAGCAGTGCCGCGCTTGCGCAGGCAATGCCGAGGCGAGAAAAGGTGCGAGAAAGCGAACGTATTTTTGCCATTGCTCATCGACAACATAAAGACACCGGCAAGCACGACAAGCGTGTTGAAAGCAAATCTAAATGCTTCGAATTCCGCGTCTGAAACATAGACACCGGGGCTGTCCAACCTGTCCATGGCATCATCGTAATTATCAAAGTACGCATTGATATACGGAGATTTGAATTGGCTCATTATATGATCGATCGTAGCCAACCCGTCGTGACTGGAAGACAACCGCAAAGTCAACACGCCGTTAAACAGTATGCATGCAAGAATAAGCAATCCGATACAGATATATCCTGCCTTATGTCGTCTGTAATTGATTTTCGTAATGTGAAAAAGATTCATACCATAAAAAACGCAAGATTATGTACAAAATTAATTAAAAACCAACGAACTGACAACCCGCAGCCACAAAAAACAGAGGCTCGGATAACAAACGGGATTCCGACCGGCAATTCCGCATGTCCGAATCGGTCGCGGGACCTCCGGCGCCGACCGGCGAAAAAATTGACGGATCTGCATACGAATTGCATATCGGGGTGCGTTTGACTGACAAATCAACGAATCGCAAGATGAAAAAGGCATTTTTATTTTTAGGCGTTGTCGCCGTCTCGGCCGCAGCAGGCGGTCTGACGGCCTGGACGATCTCCGAACGCGGAGCGTCGCACATCCAATACGTCGAGCGGGAGGTGGCCCGCACGCCCGGGCTGGGGACCCAGTTCACGGCCTATGAGGAGGGCAAATATCCCGACCTGACCTATGCGGCCGAGAATGCCGTGAAGGCGGTGGTCAACATCGAGGCAGTGCAGCAGATCGAACTCCCCTCGCGCGGGCAGTACGGCTACGATCCGTTCCTCGAATTTTTCGGCTTCCCGCAGCAGGGCCGCGGCCGTCAGAACGACAGCGAACCCCGCTACCAGGAGCGCCGTGCGGGCGGCTCGGGCGTCATTCTCTCGGCCGACGGCTACATCGTGACGAACAACCACGTCGTCGACGGGGCTACGAAGCTGCGCGTGAAACTCAACGACGGCCGCACCTTCGACGCCGAACTCGTCGGGCGCGACTCGGCCACGGACATCGCCCTGCTGAAGATCGCCGCCGAGGATCTGCCGACGCTTCCCTTCGGTTCGTCGGACGCGCTGCGGCTGGGCGAATGGGTGCTGGCCATCGGTTCGCCCTACAACCTGCAGTCGACCATCACGGCCGGCATCGTCAGCGCCAAGGCGCGCGCGCTGGGGGCGCTCTCGAACGACCCCGAGGATTTCAGCATCGAATCCTTCATCCAGACCGACGCGGCGGTGAATCCCGGCAACTCGGGCGGCGCGCTGGTCAACTCGCACGGCGAGCTGGTGGGCATCAATACGCTGATCCAATCGCAGACGGGCAGCTACATCGGCTATTCGTTCGCCGTGCCCGAGTCGATCGTCCGCAAGGTGGTGGTCGACCTGAAGCAGTACGGCATCGTGCAGCGCGCCCTGCTCGGCATCGGCTTCCAAGTGATCGACCAGAACTTCATCGACCGCATGGGCAAGGAGACGGGCATCTCGGAGCTGGGCGGTGTCTACGTCGGCTCGGTCGACGAGAGCGGTGCCGCCTCGGTGGCGGGGATCCGCAAGGGGGATGTGATCGTCTCCATCGACGGCGTGCCCGTGAACGATGCGGCGACGCTGCGCGAGCAGATCGCGCGCCACAGCCCGAACGACAAGGTGAAAATCTCGGTAAAAAGAGACGGCAAGGTGAAACTTTTCGAGGTTACCCTGCGTAATAAAGCCGGTAAGACGGAGTTGCTGAAGAAAGAGGAGGCCGATTTCGCCGAAGCGCTGGGCGGCCGGTTTGCCGATGCGGGCGAGCGCCTCTGCCGCGAGCTGGATATCCGCGGCGGCGTGCAGGTGACGGCCGTGAAGGCGGACGGCATCCTGGCCCGGGCCCGCGTCAAGGAGGGCTTCGTCATCACCCACCTGAACGATCGGGCGGTCTACTCGGTCGCCGACATGCGCAAGCTCTCGGGCAAGATCCGGTCGATCGACGGCATCTATCCCAATGGGCGTTCGGCCAGCTACGTGCTGGTCGAGTAGGCCTGAAAGGCGGGGCGAGCCGTAAATGAAGAACACAAAAGCAATTTAGGAAAAGATAGTATGCGTCAGTTAAAAATTACGAAATCCATCACCAACCGCGAAAGCGCCTCGTTGGACAAGTATCTGCAGGAGATCGGCAAGGAGGAGCTCATCACGGTCGAGGAGGAGGTGGAACTCGCCCAACGAA
>CAZVGH010000089.1:0-7407 GCA_964626515.1 uncultured Alistipes sp.
GACACAAGGATTTTCAGTCCTTTGCTCTACCAACTGAGCTATGGCACCATCGTTTTGGTGATGCAAAGGTACGCATTATTTTCAAACTACCAAAACTTTTTTGAAAAAAGTGCCCGGGAAATTTTCCCGGGCATCCTTTTCGGACGATCAGACCTCCGCTTTACTCGCTCTTGTTCTGGTTCTCCTCGCCGATCTCGGGGTTGGCGAGCACCACCGAGCGGGGCAGCTGCCAGCGCATGCCGGCACTCGCGGTCGAATCCCATGCGGCGGGATAGATGTGGTTGTTGGCGATGCCGGCGGCCTGCATCGACGCATAGGTGCGGCGGTCGATCAGGTAGCCCAGACGGCGGCGGTCAAGCCACTCGAGCGCCCCTTCCATCCACATCTCGATGCGCTTCTGGAAGATCACCTCCTCCACGACAGCGTCCGTCGAGCCGACTCCGGCGGGGAAGACGTAGGCCGGGTCGCGGTAGGCGGCGACGTAGTTCTGCAGCGTCTGCTTGGCGGCATTCGGATTCGAGTGCGCCTGCGCCTCGGCCTTGATGAAGACCGCCTCCTCGGCGCGCATGTAGATCAGGTCTGTGGCATCCACGTTGCCGTTGTAGCAGCGGAACTTCACCGATACGTACTCCGAGCGGTCCTTCACGCCCGCTGCCAGCGTGTTCGGCAGCCCCTGCGGCAGCCGGCAGGCATAGCCGCTCGTTGCGGGATCGGACGACGGATTGTCGGTCCGGTTGAGCCACCAGCCGCGGCGCACGTCCGTCTCCGGGATCTGCTCGTAGAGATACGAGTGGATCGGACGCTCGGCCCACTGGCCCGCATAGCCCGAGAAATAGGGGTCCATCTGCGAGCCCCACGAAGCCCACGACATGCCGTTGTCGCTCGACATCTTGAAGCCGAACATGCAGCTCGAAACGTTGCCGAGCTGGTTGAAGCCGTTGTTGTAGTCCTCCTTCGGGATCAGCGCGTACTTGGCCAGAATGCCGTCGGCCAGCTGCTCGGCCAGCGGGTACTCGCCCATGATGAGGGCCACGCGGGCACGGAGCATGGCGGCCACGCTCCAGTCGAAGTCGGTGCGCGACGCCGTGTCGTCGTAGCCGATCTCCTCGAAGATCGCCAGCGCCTCGTCCAGGTCGTCCGTGATGAGCTTGTACGTCGCAGCCATCGTGGCGCGCGGCAGGTTCTCGCCGAGCGTCTTCTCGGTCGAGAGGGGCACGCCGAGCAGCTCCTTGTTGGCCTCCGAATAGGGGTACTGGTAGACGTTGATGAGGTGATAGTAGGCGAAGGCGCGCGAAGCGAGCGCGCGGGCGCGGTAGGCCAGCAGCCCCTGCGAGTTCTCGCAGGCCTCGATCGTGGCCGTCGCGAGCACCTCGTTGGCTGTGGCGATCGGCGTATAGAACATGTTCCAGACGATCGACGTGACCGCATACTCCTCCTGCCAGTAGTCGTTGATGTACATGTAGAGGTTCATCGAGTGCTGCTGGAGCATCGCCATGTCCTGTCCGGCCATGCCGAAGGCGAGCTCGAAGCCCTTGAAGCCCGTGAACCAGTGCTGGCCGCCGTAATAGGTGGCGTAGTGCGTGTAGATCGAGTTCTCGATACCCGAAAGCACCTTGTCCGGATCGTCGGCCGCGATCTCGTCACGGGTCTCCGACGAGACCTTGTTGGTAGGATCGACGTCGAAAATGTCGTCGCTGCACGATGCGGCGAACATGGCCGCACCCATGAGAAGCAATCCTATCTTTTTCATACTTGTCGTGTCGTGTTTAGAAGTTGATATTAAGACCTACCGAAGTGGTGCGGATCGGCGAGTAGCTGGTACCCTGCACCGTGTTGCCGTTGATCGTCGAGCCCTGTCCGCCCATGCTCGTGCGCGGGTCGTAGCCCTTGCGCTTCGAGACGAACCATACGTTGTCGCAAGCGAAATAGATGCGGGCGCTCTGGATGCCGAGTTTGGCCGACCACGTCTTCGGCAGCGTGTAGCCCAGCGTGATGTTGCGCAGGTTGAAATAGCTCTTCGATACGAGGAAGCGGTCCGACGAGGCGCTCAGGTTCGAGTCCATCGTGTTCCACATCGGCTGCGAGCCCTCGCCCGTCTCGGGATTCCAGGCGGCGGCATACCCCTTCAGACGGTTCATCGGGAAGTTGGAGCTGCTGAACATCGCATAGTCGTAGTCGTAGCCGTAACCGCCGAGCTGGAAGTTGGTCATCACCGTGAAATCAATGTTCTTCCAGCGCACGGTCGTGTTCAGACCGCCCACGAAATCGGGATTCGAGCTCTTCTCGAGCAGGTAATAGGTCGCCTTCGAAACATCGTCCGTCGGAACCATCTCCGTGCCGATCTTGTTGCCCTCGCCGTCGAGGAGATCCTGATCCATGTACCAGAGCGACTGGCCCTGGTCACCCACGCCGGCGTAGCGGTGCAGCTCCCAGCGGTAGATGTCCTTGCCCTCGTAGATGCGCTGGTTGCCGTTCGGCATACCCGACTCCTTGTATTCGTCGGGCAGGTTCAGCATCTTGTTGCGGTACGAGTAGCCGTTCATCGAGACCTCCCAGTACCAGTCTTTGGTCTGGATGATGCGGCCCTTGATCTCGAACTCGATACCGCTGTTCTCCAGCTTGCCGACATTGTACCAGTCGTAGGCGCGGCCCGTCGAGATATCCTTCGTGCGGCGGAAGAGCAGACCGTCCGAAACGCGCTTGAAGTAGTCGAACGAGAGGTCGAGACGGCCGTCGAAGAAGCCGGCGTCGAGGCCGATGTCGAAGGTGTTCTGCTTCTCCCACGTCAGATCGCGGTTGCCGTAGTAGTAGATCTCCGTGCCGAGCTTGCCCTCGGAAACGGTCACCGTCCACTGGTCGGTGTAGGGATAGTAGTTCGTCAGCGACTCATTACCCTGCGTACCGTAGGTCGCGCGCAGCTTCAGCTCCGAGAGCCAGCCACGGGTCGACTCCATGAATTGCTCCTCGGCGATGCGCCACGAAGCGCCGACCGACCAGAAGGTGCCCCACGGGTGATACTTGAAGCGCGACGTGCCGTCCCGGCGGATGCCGCCCGAGAAGTAGTAGCGGTTGTCGTAGTTGTACTCCAGCTTGCCGAAGTAGCCCTGAATGTTGAGCTCGTGGCGGTAGCCGTCGATCGCCGACATCTCGCCCGCGTTGTTCAGCTGCGGATTCTCGGGATCGTAGATGTTGTACTTGGCGGCGTAGAAATAGTTGTTCTCGTAGTGGTTGTACTCGTGACCGAGCAGCAGGTTGAGGTTGTTGCGGCCGAACGAGCGCTTGTAGTTCAGCATCTGGATGAGGTTCAGATCGTAGACATCCGTACTCGTACGGTAGATGCGGCCGTTCGAGCCGCGGCCGTCGCCGAACTCCGGATTGTCGAACTGCAGCTGGTCCGAAGCGCGGTAACCCAGCGCGGCGCTCGACGTGAAGGTGAAATCCTTCAGGAAATAGATCTCGCCGTAGACGCGGCCCTGCACGTTGTTGCGCACGATGTCGCGCGTGTTGGCCTTCAGCGTGGCGATGATGTTCTGACCCGAGGTGCCGGGACGCGACGTCGTGCCGTCGGTCTCGCCGTTACCGAAGTCGTACATCTTCTTGCCCTTGTCGTCGTACTTGATCTTACCCTCGGCGTCGCGGGCGTACACCGGGAATACCGGCTCCCACGAGCGGGCCGTGGCGAAGGCCGAGCTGGCGAGCGACGAGCCCTCGAGGACGCTGTTCTGCTTCGTGTGGGCGTAGGAGAGGTTGGCGCCCACCTTGATCCACTTGCGCAGCTTCGAGTTGACGTTCACACGGGCGCTGTAGCGCTCGAAATCCGACTCGATGACGTAGGACTGGTCCTTCAGATAGCCCAGCGAGATGAAGTAGTCCGACTTCTCGTTGCCGCCGCTGACCGAAACGTTCGTCTCGTTGCGGAAGCCCGCCTTGAAAAGCTCGTCCTGCAGACGCTCGCTGTACATGCGCTGCGCCGAGGGGTCGAGTTTGCCCGTCGCGGGATCGATCAGATAGGTCGAGGTGTACTTGTAGGGGTGGTAATTGCCGTGCTCCTTCAGGACGTTCTGCGAAGCGTAGAGGGCCGCAGCCTCCAGGTCGCCGCCGTTCTGCGCCCACTGCGTGTCGCGCATCGAGCGCCACTGCGCCTCGAGATACTCGCCCGGATCGGTGATGATGTCGTACTCGGGGACGGCGCGCGTGTTGACGCCGAAGCGGGTGTCGATGCTGATCGTCGGGTTGGCCAGGTCGCCGCGCTTGGTGGTGATGAAGACCACGCCGTTGGCGGCGCGCGAACCGTAGAGCGAGTTGGCCGTCGCATCCTTCGATACGGAGATCGACTCGATATCGGCGGGGTTGATATCCGACAGCGAACCCTGGTAAGGCGAACCGTCGAGGATGATCAGGGCGCCCGTGCCCGAGTAGAGCGATCCGACACCGCGCACGTAGATGGAGGCATCCGTACCGGGCTGGTTCGTAGCGGTCGTCAGCTGCACGCCGGCGACGGCGCCCTCGAGCATTTTCGAGACGGTCGACACCTGCCGTTTCGAGAGCTCCTCCTTGCCGATCGTCGAGACGGAACCCGTCAGGTCCTTCTTGGTCGTCGTGCCGAAGGCGACCACGACCACGTCGTCGATGGCCTGCGCATCTTCGGCAAGCGTTACGTCGATGCGCGTCTTGCCCGCAACGGCGATCTTTTGCGTCTCATAACCGATGAACGACACGGTCAGCGTGGCGTTCGCCGGAGCTGCAATGGCGAACGTACCGTCGGCGCCGGTCGTCGTGCCGCGCGTCGTACCGTCGACTACCACCGTCGCTCCCGCTACCGGGGCGCCGTCGGCAGTCTTCACCGTACCGGATACCTGCCTGCTCTGAGCCGCGACGAACATCGTCGCACTCAAAACCGCAATGATCGAGAGTACAAGTTTTCTTACCATAAGCGTTAATTTTTTTGAATTGTTTGGTAAATAAAAAGACGACGCACGACTGAATGAGTGTTTTCATCTGAATGTCAGTGCGTTTTACAAAATCCCGTTTCGGCTCCCGCCGCCTGCCGGAACGCCGTCCGACGGGCCGCCCTAACGAACTGTTACCTGCATGTTACCCGGAAACGGCCGCCGCACGATGATCTGCAGGCCTATCGACGGCAACCGGTTACCGTTCGGCGGGTTCGCACGGGCGGTGCATGCTATATTATATATAGGTATATCCGGTCCGCGGGCTCTTCGGAGGGTTCGCGCGGACGCTTTCAGACAGCCGAAGAGCCGAAAAGAGGCCCGAACGGCTGAAAACGGCGGTTACGAATCGTAAGCAAAGTATTCGAAAAATGACCGCGCATGACAGATTCGGACCGTTGTTTTCACCGCATCTGTTACAATAGTAAATATTTTTAGTAATTTATTTGTAAATTATTTTTCAAACACTTATCTTTGTCGGTGAACTTTTTATTTACAAAACACATCAAAAAAATTAACGCTTATGGTAAGAAAACTTGTACTATCGTTAATTGCCGTTTTGAGCGTGGCGATGTTCGCCGCAGCGCAGAACAGGCAGGTATCCGGTACAGTGAAGGCTGCCGACGGCGCGCCTGTAGCGGGAGCGACGGTGGTGGTCGACGGGACCACGCGCGGTACGACGACCGGCGCCGACGGTACGTTCACCATTGCAGCTCCGGCGAACGCCACGCTGACCGTGTCGTTCATCGGTTATGAGACGCAAAAGATCGCCGTTGCGGGCAAGACGCGCATCGACGTAACGCTCGCCGAAGACACCCAGGCCATCGACGACGTCATCGTCGTGGCTTTCGGTACCGCCAAGAAAGAGGCCTTCACCGGTTCGGCTTCGGTCGTGAAAGCCGACGACATCGCCAAGCGACAGGTTTCGAACGTAGCCTCGGCACTGGCCGGTGCCGCAGCCGGCGTGCAGGTGACCAGCGCTTCGGGCAGCCCGACGTCGACCCCCTCGATCGTCATCCGCGGTATTTCGTCAATCAACGCATCGAAGGGCCCGCTCTACGTCGTGGACGGCGTACCCTACTCGGGTGACCTGAATCTGCTCAACACGAGCGATATCGAGTCGCTGACCGTCCTCAAGGACGCCGCCTCGACCTCGCTTTACGGTGCCCGCGGTGCCAACGGTGTCATCATGATCACGACCAAGAAGGCCAAGTCGGGCGACGCCGCCGTGACGTTCGACGCCCGCCTCGGTGTCAACACCCGCGCCCTCGAGCTCTACGACTATATCGACGATCCGCGCGAGTACTACGAGACGCACTACGGCGCCCTCTACATGTACAACCGCGACAACGGCCTCTCGGCGAGCGCCGCTCACGTGCGTGCCAACAACACGCTCACCGCGAACGGTAACGGCGGTCTGGGCTACGCTACCTACACCGTGCCCGAAGGCGAGTATCTGATCGGTACGAACGGCAAGATGAACCCCAAGGCCACGAGAGGCCGCCGGGTAAGCTACAACGGTCAGGACTACTGGCTGCAGCCCGACAATTGGGTGGACGAGGCCTACAAGACCTCCATCCGTCAGGAGTACAACGTGAACATCTCGGCTTCGAACGAGAAATCGAATTTCTACGCCTCGATGGGCTACCTGGACAACAACGGTATCGTCGACAACTCGAGCTTCACGCGTATCTCGGCCCGTCTGCGTGCCGACTACCAGGTCAAGAAGTGGCTGAAGGTAGGCGCCAACGCCGCTTTCGCACACTACGAATCCTCCTACCTGTCGAATGACGAGGATGCCTCCAGCACGGTCAACGTCTTCGGCTTCGCCAACACGATGGGCCCGATCTATCCGGTCTATGTGCGCGACGGCGAGGGCAACATCATGTACGACCAGAACGGTTTCAAGATGTACGACTACGGTGACGGCATGAACGCCGGCCTGGGTCGTCCCAACTTCTCCAACTCGAACGCCCTGCTCGCCGTGCAGCTCGACCAGAACCGCACGAAGGGCAACGCCTTCCAGGGCACGGCCTTCGCCGACATCAAGCTCTACAAAGACCTGACGGCCACGATCAACATCGGTGCGAACCTCGACGAGGCACGCCACAACGTCGCCAACAACCCCTACTACGGCCAGTTCGCGCCCGCCGGCGGTTCGGTTACCGTCGAGCACGACCGCGACTACGAGTGGAACGCACAGCAGCTGCTCAACTACGATCACATGTTCGGTGAGAAGAACCACCTGCACGTCCTGCTCGGCCACGAGATGTTCAAGCGTCAGGGCGGCTACCTCTGGGGTGCCAAGTCGCAGCGCTTCTCGAACAACAACCTCGAGCTGAACGGCGCCGTCGTCGATTCGCAGAACGCCGGTTCGTACGTTGTCGACTACAACACGGAGGCTGCCATAGGTAGCAGCAGCACTACAGAGGTCTCTCAGATCAGCCTCGCTGCAATA
>CAZVGH010000090.1:0-7350 GCA_964626515.1 uncultured Alistipes sp.
CACCGATCGGCAGAACCACGGGCAGAGCCGTAGCGCCGAAGTGCTCCTTGATCTGGGCGCACACCGCGAGGAAATCGGCTCCGGTGCGGTCCATCTTGTTAACGTAACCGATACGGGGAACGTTGTACTTGTCGGCCTGACGCCATACGGTCTCCGACTGGGGCTCCACACCGCCCACGGCGCAGAACGTCGCGATAGCGCCGTCGAGGACGCGCAGCGAACGCTCCACCTCGACCGTAAAGTCGACGTGTCCCGGGGTGTCGATCAGGTTGATCTGGTACTGGTGGTCCTTGTACTGCCAGAAGGCCGTCGTTGCGGCCGAGGTGATCGTGATACCGCGCTCCTGCTCCTGAACCATCCAGTCCATGGTAGCGCCGCCCTCGTGCACCTCGCCGATCTTGTGGGTCTTACCCGTATAGAAAAGGATACGCTCCGACGTCGTCGTTTTGCCGGCGTCGATATGCGCCATGATACCGATATTACGCGTGTAATGTAAGTCTCTTGCTGCCATTGGTGTATCCCTCTTTTAGAAACGGAAGTGAGCGAATGCCTTGTTGGCCTCGGCCATGCGGTGCATCTCCTCCTTGCGTTTGAAGGCGGCACCCTGCTGGTTGTAGGCGTCCACGATTTCGGCAGCGAGTTTGTCAGCCATCGTCTTACCGGCGCGCTTGCGGGAGAACAGAACAAGGTTTTTCATGGAAATAGAAATCTTGCGCTCCGGACGAACCTCCATAGGTACCTGGAAGGTGGCGCCACCGATACGCTTCGACTTCACTTCGACTTGAGGCGTGATGTTCTCGAGGGCCTGTTTCCAGATTTCCAGCGGAGATTTATCAGCATCCTTCATCTTCTTGCCCACCAGCTCCAGTGCATCGTAGAAAATGGTGTAGGCAATACTCTTCTTACCATCCAGCATGAGGTTGTTCACGAAACGGGTCACGGCCACGTCTCCGAACTTCGGATCCGGAAGTAGAATTCGCTTTCTTGGCTTAGCTTTTCTCATAGCTATTTAATAGATCTTGTGTTGTTAGCTTCAGATTGGGGGGGGGTTACTTCTTGGCGTTCGCCTTCGGGCGCTTGGCACCGTACTTCGAACGACGCTGGCGACGACCGTCGACACCGGCCGAGTCGAGCGCGCCGCGCACGAGGTGATAACGAACACCGGGGAGGTCCTTCACACGACCGCCGCGAACGAGTACGATCGAGTGCTCCTGCAGGTTGTGACCTTCGCCGGGGATGTAGGCATTCACCTCCTTGCCGTTGGTCAATCTTACACGTGCCACCTTACGCATAGCCGAGTTAGGCTTTTTCGGGGTCGTCGTGTACACACGGGTACAAACGCCTCGGCGCTGCGGACACGCGGCGAGTGCGGGCGACTTCGATTTGTCCTCCATCGCTACTCGGCCGTTACGAACTAACTGTTGAATAGTTGGCATTTTAACTGTCCTTTAATTTGGTTAATTTTCTATTTCCATTCTCCAAAATGGACTGCAAAGATACACAAAATTTCCGACAACACAATATATATGCGATCTTTTTCGCCCTTTTTTCAGGATTTTAGCCGCCGTGCGATTCGAATTTTCAGATAGAATTTTCAACAATATAAGTTTTATTTATAGAAAAATAGTTTATCCGTTGATTTACTGCCGTTTGACAAATCATCCGCAGCGACTTTGCGCGGCCGTGCGGAAGGCCTCGAAGCGGCTCTTTTTCAACCGCCGACGCGCGCTTGCGTTTTTGAATGGCGCACCGCGAAAAAAATGTTATCTTTGTTACCTGTTTATGCAAATCCGGAACACCATGACACGTCGACCGATCGGGCGGATGCTGCTTGCCGCCTGCCTGTTGTTCGCAACGCCGCTCTCCGCCCAGCAACCGCTGCCATTCCTGCCGAGCCATACCGACGAATCGGGCAAGATGGGTTATAAGGACGAGCAGGGGAATATCCTGATACCCTGCATCTTCGACTTCGCCAGGAGCTTTAAGCAGAACGAATTCGTCGCCTTCGTCCGATACGACGGGCGCTACTACCTGATCGACCGCGCAGGCAACCGCGTCACGGAGGCGGATTACCACATGTCGCCCGATATTTACCGCCGTTTCTGCCTCATCGACGACTACGGCATCGAGAACGACTACCTCATCGATCTGCGCGGGCGCCGCATTTCGCCCGAAGGCGCCGGCATCGTCGCACTCCGCGTCGACGACGACGAACGCGATCCCGCCCTCTTCGCCATGCGGGAACCCGGCAGGAACCTCTTCGCACTGACGGATCTCTCCTTTCGGCCGCTCACGCCGATCCGTGCCCGCGAGTTCCGTCCGTTCGGGCTTCGGGCAGGCCTCATCGAGTTCCAAACAGACAGCGGCCACGGCATCCTCAATGCGGCGGGCGAGGTCATCATCCCCGCACAATACAGCCGCATCTCCTACATGCGGATCGAAAACGCCGCCAATCTGACGGAGAAACTGCGCAAAGCGGGGCTCTACGATCGGGCATTGGGCGAAATGATCGTTTTCGTCGCATACAAAGGCGATTACATCACTTTCTACGACGAGGCGGGACAGATCGTCATACCGCCGCAGAAGGGCAAACAGCCCCAAAAGATCCTCTCGGCCGCGTTCAAGACCGACCTGCTGCCCTACGCGCAGCGGTTCGAGGAGACCCGCCGGCAGATCGAACGACGGGTGGATGCGCCGCTGGCCGCCTGCCGCACCCGCCACGAGGAGCTGACCGCCGCACTCCCCCGCACACCCGCCACCCACGGCTCGATCGTCGCCGCACTCCGCCGCACCGAGTCGCAGCCCGACACCGAACGCTACACGCCGGCCGAATGCTTCCGACGCGGCTTCGCGCACTACCGGGAGCGGTGCTACGACCAAGCCGTACCGTGGCTGTTGCGCGCCGCCGAGGCAAAAGTTCGCGAGGCCTATTTCCCGCTGGGCGAATGCTACGCGATGACCGGTTGCACATACGAAGACCCCGCAAAGGCGCACTACTGGCTCGGGATCTCGGTCGGTTACACGCAACCGGCAAGCCGCGACTACTGGTTCGCCTGCTACCTGCTCGGGACACAGTTCGAACACGGCAACGGATGCGACCGCAACTACGACAGCGCCCTCCACTTCTACCGCCAGTTCCGCAACAACACGACCGCCGAGAACCGTTCCCTGGCCGACCAATGCATCGCCCGCGTCCAAACGGGTCAACGCGGCTCCGCAGGCGGCAGCACGACAGGCACCGCGCAGGCGGGCAGACAGCCGGCAGTCTCCCGCAGCGCCCGAGCCGCCGACACCCCGCCGACGAGCGGCACCTGCTACTGGGGCAAGGGAGAGACCGCCGTACACTGCCGCATCGAATTCGACGTACAGCAGGGAGACCGCCTCATCCACCCCTATCCGTATAACTCCAACGTGCGTTTTACCGGCAGCGGAGGTGTCTGGACCTCCGACATGATGCTCTACGAGACGACCGCCGACGCCTTCGTCTACAAGGAGATACAGCTTCATTACAATGCCTCGTTCTTCAATCCGCAGACAGCCGGGCAGCTCTCGGTACGCCGCGAATTTATCGAGAACGGCGAAACGATCTCGATCGCCCGCGACCTCTCGTGGGTACGGTACAGCCAAGGTCTGGAAGCCGACGAACGGATCGACGAGGCCGGCTACGAACGGCGCAAGGCCGCCTGGGACAGCTTCGTTCAGGGGGCCGGAGGCGGCGGAGGCGGGGAGAGCGGCCCCGTCGAGGTCAAGTCGGGCATGAGTGCTTCCTACTATCAGGATACCTACGCCCGCTGGGCGCGCGTCGCCGAATCGGCCTACCGCAGTCTGACGGCGGCGGGCATCTCGGTCCGCGACCGCGCAGGCAATCGTGCAGGCACCGCGGCAGGCAGCTGGCAGGGGAGCAGCTACGCCGGCATGAAGAGCGAGCTGACCCGCGCGCAATCGGCCATGCGGAGCGTTCGCGCGGAGGCGGCCCGTGCCGGTCATACCATCGCACCGTCGCCCTGGGAGACGGCGACGGTCAGCTATTAACCAACAGCCAAAAAAACGACACACCATGAAAAAACATCTTTTCGGAGGCCTCCTCCTCTCCCTCCTCTGCGTCTTGTCGGGTCGGTCGTCCCTGCCCGCCGGGTACACGCCCGACTGGGAATCGCTCTCCACCCACACACCCGTCCCCGAATGGCTGAGGGATGCCAAGTTCGGAATCTACTGCCACTGGGGAGTCTACAGCGTACCGGCCTACGGCAACGAGCAGTATTATCATTTCATGCACTGCAACGATTCCGTGAACGATTTCCTGATGGGACTTCATCGCCGGCACGAGGCGATCTACGGACCTCTCACGGCGTTCGGTTATCACGATTTCATCCCGATGTTCAAGGCGGAACGGTTCAATGCCGACGAATGGGCCCTGCTCTTTCAGGAAAGCGGGGCGCGGTTTGCCGGGCTCGTAGCCGAGCATCACGACGGTTTCTCCATGTGGGACAGCGACCTGACCCCCTTCTGCGCGAAAAAGATGGGACCCGAACGGGACATCGTCGGCGAGTTGGGCGACGCGATCCGAAAGCGCGGCATGAAATTCTTCACCTCCCTGCACCATGAAATCAACTATACGTATGCGGACATAAAACCGGGGTGGGCCGGCTACGACCCGAAATACAGCAAGCTCTACGGCTGTCTCATGCCTCACGACGAGTGGCTCGAGATGTGGCTGGGGAAATGCAACGAGGTCGTGGAGAAGTATTCGCCGGATATCATCTATTTCGACGCCTGGATGGAGCAGATCCCGGACTCGCTGAAGAGACAGTTCGCCGCCAACTATTTCAACCATGCCGCTGCGCGGGGGCAGGAGGTTTGTTTCACCTACAAATACGAGGACTTTCCCCGGACGGTGGGCATGCTCGATCACGAGATGGCCAATCCGAAAGAGATCGACCCGATTCCGTGGCTGTGCGATTACACGATATCCGCGGGCTACCATAAGGCATGGGGCTATGTCAAGGGGCAGGAGTATTGTTCCCACAAGGAGATCATCCAGAAACTCGTCGAGGTGGTTTCCAACAACGGCCAGCTGCTGCTCAGCCTCGCACCCATGGCCGACGGCACCTTCCCGCAGGCCCAGAAGGATGTCGTGGCCAACGTAGGCGTCTGGCTCTGGTCCTATGGCGAAAGCATCTATGAAACGCGGCCCTTCGCCGTCTCCGGCGAGACCGTCGACAGCGGCGAGAGGGTGAAATACACGCGGAAGCCCGATTCGGTCTATGCCATCTTCCTGGAGTGGCCGGGAGACGACCGCGAACTGACGCTCCGCGAACTCAACGCCGAGAATCTGGGCGGAAGAAGAATCCGGAAAGCCACGCTGCTGAGCGTGAAGAAAAATTACGCATGCACGGCCGCGCACACCCCCGACGGGGTGCGGATCCATATCCCGAAAGGGGCGAGAATGCCCTCGGATGCGGCATCCGTCATCCGCCTCGATCTGGAATAACGCGCGCCGGTCGAACCGGTTTTCCGACTGTTTTATAGAGAGACGCGGCGGGCGGGGGAGGGTACCCCCCCCGCTTCACCTTTCAGCTCAACACCGCAAGGATTATCAGGACGAAACACAACAATCGCCAGCATCGGAGTTCCCGCAAAAGCAGGTATTCCGACCGGGAGTTCGCGCGCTGCGGTTCCCGTATGATCTTCACCAGCTGCCACAGCGAACAGAGGGCGACCGCGACCGCACAAACTAACGCGACCGATGCCGTATAAGAGAGACCGATAACCATCAATATCTTAAAACAAAAGGCTTCCCGAAGATGCAGCCAACGTATTTTGATTGATCACAGGCGGCAAACGCCGTATAACCGCAACCGTCGATGCGTCGGCAACAAATCAAGCCAAATATAATTACATTTCAAATATTATCCCCGCTTTTTAATCAAAAAAGTCGTTCCTCCGATTCAAGAAAAGGCCAATTGTAGAATTATTGGCGAAAAAACACTAATTTTGCCCATAAAATCAACCATCCAGCCATGGAATACAATTTCAAAGAGATCGAAGCCCGCTGGCAGCAGCGTTGGCGCGAGCAGGGGACCTATCGGGTGGAAGTCGACCCGAAGCGTCCCAAATACTACGTCCTCGACATGTTCCCCTACCCCTCGGGAGCGGGTCTGCACGTCGGTCATCCGCTGGGCTACATCGCCTCGGACATCTTCGCCCGCTACAAGCGCCTCAAGGGCTTCAACGTCCTGCACCCCATGGGTTACGACGCGTTCGGCCTCCCCGCCGAGCAGTACGCCATCCAGACGGGCCAGCACCCCGCCGTAACCACCGCGAAGAACATCGCCCGCTACCGCGAGCAGCTCGACAAGATCGGTTTCTCGTTCGACTGGGACCGCGAGGTCCGCACCTGCGACCCCGCCTATTACAAGTGGACGCAGTGGGTCTTCCTGCAGCTCTTCGACCACTACTACTGCAACGACGAGCAGCAGGCGCGCCCGATCGCCGAGCTCCTCGAGGCCTTCCCGAAATACGGCAACGAGGGGTTGAACGCCGCCTGCACCGTCGAGATGCATTTCACGGCCGACGAGTGGAACGGCTGGAGCGACGCCGAGAAGGAGCGCGTGCTGCAGAACTACCGCCTCGCCTTCCGCGCCGACACGATGGTCAACTGGTGCCCGAAGCTGGGCACGGTGCTGGCCAACGACGAGGTGCGCGACGGCCTCTCGGTGCGCGGCGGCTATCCCGTCGAGCAAAAGCGGATGAAGCAGTGGCTGCTGCGCGTGACGGCCTACGCCCAGCGCATGCTCGACGGCCTCGACAGCCTCGCCTGGAGCGACTCGCTGAAGGAGATCCAGCGCAACTGGATCGGCCGCTCGGTGGGTGCGCAGCTCTTCTTCGACATCGCCGGCTCGGACCGCAAGCTCGAGATCTTCACGACGCGCCCCGACACGATCTTCGGCGTCACCTTCATGGTCGTGGCTCCCGAACACGCCCAGCTCGCCGAGCTCACCACCGACGCGCAGCGCGCCGAGGTCGAGGCCTACGTCGCCGAGACCCGGAAGCGCTCCGAGCGCGAGCGCATGACCGAGACGCGCCGCGTCAGCGGCGTCTTCACGGGCTCCTACGCCGTGAACCCCTTCACGGGGCGCGAGATCCCGGTCTACGCCTCCGACTACGTCCTCTCGGGCTACGGCACGGGCGCCATCATGGCCGTCCCGGCGCACGACTCGCGCGACTGGAACTTCGCCCGTCATTTCGGCCTCGAGATCGTTCCCGTGGTCGATGGCGGCAACGTCGAGGAGGCCTCCTACGACGCCAAGGAGGGCCGCATGATCAACTCCGGCTTCCTCGACGGCAAGG
>CAZVGH010000091.1:0-7296 GCA_964626515.1 uncultured Alistipes sp.
GTGGCCGAGCAGCTCCTGCACCTGACGGATGTTCGCGCCGCCCTCGAGCAGGTGGGTGGCGAACGAGTGGCGGAACGTGTGGGGCGAGATGCGTTTCTCGATCCCCGCACGGCGGGCCGCCTCGCGCAGGATCGTGAAGATCATCACCCGCGTAAGTTGCGTGCCGCGGTTGTTCAGGAAGACCGCATCCTCGCTGCTGCGGGCCGCCGCCCGCTCCTCGAGGTAGTACTGGATCTTGTCGCGGGCCAGATCGCTGATCGGCACCAGCCGCTGCTTGTTCCCCTTGCCCGTCACGCGGATATACCCCTCGCCGAAGAAGAGGTCGCCCAACCGCAGCGAGACCAGCTCCGAGACCCGCAGCCCGCACGAATAGAGCAGCTCGAGCATGGCGCTGTCGCGGCGGCCCTTGGTCGTCGAGAGGTCGATCGAGGCGATGATGCGGTCGATCTCGTCCGTCGTCAGCACATCGGGCAGATGGCGCCCGAACTTGGGCGTCTCGACCAGCTCGGCGGGCGAGGCGTCGATCTCGTCCGAGAGGAGCAGGAAACCGAAAAAGCTGCGGATGCCGCTCAAGGCCCGCGCCTGCGAGCTCTTCTCGTAGCCGGCCTCGTAGAGCCGCCCGAGATAGCGCTCGATCATCTCCCGCCCGACCTTGCGCGGCGGCACGTCCCACAACCGCAGCACGAAATGGGTGAACTGCCCGAAATCGCGCATGTAAGCCTCGATCGAGTTCTCCGAAAGACGTTTTTCGAGTTTGAGATAGGTGCGGTAGCGGCGCCCTGCCGCCTTCCACTTTTGCAGGTTTTCGGCCATGGTGGTGCGTATAGGTCGGTTTCGGCCGGAATGCGCACCGCAGCGCCGCGCAAGGTGCGGCAGCATTCCGGTGTCCGCATCCCGGACGGACGCGGAAGATACCTGTCGCCCGGCAAAACGCAAGCGCACTTGCTTTTGCCCGCACTTATTCGTATCTTCGCGGACGGACAAAGATACGTATTTTACATAATATTTACAACGGATACGCGCACCCATGAAGAGCTACAAAGGCCGCGGCATCGTGCTGCACACGCTCAAATACGGCGATTCGTCGATGATCGTCTACCTGCTGACCGACGTCGGCGGGCGCCGCAGCTACATGGTGCAGGGGGTCCGCAGCCGCACGGGGCGCGGTTCGAAACAGGCGCTCTTCCAGCCCGTTTTCCCGGTCGAGTTCGAAGGGCTCGAACCCGCGCAGGCGCAACAGATGCACCGTTTCAAGGAGGTGCGCAGCGGCTTTCTGCTGCAGGGAATTCCGTTCGACGTGCGCAAGTCGACCATGGCGATCTTCATGGCCGAGGTGATCTACCGCCTCGTGCGCGAGAGCGAGCGCAACGAGCCGCTTTTCGAGTTCGTCTGGAACTCGGTGGAGGCGCTCGACCGCATGCAGGAGGGGGTGGCGAACTTCCACCTCTGGTTTCTGGCCCACCTGAGCCGTCTGCTGGGATTCTGCCCCGGCAACGACTACACCGAGGGAGCCTGGTTCGATATCAAGGAGGGCCTCTACACCCCCGTCGCGCCGCCCCACACGCTCGTGCTGGCGCAGGAGGAGGCCCGGACGCTCGACCGCCTGCTCCGCTGCCCGCTGCTCGGGCTCTCCGACGTGGGCCTCAACCGCACGCAGCGCGTCGCCTTCCTGAACGCCATGCTCACCTATTTCGGGTACCACCTCGACAGCATCAACGCCGTGCAGTCGGTCCGCATCCTGCGGGAGGTGTTCTGACGGCTGTCCGATTCCAAGAGACGCTCCCCGCTCCCCGTTTCGCACGTCGATCCCGCCGGGGACCGTGCGGTCCGCCGCGCCGCCGGAATTTCAGCCCCGCCCCTTCCGCGTTTTTTTACTTTTCGGCACTTCGTTCCGACCCCCTTTCCGCGCCTGCTCCGAGGCGAAGAACCAACTCTTCTGCCGGCGTTTCTCCTCCTGCGAGCGGGCGACGAAGACCTTGCGGTGCGTGTAGGGGTCCTCGCCCGTCCAAAACATCACCGACGAGAGGGTCATCGGCGTCGGGGTGAGGTCCTGCACCTGCTCGAGCGTGAAGTGCAGACGCCCCAGCACCTTCTCCGAAAGCGCCCGCATATCCTGCTCGGTGCAGCCCGGGTGCGAGGAGATGAAGTAGGGAATCAGCTGATAAGGCAGCCCCTCGCGGCGGCAGACGGTGCGGAAATCGGCGTTGAGCTGCTCGAAGAGGGCGAAGGGCGGCTTGCGCATGAGCTGCAGCACATGCTCCTCGGTGTGCTCGGGCGCTACCTTGAGACGCCCCGAGGTGTGGTGGCAGAGCACCGTCTCGAGGTAGGGCGAATCGTCGAACAGGTCGTAGCGGATGCCGCTGCCGATGAAGGCCTTCTTGATCCCCTTCACGGCGCGGATCCGCTCGTAGAGGGCCAGCAGCGGCCGGTGGTCGTTGTCGAGGTTCGGGCAGCGCTTCGGATGGAGGCACGAGGGACGGCGGCAGCGCTCGCAGAGCGAACGGTCGCGGCCGCCCATGCGGTACATGTTGGCCGAGGGGGCGCCGACATCCGAGAGGTAGCCGCGGAAATCGGGCATCTGCACGATGCGGCGCACCTCGTCGAGGATCGACCGCTCGCTGCGGGCCTGGATGAATTTGCCCTGATGGGCCGAGATGGTGCAGAAGGCGCAGCCGCCGAAGCAGCCGCGGTGGATGTTGACCGAATGTTTGATCATCTCCCAGGCGGGAATCGCCCCGCGCCCCGCATAGCGCGGGTGCGGCGCCCGCTCGTAGGGGAGGTCGAACGAGCGGTCGAGCTCTTCGGTCGTGAGCGGATCGCCCGGCGGAGTGACCACGACGAAGCGGTCGGCGGTCGGCTCGACGAGCGTCGCCGTGGGCCGGAGCAGGTTGCTCTGGGTCTCGATGACGGCGAAATTCTCGCCGAAGGCCTGCTTCGAGGCGCAGCACTCCTCGAAGGCGTGCAAACGGATCGTCGTCGCGGGGTCGAGGCGCTCCACCCAGGCCGCATCGGCCGTGAAGGCGACCTGCGGCAGACGGCGCAGCAGCTTGGCGTTGTAGCCGTTGCGCAGCGCACGGGCGATCTGCAGGATCGAGCGGTCCCCCATGCCGTAGCTCAGCAGGTCGGCCCCCGACGAGACGAGCACCGAGGGGTGGAGCGAGTTGCTCCAGTAGTCGTAGTGGGTCAGGCGGCGCAGCGACGCCTCGATGCCGCCGATCACCACGGGGACATGCGGAAAGAGCCGCTTGAGGAGCTGCGTGTAGACCGTCACGGCACGGTCGGGGCGGAAACCCGCGGCGCCGCCCGCCGTGTAGGCATCGTCGTGGCGCAGACGGAGGTTGGCCGTATAGTGGTTGACCATCGAGTCCATGGCGCCCGCCGTGACGCCGAAGAAGAGACGCGGGGCGCCGAGCTTCGTGAAATCGCGCAGGTCGTCGCGCCAGTTGGGCTGCGGCACGATCGCCACGCGGTAGCCGTCGGCCTCGAGCAGCCGTCCCAGCACCGCCGCCCCGAAGGCGGGATGATCGATGTAGGCGTCACCCGTGAAGAGGATCACGTCCAACTGGTCCCAGCCGCGCGCACGGACCTCTTTGAGAGTGGTCGGAAGAAATGACATCTGCCTGGCGAAATTAAAAATCCTTTTGTTAAAAACGGGCTATGCCGCGGGAAATGGCGGAAAGCGGCGGCCCGCACGGCTCCGACGAGCCCTCTCCGTCCCCGCGGAACCGCCGCGGGCACTCCCCCGCCCCGCTTACAGCTCCTCCGTATCGTCGAAGGCCTCGGTCGCCGCCGTGTAGGTGTCCCAGCGGGCCAGCACGGCGCGCAGGTCGTCGGGCAGCTCGCTGTCGAAGAGCAGCTCGCGCCCCGTCGTCGGGTGGATGAAGCCCAGCGACTTGGCGTGCAGCGCCTGCCGCGGCAGCAGCTCGAAGCAGTTCTCGACGAAGCGGCGGTACTTGGCGAAGGTGGTCCCCTTCAGGATGCGGTCGCCGCCGTAGCGGGCGTCGTTGAAGAGCGGGTGGCCCTGCCACGAGAGGTGGACGCGGATCTGGTGCGTGCGGCCCGTCTCGAGGCGGCACTCGATGAGGGTCACGTAGCCGTAGCGGCGCAGCACGCGCCAGTGCGTCACGGCGTGCTTGCCCTGCGAGCCGTCCTCGAAGACGTACATCTTCTGACGGTCGCGCGGCGAGCGGCCGATGTGACCCGTGATGGTTCCCTCGTCCTCGGCGAAGTCGCCCCAGACGAGCGCCACGTAACGGCGGTAGATCGAGTGGTCGAAGAACTGCTTGGCCAGCCGCGCGTGGGCCTCTTCCGTCTTGGCGATGACGAGCAGGCCCGACGTATCCTTGTCGATGCGGTGCACGAGCCCCGCGCGCGACTCCTCGGCCGCCGAAGCATCGGGGCCGCCGAGGTGGTAGAGCAGCGCGTTGACCAGCGTGCCGTCGCGGTTGCCGACCCCCGGGTGGACCACCATCCCCGCAGGCTTGTTCACCAGCAGCAGGTCGTCATCTTCGTAGGGGATCTCGAGCGGGATGGGCTGCGGCACGAGCGAGCGGTCGCGCTGCGGATAGGGCATCACGAGCCGGATGCGGTCCAGCGGCTTGACCTTGTAGCTCGATTTCGAGGGGCGATCGTTCACCAGCACGTTGCCCGAGTCGATCGCCGCCTGAATGCGGTTGCGCGACGAGCGTTCCATGCGGGCCGTGAGGAACTTGTCGAGACGCAGCAGCGTCTGTCCCTTGTCGACCGTGACGCTGAAGTGCTCGTAGAGCCCCGCCCCCTCGTCGTCCTCGCTGCCGTCGGCCAGATCGTCCGATCCCGCGTCGTCGAGATCGTCCGCGAGGTCGTCCGCGAAGCCGGCGGCGGGCCGGCGGAGCCGTTCATCGGCGCCGTGCGGGGCGCCGCCGGATGCGGTCGGATGGTGCGGTGCGCTCATCAGTCGAAAAATTCGTCGTTCGACGTTGCGGTGCCGGCGGCCTCCGCGCTCCGCTGCTCGAGCGCGGCGCGGGCCAGCGAATCGGCCGCCTCCTGCTCGGCGGCAAGACGCTCGGCCGCCGCCTCGCGGGCCTCCTTCTCGGCCTCCTCGCGCAGACGCGCCGTCAGCTCGAGGTCGAGCGTCAGGTGCAGCGCCACGCGCGTGCCGAGCGTCACGGAACGCTCGGCGCCGATGCTCTGGCGGCAGACACGCGCCTCCTTGCGGTTGAAGAGGTTGATCCCCTCGTCGAGCGTCACCTCGCCGACGTTGAGCCCCGACTCCCACAGGCGTCCTTTGGCCTCCTGCAGACCGAGCCCGACGAGCTGCGGCACGGCCGTGCGGCCGTACTCCTCGCCGAGCCCGACGTGGAGCGTCACACCCGAACCGATCTCCGCCTCGACGGTGCTCCGGGGCAGGATCGAGTCGCGGCCGAAGAACTCGGCCAGCACGTAATTCTCGGCCATGTCGGGCCGGTAGACCAGCTCGGCGATCTCCAGGCCGGCGATCTCAAGCATGTTTTTCGCCTGCCGCAGCGAGCGCTCGGCGACGTAGGGCACGGGGACGCGCTTCTGGCGGTAGGAGTTGATCGTGACGTAGATCGCACGGCCGGGCTTCACCTCGACGCCCGTCTCGGGCTGCTGGTCGAGGACGATGCCCCCTTCGTAGGCGGGGACGTGGAGCGAGTCGTTGACGATCAGCCGCAGGTCGCGGCGCTCGGCGAGCCGGCGGGCGTCGTCGAGCAGGATGCCCGCCAGATCGGGCACCGTGCGGCGGGAGCCGTGGCGCGTGCCGAGCTGCATGACGAAATGGGCGGCGAAAGCCAGCACGACGAGCAGCCCCGCGATCGCCAGCAGATTCGAGGCGAGGCGGTTGCGGCGGATTTTCGCCCAGAGGGCGTTGTTGTTTGCGGTATGCTTCATGGCAGAACGGGTGTTTGCGTGCGCGCGGCTACTTCGGGGCCTTGCGGTAGAGGTAGACGGCGACGATGAGATAGATCAGATTGGGCAGCCAGATCGCCAGCCCGGGGGGCAGGGCACCGCTCTTGGCGAACTCCTCGAAGAAGCGGTAGAAGAGGATGTACGAGAAACAGAGCGCGATGCCGATGCCGATGTGCAGGCCCGTGCCGCCGCGCACCTTGCGCGAGGAGAGCGAGACCCCGATCAGCGTCAGGATGAAGGTGCCGATCGGATAGGCGTAGCGGGCGTGCTGCTCGACCTGGATGATGTTGATCGCGTCGGAGCCCTTGGCGCGCTGCTGGTCGAGGAAGGTGTTCAGCTCGTGGATGTTCATCGTGCGGATGAGCTCGTTGACGCGTCCCAGCTCGGCCTCCTCGAGGTTGATGAGCGTGTCGAGGTTGCGGAAGCGCGAGAAGGTCTCGACTTCGAGCGAATCGAAGGTGCGCGTGGTGTAGCGCGGGGCCGACCAGCGCTTCGTCTCGGGATCGAAGGTGACGTCGGCCGCCTCGAGCGAGCAGACCATCGTGCCGCCGTCGTAGCGCTCCAGCGCGAAGAACGAGGCGTGGCGCGAGGCGCTCTGGTAGCCGCGGACGTAGGCGTAGACGCCGGGTTCGATCTGACGGTAGATGTGCCGGTCGAACTGGACGTTGTGGCGCCGCTTGATGTACTGCGCCTCGAAATCGACGATCTTCTGCTGCGTGATGGGGATCACCCAGAGGTTCAGCACGAGCGAGACCGAGCCGATGATGAGCGCCCCGAGGAAATAGGGCCACATGAGGCGGCGGAACGACATGCCGCCCGAGAGCATCGCCACGATCTCGGTCTGGTAGGCCAGCTTCGAGGTGAAGAAGATGCAGGCGATGAAGGTGAAGAGACCGCAGAACTGGTTGGCGAAATAGGGAATGAAGTTCAGGTAATAGTCGAAGATCACCTTCGACAGGGGGGCGTGCAGCTCGGTGAAGTCGTCGATCTTCTCGACGTAGTCGAACAGCACGACGATGACGATAATCATCGCGATGGCGAAGAAGTAGGTCGCCAGGAACTTGCCCAGTATGTAGCGGTCCAGGATCTTGAAGCCCGGGAAAGCGAGGCGCGGCTGCGCCGCCTCGGGCCTCCCCGGCTTCGCTTCGCGCCGGCTCCATGCGGCTCTCAACCGATCGAAAACGTTCGATATCATGCGTCGTGTCGGGTGTTAGAGTCTTCGGGTGAGTTTCGGAACGATCGCCTCTTTCCACGCCTTGAAGTCGCCCGCCACGATATGTGCGCGCGCCATGCGCACCAGCCGCAGGTAGAAGGCGATGTTGTGCAGCGAGGCGATCTCGGCCGCCAGCATCTCGCCGCAGACGCAGAGGTGGTGGAGGTAGGCTT
>CAZVGH010000092.1:0-7294 GCA_964626515.1 uncultured Alistipes sp.
GATGACCATCATGTCGGCCATCTCCATGATGCCGCGCTTGATGCCCTGCAACTCGTCGCCCGCGCCCGAGATCTGCAGCAGCAGGAACATGTCGACCATCGAGTGTACGGCCGTCTCGGACTGGCCGACGCCGACCGTCTCGATGAAGATCACGTCGTAGCCTGCCGCCTCGCACAGCACGATCGTCTCGCGTGTCTTGCGCGCCACGCCGCCCAGCGATCCCGCCGAAGGGGAGGGGCGGATGAAGATGTCGGGGTTGGACGAGATGCTCGCCATGCGGGTCTTGTCGCCGAGGATCGAGCCGCCGCTGCGCTCCGACGAGGGGTCGATGGCCAGCACGGCCAGCCTGTGGTGCAGGCGCGTCACCATGTTGCCCACGGCCTCGATGAAGGTCGACTTGCCGGCTCCCGGGACACCCGTGATGCCGATGCGGACCGAACGTCCGGCATGGGGCAGGCACCCCTCGATGATCTGCTGCGCCTGGGCGTAGTGGTCGGGGTTGCTCGACTCGACGAGGGTGATGGCCTGCGACAGGATCGTAATGTCGCCCCGCAGGATGCCGTCGATGTACTCGGCAGTCGTCAAGGCGCGCTTGCGCCGCCGCGTCAGATAGGGGTTGACGATCGGCTGGTCGCTCACTCCCTCGGCGACGTTGAGGGCCGTGTCGTGGTGCGCGTCGGCGTATTCGCGTTCGTAGTGGTTGATCTTTGTAAAGGTCATGGCGCTGCGGATTGTTTATGCGAAGATACGACGAAAAATCGAATTGGCAAGGTCGCGGCGCGAAAATCGCGCGAAAGTGCCGGCGGTCGCTCCGTAGGTCGTATTTCGCCGTGCCGGTACCTTAAAAAATAATGCCGAAAAAATTGGCCGATGCGAAAGATTGATATATCTTTGTATGCCTTTAAGTGCAAAAAGACGCATCGAATAGACAACAAATACCAAAATTTAACTTCTAATTCCTATGAAAGTATCTCACATTGAGCATCTCGGCGTTGCCGTGAAGAGCCTCGACGAAGCCATTCCCTACTGGGAGAACGTGCTGGGTCTGAAATGTTATGCCATCGAGGAGGTGGCCGACCAGAAGGTGCGCACGGCCTTCTTCATGCTGGGTCAGACGAAGATCGAGCTGCTGGAGCCGACCTCGGAGGATTCGACCATCGCGAAGTACATCGAGAACCGCGGCGTGGGCATCCACCACATGGCCCTCGCCTGCGAAAACATCGAGGAGCAGCTCGCCGACGCCGAGGCGCAGGGCATCCGCCTGATCGACAAGACCCCGCGCAAGGGCGCCGAGGGGCTGACGATCGCCTTCCTGCACCCCAAGTCGACGCAGGGCATCCTGACCGAGTTGTGCGAAAACAAGAACAAATAATTCTCAATCGATTATGAGCGAAATTCAGGCTAAAATCAACAAGTTGATCGAGAACCGCGAGACGGCGCGCATGGGCGGCGGTCAGAAGCGGATCGAGGCACAGCACGCCAAAGGCAAGTACACGGCCCGCGAGCGTATTCAGATGCTGCTCGACGAGGGTTCGTTCGAGGAGTTCGACATGTTCGTGACGCACCGCTGCTACGACTTCGGCATGGACAAGAGCCACACCTTCGGCGACGGCGTCGTAACGGGTTACGGTACGATCGGCGGCCGTCTGGTCTACGTCTTCGCACAGGATTTCACGGTGACCGCGGGTTCGCTGTCGCTCTCGATGTCCGACAAGATCTGCAAGGTGATGGATCTGGCCATGCGCAACGGTGCCCCCTGCATCGGTCTGAACGACTCGGGCGGCGCCCGCATCCAGGAGGGCGTGAACGCGCTGGCCGGCTATGCCAACATCTTCCAGCGCAACGTGATGGCCTCGGGTGTCATTCCGCAGATCTCGGCCATCTTCGGCCCCTGCGCCGGCGGTGCGGTCTACTCGCCCGCGCTGACCGACTTCATCATCATGAAGAAGGAGACCTCGAACATGTTCCTCACGGGCCCCAAAGTCGTCAAGACCGTGACGGGCGAGGACGTGACGCAGGAGCAGCTGGGCGGTGCCACGATGCACACCACGCGCTCGGGCGTAGCGCAGTTCGCCGTCGATACGGAGGAGGAGGGTATCTCGCTCATCAAGAACCTGCTCTCGTACCTGCCGCAGAACAATATGGAGGATGCTCCGCTGGCCGTTTGCACGGACGCCGCCACGCGTCTCGAGGATTCGCTCAACGAGATCATCCCCGACAACATCAACAAGCCCTACGACATGGCCGAGGTCATCAAGGCCGTCGTTGATAACGGCGAGTACCTCGAGCAGGCCGCCGGCTATGCCAAGAACATCATCACCTGCTTCGCCCGCTTCAACGGTCAGCCCGTGGGTATCATCGCCAACCAGCCGAAGTTCATGGCCGGTGTGCTCGATATCAACGCCAGCCGCAAGGCCGCCCGCTTCGTGCGCTTCTGCGACGCCTTCAACCTGCCGATCGTGACGCTTGTCGACGTGCCGGGCTTCCTGCCGGGTACGACCCAGGAGTACGGCGGTGTCATCACGCACGGTGCGAAGCTGCTCTTCGCCTACTGCGAGGCGACCGTGCCGAAGATCACCGTGACGCTGCGCAAGGCCTACGGCGGTGCCTACATCGTCATGTCGTCGAAGCACATCCGCGGCGATATCAACTACGCATGGCCGTCGGCCGAGATCGCCGTCATGGGTGCCAGCGGCGCCGTCGAGGTGCTCTACGGCAAGGAGCTGAAGGAGCTGGCCGACAAACCCGAGGAGAAGGCGGCATTCATCGCCGAGAAGGAGCAGGAGTACAACGACAAGTTCTCCAACCCCTACAACGCCGCCCGCTACGGCTATATCGACGACGTGATCGAGCCGCGCAACACGCGTTTCCGCATCATCCGCGCCCTGCAGTCGCTCGCCACGAAGCGCCTGCAGAACCCGCCCAAGAAGCACTCGAATATTCCTCTCTAATCGTTTCGAAAGATGATAACCGCATTAGCTGTAACAGGTTGGGGCTGGCCCGAGATGATCTGGGCGACGGTCATCAGCATCGCACTCGTCTTCTTCGTGCTGGTACTGATGGTCTTCGTGATGAAGCTCTTCGGCGTGATCTTCACGCACCAGCACGAGCACAAGCTCCCGAAGACGGCCGACAAACCCGTCTCGGCGGGTCTGCTGCACGAGGAGGAGATCGCCGCCATCACCGCGGCGCTCAAGCTCTACAAGAGTGCGCTGCACGACCGCGAGTCGGAGGTGCTGACCATCTTGAGCATCAAACGCGCCTACTCGCCGTGGAACTCGAAGATCCACGGTTTAACCCAGTTGCCCGAAAGAAAATAAGTAACATACGCATATGAAAGATTACGCATTGAAAATCAACGGTCACACCTACAACGTGCAGATCGACGAGATCAACGAGAGCTCGACGCTGGCACGCGTGACCGTCAACGGAACGCACTACGAGGTGGAGATCGAGGGCGGCAAGGGTGCCGCCACGGCGAAGCCGCAGGTGGTATCTGCTCCGAAGCAGGCCAACAGTGCACAGATTACCCCCTCGACGGCTGCTCCGTCGGCTCCCGTACAGCGTCCCGCCGCAGCCGCTGCCGGCGCCATCAAGTGCCCGCTGCCGGGTACGGTGCTCGGCGTGAAGGTCGCCGTGGGCGACACGGTGGCCGTAGGTCAGACGCTGCTCGTGCTCGAGGCGATGAAGATGGAGAACAACATCGATTCGGATCGCGCGGGCGTCGTCAAGGAGATCCTCGTGCAGCAGGGCGCCACGGTGATGGAGGGTGACAACTTAATCGTCATCGAGTAGCGCCATGTTCACCTTCCTCGCATCGAATTTTGCGCTGGAGAGCCTCGAGAAGTTCGTCGGTTTGATGGGCTTCACGGCTATCTTCGCCAACATGCAGTGGGGCAACCTGGCGATGATCTGCATCGCGTTCTACCTGCTCTACCTGGCCATCAAGAAGCAGTACGAGCCGATGTTGCTCATGACGATCGCCTTCGGTATGCTGCTGACGAACCTCCCGGGCGCCGGCCTCTTTCACGAAGAGCTCTTCGCGGGCGGACACGTCCACTGGGGCGAGTTCGTGAAGCAGAGCCCCGGCCTGCTCGACTACCTCTATCTGGGTGTCAAGCTCGGCATCTATCCCTGTCTGATCTTCGTCGGCGTAGGCGCCATGACCGATTTCGGTCCGCTGATCGCCAACCCGAAGAGCTTCCTGCTGGGTGCTGCGGCACAGGCGGGTATCTTCATCACCTTCCTAGCGGCCTATGCGCTGGGCTTCACGCCCGAGCAGGCCGGTTCGATCGGTATCATCGGCGGTGCGGACGGCCCGACGGCCATCTTCCTCACCTCGAAGCTGGCTCCCGAGCTGCTGGGCCCGATCGCCGTTGCGGCCTACTCCTACATGGCCCTCGTACCGGTGATCCAGCCCCCCATCATGCGGGCGCTCACGACCAAGAAGGAGCGTATGATCAAGATGAACACGCTGCGCACCGTCTCGAAGACCGAGCGCATCGTCTTCCCGATCGTCCTCGCCTCGATCATCTCGCTGCTGCTGCCCGACGCGGCGCCGCTTATCGGCTCGCTCATGCTGGGTAACCTCATGAAGGAGTGCGGCGTGGTGGAGCGTCTGTCGAAGACCGTGCAGAACGAACTGATGAACATCGTGGTGATCTTCCTGGGTCTGACGGTGGGTGCCACGGCTACGGCCAACACCTTCTTGAGCCTCTCGACGATCAAGATCCTGCTGATGGGTATCATCGCCTTCGGTATCGGCTCGGCCTGCGGCGTGCTGCTGGCCAAATTCATGAACCTCTTCGCCAAGGAGGGGAACAAGATCAACCCGCTGATCGGTTCGGCGGGCGTGTCGGCCGTCCCGATGGCCGCCCGCGTCTCGCAGAAGATCGGCCAGCAGGAGAATCCGTCGAACTTCCTGCTCATGCACGCCATGGGCCCGAACGTCGCCGGTGTGGTCGGTTCGGCCGTGGCGGCAGGTATCCTGCTCTCGTTCCTCGGATAACGGACTGCGCGCATGCGCAAGCAAAAGAGCCTCGGCATCGGCCGGGGCTCTTTTTTTTGTGGCGGCAGATGCACCGAACCGCCGAAAAAGCGCTAAATTTGTCCGTATGAAAAGAACTTTGTTGCAAGGGTGTGTGGCCGGCGCGATCGGCGTGCTGATCGTCCTCGGCATCTGGATCTTCCGCCAGCGGCAGTATTACGGCCGGCTGGATGCCGAAGGCGTGACGACCGAGGCGGTCGTTTCGCGGGTCTATTCGCGGGTCGAGAAGCGTCCCGGTCCGGGGCGGTACGGCGCCCGCCGCACGCGCGAGGTGACGGTTTGCCTGCTGGACTACCGCTTCACGGCGGCGGACGACTCGACCTATACGGTGCAGCAGCGTCGCTCGGGCAACCTGATGACCGCCCGCGTCGGCGACCGGCTGCTGGTGCGCTACCTGCCCGAACGGCCGTCGATTAACCGGATCGAACGTGACAGTGCAGGCAATTTCCGCAAACTGCCGCGTCTGCGCCGCCGTCTGTCGCCCGCAGTGCCCCGCCGCAGGTGACGCGCGCGGGCCGCAGAGCCGCTTCGTCGGACGATCCGGCGGATTGACAACGATTTTTCATCGGATACGCTGTTTTTTCGGAAAATTATTCGTACCTTTGCGCACCCGCGAAATGCGGGAAGGATTACAACAAGTTAAATTAAACGTAAAACACAGTGGATTCATTAAGCTACAAGACTATCTCGGGCAATGCCGCGACCGTCACCAAGGATTGGTACGTGATCGACGCCACGAACGAGGTACTGGGACGTCTTGCATCGCAGATCGCGAAGATCCTCCGAGGCAAGAACAAGCCCTGCTACACGCCCCACGCCGATTGCGGTGACTACGTCATCGTCATCAACGCGGAGAAGGTGAAGCTCACGGGCAAGAAGATGACCGACAAGGTCTACACGCGCCACACGGGTTATCCCGGCGGTCAGCGTTTCGCTACTCCGGCCGACTATCTGGCCAAGAAGCCGACCTTCCTGATCGAGAAGGCCGTGAAGGGCATGCTCCCCAAGACGCGTCTGGGCGAGCACATTTTGACGAACCTGAAGGTGTATGCCGGCGAGGAGCATCCGCACGCCGCCCAGAACCCCAAGGTCCTTAAGTTGAACGAGATTAAGTAACACATCACATGGAAGTTGTAAACACCGTAGGTCGCCGTAAGGCAGCTGTGGCTCGCGTATTCGTGAAGCCGGGTAAGGGTCAGATTACAATCAACCACAAGGCACTCGCCGACTATTTCTCGCTGGACATCCTCCAGTTCCAGGTAAAGCAGCCGCTCATGGCTACGAACACGCTGGAGAACTACGATATCACGATCAACCTCGTTGGCGGCGGTATCAAGGGTCAGGCCGAGGCCGCTCGTCTGGGCATCGCACGTGCCCTCTGCGAGATCGACGCCGAGATGCGTCCTACCTTGAAGAAGGCAGGCTTCATGACGCGTGACTCGCGCGTGGTTGAGCGTAAGAAGCCCGGTCAGCCCGGTGCACGTCGCAAGTTCCAGTTCAGCAAGCGTTAATTCTTGCGGACCGAAATTTCGGCAAAGCACGGTTCGGGTTTCAAACATCGGGGACTACACTATATATTATTATAGGTATTACCGCCGTGTTGCCCGACCGCGGAAAATTTTGCGGGACCTGCCCGTTGCGACAGCTACCCGCGGAATTGAAGAAAAGAGGATTAAAATTAACAAACCAGTTGAATTACCATGTCACGTACTGATTTTAATACATTGTTGGAGGCCGGTGCGCACTTCGGTCACCTGAAGCGCAAGTGGAACCCGAAAATGGCTCCCTACATCTTCATGGAGAAGAACGGCATCCACATCATCGACCTGCACAAGACGGTGCTGAAGCTCGATGAGGCTGCTGCAGCCGCCAAGCAGATCGCCAAGAGCGGTCGCCGCGTGCTGTTCGTAGCTACCAAGAAACAAGCCAAGGAGATCGTTGCCGAAAAGGTGGCAGCCGTCGGAATGCCTTACGTAACGGAGCGTTGGGCAGGCGGTATGCTTACGAACTTCCCCACCATCCGTAAAGCCGTCAAGAAAATGGCCACCATCGACAAGATGACCAACGACGGCACGTTCGATAATTTCTCCAAGCGCGAGAAGCTGCAGATCGCACGTCAGCGCGCCAAGTTGGAGAAGAACCTCGGTTCGATTGCCGACCTGACCCGTCTGCCGGCCGCTCTGTTCGTCGTTGACGTTCAGAAGGAGGCCAACGCAGTGAAGGAGGCCAAGCGTCTGGGCATCCCCG
>CAZVGH010000093.1:0-7198 GCA_964626515.1 uncultured Alistipes sp.
GGTTGCGTCCCTGCTTTACGGCCTCGCGCGAGCGCAGCGCGAACATCATCAGCATCGCCTCGGCGGTCGCCGTGCCCTCGTCGAGCAGCGAGCAGTTGCCGATCTGCATCCCCGTCAGCGAGATGACGGCGGTCTGGAAGTTGAGCAGCGCCTCGAGGCGGCCCTGCGAGATCTCGGCCTGATAGGGGGTGTAGGAGGTGTACCAGGCGGGGTTCTCGAAGACGTTGCGCACGACGGCGGCCGGAACGGCGCAGGGGTAGTAGCCCATGCCGATGAACGAGCGCAGCGTGCGGTTGCGCTCGGCCAGGGCGCGGATGTGTGCGGCGAAGGCGTATTCGCTCATCCCCTCGCTCGGCAGGGCGAGCGGTTTCTTGAGGCGGATGGAGGCGGGAATGACCTGCGAGACGAGCTCCTCGACCGACTGCACGCCGATCACGGCGAGCATCGCGTCTAACTCTTGTTGGTTCTGTACGCCGATGTGGCGCGAAGCGAATGAATCGAACATCGTAGTATGCGGTAGTTTTGTTTGTTTCCGTTTCGAGAGACAAAAATACTTTTTTATTTCCAAAATGCGCTTTTTCGCGACGATTTTTTCACGTCGTCCGCCGCGCGGTTACGGTTTGCGGTCGGCGCCCTGCGGGAGCCTACTCCCGGAACGAGCTGCCGCCGATGAATTCGCGCAGGATCGAGGTGGGCGGAATCTCCTCGGGGCGGAGCGGCACGAAGTTGTCGAGGAAGCGCAGCATGCGGTGTGCTTCGTCGTATTCGGGGATCGTGTCGGGCACCTCGCGCAGCAGTTGCTCGGCGAAGGGGCGCAGCACCGACAGCTCGTAGAAGAGGGCCGAGTTGAGCATCGCGTCGGCATTCTCCTGATAGGGGAAGATGTGCTTCTCCTCGCCGCGGCGCACCGAGGCCCAGCGCGAGAGGGTCGCCACGGCGCCGGTGCCGCGCGTGCGGGCGTCGCGGATCAGCCTCCGCAGCAGGCGGTTGTCGGTCGTCGCGATGCGCGAAAGGTTGTCCATGGCCACCGACGTGAAGCACGAGATGTAGATGCGGAACTTCTGTGCGTCGGGGATGCTCGGCGTCAGCTGCGGGTTGAGGCCGTGGATGCCTTCGATGATGAGGATCGACCGCTCGTCGAGCGTCAGCGCCTCGCCGCGGCGCGTGCGGCGGCCCGTGATGAAGTCGTAGCGCGGTATTTCGACGCTCTCGCCCCGCATGAGGCGCTGCAGGTGGTCGTTGAAAAGGGCGACGTCGATCGCCTCGAGCGCTTCGTAGTCGTAGTCTCCGTGCTCGTCCAGCGGGGTCTTCTCGCGGTCGACGAAGTAGTCGTCGAGCGAGATGAGCACGGGTTTGAGGCCCAGCACGCCCAGCTGGATGCTCAACCGCTTGGCCGAGGTGGTCTTGCCGCTCGACGAGGGGCCCGAGATGAGCACCATGCGGGTGCCGCGCTCGAGGTTCGCCTTGCGGATCTCGTCGGCGATGAGGGCGAATTTGCGTTCGTGGAACGCCTCGGCGACCTTGATCATGCCGCCGCCGTCCCCCTCCATGATGCGGCGGTTGATCGCGCCGACGGTCGGCACACCCATCATCCGCACCCACGACTGGTATTCGCGAAAGATGTCGAAGACCTTCTCCTGCCGCACGTCGCGCACCAGCTCTTCGGGGGCCGTGCGCTCGGGCAGGATGAGGCGGAAACCGTTGTAGTAGGGTTCGAGGTCGAAGCGGTCGAGATAGCCCGTCGAGGGGGCCAGCGCGCCGTAGAAATAGCCGGCCGTGTCGTCGAGCGTGTAGATGACGCTGTAGAGGCGCGGCCGCGTCTCCAGCAGCTCGATCTTGTCGGCGAATCCCAGCTCGTCGAAGCGGGTGCGTACCTCGCTCGTGAGGCATCGGCGGCGGCGGATCGGCAGGTCGGCGGCAGCGACGGCCCGCATGCGGTCGGCGATCGCGCGGATCTCGCCCTCCGTGAAGGCGTGCTGCTCGTCGGTCTCGCAGTAGAAGCCGCCGCGGCTCATCGAGTGGCGGATGTGGAGCGTCAGCTCGGGGCGGAGGTCGTGCAGTGCCTTCTGCAGCACGAACCAGGCGGTGCGCTGCAGCACGCGGATCCCTTCGAACGAGGTGATGTCGATGAAGCGAACCGTGGCGGGGGCGTAGATGCGGTAATCGAGCTCGCGGATGCGGTTGTTGACTGTGGCGGCCAGATAGGGATACCTGCCGCCGGGCAGGCTGCGGGCGATCGACAACAGCGTGGCGCCCGTCTCGACTTCGAGCGTCGTGCCGGTATTTAGACAGATGACGAGGGTTTTTTCGCTCATGGTTTTCGGTGTTTTTCTCGTTAAAGATAGAAATAATTCCTAAATTTGCCAAACTGTTCGACCCGCTTAAACCGAATTCGAAGATGAAAAACGCGCTTTTGACCGTCCTGCTTGCGGCCGCGATGCTCTCGGCCTGCTGCGACCGCAGCGAACGTACGCTGGTGGTTCTCTCCACGAACGATATTCACGGCAAGATCCAGCGGTTCCCGCAGCTGGCGACCGCCGTCGCGCAGTGCCGCGACACGACCGACTGCATGCTGCTCGTCGATGCGGGCGACCGCTGGACGGGCAATGCTTACGTCGACCGCGCGGCCGAGCCCGGCCGCCCCGTGATCGAGTTGATGAACGCGCTGCGCTACGATGCGGCGACGCTCGGCAACCACGAGTTCGACCACGGGCAGGCCTATCTGGGCGGCGTGATCGACTCGGTGGCCGCTTTCCCAGTCCTTTGCGCCAACGTCGTCAGCGACACCTGCACATTCCCTGCCGTGGCGCCCTGGATGATGATCGAGCGCGCCGGCGTGAAGATCGGTCTGGTGGGCGTGGTGACCAACTACGAGGGCCCCGGCCATCCCGCAGGGAATGCCTCCAGCTTCGTCGGGCTGCGCTTCCCCGATCCGCAGCAGGCGGCTGTCGAGGCGGCCGATGCGCTGCGCGGCAAGGCGGACGTGCTGATTCTCGTCTCGCACATGGGCGACGACCGCGATGCGGAGCTGCTGGCCCGCGAGGCGCGTTACGATCTGCTTATCGGCGGCCATACGCACAAGCTGCGCGACACGGTGATCTGCGGCACGCAGCTGACGCAGACCTACAAGGATCTGCGCAACATCGGCGTGACGAAGATCCGCCTGCGCGGACGCGAGGTGCTCTCGGTGGAGTACGAAAATGTGCCTGTGGAGGGCTTCGAGCCCGACCCGACGATGCAGGCCGCCGTCGACCGCTACTATGCCGATCCCGAGCTGAACCGCCCCGTGGGGCGCTTCACGACGGGCGCGTCGCACGTCGGACTGGCCAACTGGTTCGCCGAACTTTCGCGCGTCAGGACAGGGGCCGACGTCAGCTTCTACCACTACGGCGGCGTGCGGCTCGATACGCTGGCCGCGGGCGGCGTGGGGGAGGCTCCCGTGTACGATCTGGAGCCCTTCTCGTCGCATGTGGCCACGATGACGATGACCCCCGCGCAGATGCGGCAGATGATCGTGACCAAATACAACGAGCCTACGCGCGAAGGGGGCCGCGTCGACCTCCTCTCGCCGACGCCCTACGAGATTTGCGTGGAGCAGACGACGGGCAAGGCGGTTGACGTGCACTTCCCAACGCTTGCCGAGGGTCGTGCCTACCGTGTGGCGATCAGCGACTACGCCTTCAAGAACTACCGCGGACTGGAGTATGCCGACGGCCGCATCGAACCGTACCTGCTGACCGATCTCATGCTCGAGGCGCTGCGCCGCGGCCCCGTGACGCCTGACAACTGCGCCCACAACCGTGAGATCTTTATCGTCGACTGCCAAACAGTCAACTGCCAATAACCGATGACCGTCCGCCGCACGCGGGGCCGCTCTCTTTTCGGGAGCGGCCCCGCGTCGTTTCGACCTGCCGCCTTCAAAAAGAGCGCGCCGCCCCTTTTGCGATAAAAGGGGCGGCGCCTGGCGTTTCCGATCGGCGGATCAGCACTCCACGGAGTCTTCGCCGCTGCGGATCTTGTTCAAATTCTTGAGGTTGTTGTAGAGGAAGCGGCGGATCTTCATCGAAGGCGTCTTGATGAAATCCTCCTTGAGCTCGATCACCTCCGAGAGGTGCGAGAAGCGGTTCACCTTCTCGTTGACGTACTCCTTGATCTCGTCGCAGAGCTGCCGGCTCTTCGCCTCGAGGGCCTCCTGCTTCGTCTTCCACGTACTGCGCCAGTCGGCGATCGACCGCTCGAGCTGCTCGTTGTTGAAATGGACGAAGGCGACCAGCCGGTGCCCCTCCTGCTCCGTGACGAGGGCCTCCTCGATGCAGACGTGCGTGTTGAGGACGCTCTCGATGTCTTCGGGGTAGATGTTCTCGCCGCCGGGACCGAGGATCATGTTCTTCAGACGCCCCTTGATGTAGAGCCGTCCGCGGCTGTCGAACTCGCCGAGGTCGCCCGTGTGGAACCAGCCTTCGGCGTCGATCGCCTCGGCCGTCGCTTCGGGATTCTTGTAATAGCCCTGCATGAGACAGGGAGTGCGGGCCACCAGCTCGCCCTGACGCGTTTCGGGGTTGATGTTGTCCAGTCGCAGCTCCACGCCGTCGGCTGCAGGACCCGTCGTGCCGATCGCCACGTTGTCGAATACGGCACCCGCCAGCAGCGGCGCCGTCTCCGTCAGGCCGTAGCCTACGGCGTAGGGCATGCCCGATTCGAGCAGGAAGCGTTCGGTCATGGCATCGAGTTTCGCACCGCCGATGCCGAGGAAGCGCAGGCAGCCGCCGAATACGCCGAAGAGCTTGCGCCCCGCGATGCGGTGCAGCAACTTGCGGACGGGTGCCAGCGCATAGAGGGTGCGCAGCACCTTGTTGGCGGTGAACTTCGCCAGTACCTGCGAGCGGTAGATCTTGTCGATGACGAGCGGCACGATGAGCATGATCGTCGGCCGCACGCGGCGCATGGCGGGCACCAGCGCCGAGGCTGCGGGCGGACGGTCCAGGTAGTAGACCCGTGCGCCGGCCGAGAAGGGGTAGATCAGTCCGATCGAGCATTCGTACACGTGCGACAGCGGCAGCACCGACAGGAAACGGTCGTCGGCATGGATCGGGAAGAAGCCCGAACAGAGGTCGAGGTGCTTGACCAGCGCCTTGTGCGAGAGCATGACGCCCTTGGGCGACGAGGTGGTTCCCGAGGTGTAGATGAGCGCCGCCAGATCGTCGGGCTGCGGGATCGCCTTGGCACCCGGGGCCTCGACGCGCTGCGTGAGGACTTTGAGGTTCTTCGTGCGGATGACGATGTTCAGGCGTTCGACGGTCTTCGTCAACAGGGTTCCGTAGAGCTTGTCGGAGACGAGCAGGGCTTTCGCTTCGGCGTGCTCGAGGATCTTGTCGACCTCTTCGCCCGAGAAACCGGGCAGGATCGGCACGATGACCATGCCGGCCGTGACGACGGCGAAATAGCCGACGCCCCAGTTGGGCATGCTGCTGCTGAAGAGGGCTACCTTGTCGCCGGGCTGCAGTCCGGCCGAGAGCAGCAGCTCCTGCACGCGCGCCATGCGGTCGGCCGCCTCGCGGTAGGTGACATCCTCCCCGTCGAGCATCGTGTAGGCTATGCGGTCGGCATAGCGTTCGGTGCTTTGGCGAACCAACTCGTAGAATGTTTGAATAGCCATATCCAAATTGTTTTGTTCGTATATGAAACGTATCCGGTGCCGCAAAAGTACGAAAAACGGCCGAAATCCCCAACTTTTCGCTCGGAAGGTCTCGTCTTCCGCCGTTGCGGCGGCCGAAGATTGTGCCGCGATCGCTTTGAATTGTGCCGGCAAATGCGTACTTTCGTCTCGGCGAAACCGCCGGCCGGCCGATCTGTTACGGGATCTTCGGGACGAAGATCGGGTAATCCTGCGAAACGGCCAAAAAATTGGGATAAACGGCCTTCGGAGGGGAGAAAATCGGATATTCGGGACCAAAACCGACGATGCGGGGTGAAATTCGCCACAGCTAAAACGTAAACAAGATGCTTTCAGGGGATGCGATCCGTAGGGAGGCGCGCGCAGTCGGCTTCGATCTGTGCGGGGTGACGCCGTGCCGGCACCTCGCGGCGAACGAGGCGCGTTTCCGCGACTGGCTCGCCGCGGGCTGCCATGCGTCGCTCGGCTATCTCGAGCGGAACGTCGAAAAGCGCTTCGATCCCGCGCGCCTCGTCGAGGGGGCCCGCACGGCGGTCGTCTGCGCCGTCGGCTACAAGAACGCCCTGAGCGGCGGCTATCCGCCCTCCTGTCGGACGAAGGTGGCCTCCTACGCCTGCAACCGCGACTACCATGCGACGATCCGCGAGATGCTCGGCCGCCTGTTCGAACGCATCCGCGCGATGAGCCTGACGGTCGGCGGCCGTGCCTTCGTCGACTCGGCCCCGCTGTGCGAAAAACAGCTGGCCGTCGAGGCGGGACTGGGTTGGATCGGACGCCAGTCGCTGCTCGTCACCCCGACGCTGGGCAGCTACGTCCTGCTGGGCGAACTGCTGCTGACCGAGGAGGCGGAGGATTGCGACCGCCCGTTCGAAGGCTCGCGGTGTGGCAGCTGCCGCATCTGTCTCGACCGTTGTCCCGCGGGGGCGATTCGCGCGGATCGGACGATCGACGCAAGGCGCTGCATCGCCTGCCGCACGATCGAACGCGGCGACGCGGCCGACGGGTCGCTCGACGGCTGGATCTTCGGCTGCGACTGTTGCCAGCAGCACTGCCCCTACAACCTGCGGGCGCCCCTGCACCGCAATCCCGCTTTCGATCCGCTTTTCGATCCGCTTGCGATGGACCGCGCGGCGTGGGAGGCGCTCGACGACGCGGCCTTCGCCGAACGCTTCGGCGAGACGCCGCTCGCCCGCAGCGGGGCGGAGCGGATCCGCCGGCAGGCGCGGGCAGCCGCGCAGGCGGAGGAGTAGGTTTATGAAAACAATGAGCCCCGGCATCGGCCGGGGCTCGCATGTTTTTTACGGGGTATACCGCCGCCGGGTTACGCCTTGCCGCCGAACTCCATCAGATAGCCTTTGATGAAGGCGTCCAGATCGCCGTCCATGACCGCCTCGACCGCCGAAGTCTGTACCCCCGTGCGGTGGTCCTTGACGCGGCGGTCGTCGAAGACGTAGGAGCGGATCTGCGAGCCCCACTCGATCTTCTTTTTCGAGGCTTCGAGGGCCTGCTGCGTGGCCATGCGCT
>CAZVGH010000094.1:0-6829 GCA_964626515.1 uncultured Alistipes sp.
GGGCGCCCATCATGCTCATGGCACCGTGCGTCGAACCGTGGTAGGCGCGGCGCATCGAGACGAGTTCGGTGCGTCCCGTGACGCGCTTGGCCAGCTTCAGCGCCCCCTCGACCGCCTCGGCGCCCGAGTTGACGAAGTAGACGCTCTCGAAGCCTGCGGGGAGGCTCTCGACGAGCCGCGCCGCCAGCCGCACCTGCGGGGCCTCGACCAGCTCGCCGTAGACCATCACATGCATGTAGCGCGCCGCCTGCTCCTGCACGGCGCGGACGACCGCGGGGTTGCCGTGGCCGACGTTGCTCACCGAGACGCCCGCCACGAGGTCGTAATAGCGTTTCCCCTCGGGGGTGTAGAAGAAGACCCCCTCGGCCCGCTCGACGCCGACGAGCATCGGCGAGGGCGAGGTCTGGGCCACGCGGGTCAGAAACTGTTTGCGAAGAAGGGTATGTGTCATCGTCGGTCGAATGTTCGTTCCAGAATCCGGTCCGCGTCGTGTACGCTGAGGCGGACCCACTCGTAGAGCAGGCGGGCCTGCTCCGTGTCGGGCAGCTGCCAGCCGCCGACCTGTTCGCGCACGCGCTGCGAGAGCTGGTAGAGGAGGATCGCCGCCGAGGCCGAGACGTTGAGGCTCTCGACCATGCCGCACATCGGGATACGCAGGTATTCGTCGGCCGCCGCGAGCGCCTCGTCCGAGATGCCCGCATGCTCGGTGCCGAAGATGAGGGCGAAGGGGCCGCGGCCGACGTCGAAGGTCTCGGGGATGCAGCTCTCGCGGTGGGGCGTCGTGGCGACGAGGCGGTAGCCCGCCGCCTTGAGCGCGGCGAGGGCCTCGGCCGTCGAGGCGTGGCGCACGAGGTCGATCCAGCGGTCCGAGCCGCGCGAGATGTTGCGCGACGGATCGAACGGACAGCGCGTCTCCACGGTATGGATGTGCTGCACGCCGAAGGCCTCGGCATGGCGGATCAGCGCCGCCGCGTTGTGCGGGTGGAAGGTGTTCTCGGCCAGCAGCGTGAGATAGTCCGTGCGGGCCGCCACCGTGCGGCGGAAGAGCTCGTAGCGCTCGGCGGTCATGAAGCCGGCCAGCACCTCCGTGCGCTCGCGGTACCACGCCGCCGTGCGGGGCTCCGCCGTGCTGCCGGGGGCCGGTGCCGCGTTATCGGTATTTTTCATCGTCGTCCATCATTTTGAGGTAACTTTCGTAGCGCGCCCCGGCGATCGCCCCCGCTTCGACGGCCGCCGCGACGGCGCAGCCGGGTTCGTGCGTGTGGGTGCAGTTGTAGAAGCGGCAGTCGCGGCCGTAGTGCATCATCTCGGGGAAGTAGTGCCACAGCTCGGCGTTCTCGATGTCGATCAGGCCGAACCCCTTGATGCCCGGCGTGTCGATCACGGCGCCGCCCCCGGCCAGCGGGTACATGGTCGAGAAGGTGGTCGTGTGGCGCCCCTTGCCGTGGCTGTCCGAGATCTCGCCCGTGCGGATGTCGAGCGACGGGTCGATCCGCTGCACGAGGGTCGATTTGCCGACGCCCGAGTTGCCCGAGAGGAGGGTGGTGCCCTGCGCGAGGAGCGCGCGGACCGTTTCGACCCCCTCGCCCGTCTCGACCGAGACCGTCTCGACGCGGTAGCCGATCGCCTCGTAGACGGCGCGGAAGGCGGCCGTGGCGTCGGGATCCTGCAGGTCGGCTTTCGAGAGGAGGATCACGACGGGGATCTTGTAGGCTTCGCACGTGACCAGAAAGCGGTCGACGAACTCGGGCGGCGTGGCGGGCTGCCGCAGCGTGACGAGCAGCAGCGCGCGGTCGATGTTGGCGGCGATGATGTGCGACTCCTTCGAGAGGTTCGAGGCGCGGCGGATGACGTAGTTGCGGCGCGCGGCGACGTCGACGATCAGGTGGTCGCCCCGTTCGTCGGTGAGACACTGCACCTCGTCGCCCACCACCACGGGGTTGGTCGAGCGGACCCCCTTGAGGCGCAGGCGGCCGCGGATGCGGCAGGCGAACCGTTCGCCCGCGGCGGTCAGGACTTCGTACCAGCTGCCCGTCGCGCGGACCACGGTGCCCGAAAAGTAGCGTTCTTCCATAAGCGGTGTCAGTCGGTTGCGGGTTGCTGTGCGGCCCCGGCCGTGCCGGTGTCGCCGCCGGTGTCGCCGTTCATGCGGCGCCCGGCCTCTTCGGTGAGGCGGACGGCGAAGGGCAGCAGGCTGCGCGACAGGTCGCGCACGGGGGCGAAGGTGCGCGAGGAGGCGATCGTCTCGGCGGGCACGAGGGCGCCGTCGACGTTGATGCGGTCGATCGCGGCGAAGAGGGCGCCGAGCAGCAGCAGGTATTTCAGGACGGCGAGCGCGATGCCGAGCAGGATGTCGGGCAGGCCGAAGCCGGCGAAGCGGAAGATGCCGCGCAGGAGGCGGGCGAGGATCGAGACGGCCAGTACGGCCAGCACGAGCACCGCGACGAAGCCCGCGGCCGCGGCGTGGTCGGGATCGAGGCGCAGCAGCGCGCCTGCCGCCGCGCCGAAGCGGGCGGCGAGCCAGATGGCGACGACGATCGCCGCCAGCGAGCAGACCTGGAGGATGAAGCCGCGCCGCCAGCCGTTCCAGACGGCGACGGCGAGCACCAGGCAGACGATAAGATCGAGGACGTTCATAGGGCTCGGGAGCGGATGTTTCGGGGTTAAAACGCGTGCGAAGATACGAATAAGCGGGGGCAAAAGCAAGCCCGGCCCTCCCTTACCGTTCGCCGGCGAACTGCTTCAGCAGGGCGATCTCCTCCGGCCAGCGGCTCTCGTCGGGGGTCTCGAGGACGAGCGGCACCGCCTCGAAGCGCCGGTCGGCGAGGATGTAGCGGAAGCAGTCGAGGCCGATGGCCCCCTCGCCCAGCGGGGCGTGGCGGTCGACGCGGCTGCCGCAGGGCTTCATGGCGTCGTTCAGGTGCATGCCGCGCAGGTACTCGAAGCCCACCGTGCGGTCGAACTCGGCGAAAGTCCGTTCGCAGGCTTCGGTGCTTGCGAGGTCGTAGCCCGCGGCGAAGGCGTGGCAGGTGTCGATGCAGACCCCGACGCGCGAACGGTCCTCGACGCGGTCGATGATGTAGCGCAGCTGCTCGAAGCGGTAGCCGAGGTTCGACCCCTGCCCCGCGGTGTTCTCGATGACGGCCGTCACCCCCGAGGTGCAGGCCAGCGCGCGGTTGATGCTCGCGGCGATGCGGTCGAGCGACGCCTCCTCGGAGATCGTCCGCAGGTGGCTGCCGGGGTGGAAGTTGAGGCGGTCGAGCCCCAGTGCCTCGCAGCGCTTCATCTCCTCGTCGAAGGCGCGGCGCGACTTCTCGAGCGCCTCGTCGTCGGGGTGGCCGAGGTTGATCAGGTACGAATCGTGCGGCAGGATCGCCTGCGGCGCGTAGCCCGCCTCGGCGCAGGCGCGGCGGAAGGCCCCGATCTGGGCCTCGGTGAGCGGCGCGGCGCTCCACTGGCGCTGGTTTTTCGTGAAGAGGGCGAAGCCCGTGGCGCCGATGGCGCGGGCGTTGCGCGGGGCGTTCTCCAGACCGCCCGACGCGCTGACATGTGCTCCGATGAAGTGCATGCGGTGTTCGTTGTTGCGGGCGGCCCCTACTTGTGCTTGTAGCGCGAGGGCGACTCTCCCGTGTGTTGTTTGAAATATTTGCCGAAGAACGACTGCGTCGAGAAGTTCAGCTCGCCGGCGATCTCGCGGATGCTCTTGCCCGAGTATTTGAGCAGCGTCTTCGCCTCGAGAATCACCGCCTCGTCGATCCAGCGCGCCGCCGTCTTGCCGCTCACCTGCTTGATCGCCGCCGAGAAGTACTTGGGCGTCAGATCGAGCTGCCCGGCGTAGAAGCTCACGTTGCGCTCCGTGCGGCAGTGCTGCTCGAGCAGCGACATGAAGGCGTCGAAGATCACCTCGCAGCGCCCCTGCTTGGGGGGCTGCTCCTGACTGCGGCTGTTGATCTCGGCGATCAGGTAGAAGGCCGTCGTGAAGAGCGACCGCACCATCTCGTGCAGGTAGCGCTCCTTGCCGCTGTGCATGAGCTTCTTCATGAGCTGGAAGAGCTGCAGGATCTCGGCCGTCTCCTCCTGCGTCACCTTCAGCACGGGCGACTTGCGGAAGAGCATGTAGATCGGCAGCGAGGTCGAGAGCCCCACCTGAATGTCGTTGATGAACGAGCGCGAGTAGGCGAGCATGTAGCCCGTCGCGTTGGCCGTGATGCGCTCGGTGCGGATGATCGATTCGGGGCTGAAGAAGACGATCGTGCCGGGGCGGATCGTGTAGCTCTTCAGGTTGATCTGCAGCGTCGCCTCGCCCGTCATCATGATGATGACCGCCGAGCCGTCGATCGATTTCGAGGCGTGCTCCGTGGGGTTCGTCTCGGCCGTCAGCGCCGCGAAGGCGAGGTCGTCCGAGAAGTAGGAGACGTCGTGCAGGGCCCGTTTGATGCGCTGGATCGAGATCTTGTCGATCCGGCGGCTGCCCGGTGTATAGGTGTGGAAGGTCATGGTGCGGCGGCGCGAAGGTTAGGCCCGGTCGCGGTGCGGCCCCTGTACGCGGAGCTCGCCCGCCAGGCAGCGGATCGAAAGGGGGAAGCGGGCGCCCTGCTGGCCGTCGACGTCGGTCGGCTCCTGCACGGTCGAGCGGATCTCGAGGTCGCGGGCGTGCAGGCGGCGGATCGCCCGCGGGTTGCCGCCCAGCAGGTAGCGCAGCATCGTCCAGCACGAGAAGAGGAAGTTGCGCTTCTCGAGCAGCAGGCAGTCGAAGGCGCCGTCCGTGATCGACGAGTGGCGCGCCAGACGGAAGCCGCCCGCCGTTTCGCCGTTGAAGATGAGCGTGATGAGGGCGTTGCAGTCGATCTGCCGGCCGTCGGCCGTGATCTGCAGTGGAATGTCGTGCATGCGCCGCAGCTCCTTGATGCCCTCCATGAGGTAGGCCAGCTTGCCGTAGCGGTGCTTGTTGCGGTCCGTGGTGCGCTGCGAGGTGGTCGTGAAGAGGCCGAAGGAGAAGATGTTGACGAAATAGAGGTCGTTGACCCGTCCGCAGTCGATCCGCTCGATCGTTCCCGAAGCGATCTGCCGCGCCGCCTCGACGGGGTCCTTCGACATGCCGAGGGCGCCGGCGAAGTCGTTGGCCGTGCCGGCGGGGATGACGCCGATCGGCAGGTCGCGCCCCGCGCGCTTGAGCGAGTTGACCAGATAGTTCACCGACCCGTCGCCGCCCGCCACGACCGCGAGGTCGAACGGCTCGTCGCCGAGCAGCGGGTTGCGGGTGAAGTCGATCGGCCGTGCGTCGACCGCATAGCCGTTCGCGCGGAACGCCTCGACGATCGCCTCCTTGCGGCGTTCGATCCGTCCGCGTCCCGAACGGGGATTGTACAGGAAAAGTACGTTTTTCATCGTTTAATCCTTGATAATCAATTTTTCCATGGCGGGCGACAGGTACTCCTCGTACTGTTCGCCCTCGCCCGCGAAGATCAGGTAGACGGGCAGCTCGGGATGCGCCTCGGCGAAGCTCCGCGCCCCGGCGTCGCCCAGCGCCATGAACATCGTCCCCAGCGCGTCCGCCTCGGCGCAGGTCGGTGCCACGACCGTCGCCGAGAGCAGGCGCGAGATGCGGCTGTACCCTGTGCGGGGGTCGATCGTGTGGGCGATCTTCCGCCCCTCGGCGTCGAGGTAGAAGCGGCGGTAGTTGCCCGAGGTGGCCATCGCCCCTTCGCTCAGGGCGATGCGGCGCTCGATGTAGGCGCCGTCGGTCTGGTTGCCGTCGAAGGGGGTCTCGACGCCGATGCGCCACGGCCGTCCCTGCCGGTTGAGGCCGCGGCAGCGCACCTCGCCGCCGATATCGGCGATGTAGTTCTCGGCCCCCGCCTCCTCCAGCAGCTCGGCCAGCAGGTCGACCGTGTAGCCTTTGGCGATCGAGTTGAGGTCGATCTGCACGCGCGGATCGGCCTTGACGAGCCGCGTGCCCTCGAGGCGCACTTTGTCGTAGCCCACGAAGCGCAGCAGCGAGTCGACATCGGGCGCCGCTTCGGCGCGGCGTCCCGCGAAGCCCCAGGCTTTGACCAGCGGCCCCACGGTGACGTCGTAGGCGCCGCCCGAGAGGCGGGCGATCGAATCGGCCAGCAGCAGGTTGCGGCGGATGTGACGGTCCGTCGAGTCGGTCTCGTTGCGGTTCAGGCGGTTGAGCAGCGAGGCGTCGTCGAAGAGCGACATGGAGCGCTTGGCCGCCGAGTCGAGCCGCATCGCCGCGGCGTAGAGCTCGCGGGCCGTCGCCGGCGCGTCGGCGACGAGGTGCAGGCGCGTGCCGAGCATCGTGCCGTCGACGGTCCGGTAGTCGCGCTGCGGACGGCATCCGGCGGCGGCCAGCAGCACCGCCGCGCAGAGCAAAACGAGTCGTTTCGTCATAAAAAAGTTCTCTTTGTCGGCAAAAATACAACATTTCTCCGTTACGGATCGCTTTCGGGCTGAAAAAGAGCAGAATTTTTTTCGCATTTGGGTGGAAATCCTAATTTAATTCGTACCTTTGCGCTACACTTTGGCGTGATTCCGAAAGTAAGGGGGATGCGTCGTAAAGTGAACGTTAAAAATCACATTTTTATGGCTTATTTAACAGCAGAGAAAAAGCAGGAGCTTTTCGGTCAGTACGGCAAGTCTAACACGGATACGGGTTCGCCCGAGAGCCAGATCGCGTTGTTTTCGTACCGTATTGCCCACCTTACGGAACACCTCAAGAGCAACCGCCACGACTTCGGTACGCAGCGCGCCATGCTGCGCATGATCGGTAAGCGTCGCCAGTTGCTGGAGTACCTGAAGGAGGTCGACATCGAGCGCTACCGCG
>CAZVGH010000095.1:0-6818 GCA_964626515.1 uncultured Alistipes sp.
GCGCGAACGGTACCCCGAGGTGGGCATTGCGTGGCACTTCAACAAACGGCACTGGAACGGCATCCGCACCGACGGCGACCTGCCCGATGCGTTCCTGCGCGAACAGATCCGCAACTCCTACCTGCTGGTGCTGCGCAAAAACGTAACGCCGAAGAAGCTGCGGGATGAAATCCTGACATACGCGGAGCAGCACGGACTGCCGGAATGATCCCTGCCCAATGCAAAAGCGGCCCGCCCCATTCAAGGGGCGGGCCGCTTCGTTTTGGCCACCGGACCTATGCGCAGAGGGCCAGCCGCCGCCACCGGAGGTAGCCCGCGACGGCCAGCACGGAGTAGAGGGCGTAGAGCCCGGCGGTGATGGGGATGCCCTTATAGAGGTAGAGCCCCACGGTCGTAACGTCGACGACGAGCCACACGAGCCACTGCTCGACCCATTTGCGCGAGAGCATCCAATAAGCCACGATGCAAAGCGCCGTGGTGAAGCTGTCCCAAAGCGGCACGGAGCTGTCGGTGAAGCGCACGAGCAACCCGTATAGAACGGCATGCAAAACGGCGTAGGCACCGACGAGAGCGGGCACCCATCTCAGGGGCGTATGGCCGATACGGGTGCTGTCCGACCGTTTCCGGGGCGCACGATGCCACACGAACCACCCGTAAAGGCCGGCCAGCACGTAGTAGACCTGCATGGCGCAGTCGGCATAGAGCCCCGAGCGGAAGTAAAGCGCCCCGTGGACGACGGGCATGACGAGCCCGACGATCCACAGCCGGATGTCGGCCCGGTACTCCAGCCAAAGGTAGAGCAGGCCCAGCGCGACGCCGACGATTTGCAGCAAAAGTTTACAGTCCAAAATGGTGAATGATGAATTTGTCAGAATCTGACGGTGATGTTCGCCAGCACGTGCAGCGGCGCCTGCGGGAAATAGAGGGCGACGTCGGTGCGCTTCGGAGTGCCGTCGTCGTTCTTGCCCATGTAGGAGTAGCCGTAGCCGTTGCTTTCGTACTCCTGATTGAAGAGGTTATAGACCACCGCGCCGAAGCGTACGCTCCGCGAACGGCCGAGCGGCAAGGTATAGCCCAAGTGGAGGTCGGTTACGCAGTAGGCCTCCATCGAGAGGGCGTCGATCTCCTCGTTGGTGAAGAACTGCCGGCTGACGGCGCGCGTGCGCACCACGGCCTCGAAGCCCCGCGTGTGGAAGTCGAGGAAGGCCCCGGCGATCCAGTCGGGCGAATAGGAGAGGGTCCGCGTGCCGAGGTCCTGCCCGTAGGTGGGGCTGTCCGAGAGGCGGTCGACGAAGTGGCGGAGCTTGTTGCGGCTCCACGTGGCGTGGCCCCCGAACGAGAACCAGCGCGTCGCCTGCCACGAAGCCGAGAACTCGACGCCGCAGCGGTAGCTCTCCGGAATGTTGATATTGAGGGCGTCGCCGCCGTCGTTGACCAAGCCTGTCGGCACGAGCTGGTCCTTATACTGCATGTAGTAGAAGTTCAGGCCTAAGGCGAGCCGCGGCGAGCGGTAGTTGTAGCCCGCCTCGTAGTCGTAGAGCCGCTCGGAGGAGGGATAGGCCGTATCGCCCGAGAACATGTAGCGATCGGTGAAGTCGTTGCGCGTGGGCTCCTTCTGCGCGATGGCGAACGAAGCGTAGACCGTATGGCGCCCGCGCGTGTAGTTCAGGCCGACGTGCGGATTGAAGAAGTGGTACTGCCGGTCGACGTCGATAGGCTGCATGGCGTAGGTGTTCCAGTCGTAGTTGTCGTTCGTGCCCCACGCCTTGTAGCTCACGTAGCGGTACTGCAGGTCGGCGAAGAGGTCGAGACCCCGGGCCACCGTCCAGTTGGCGCGGGCGAAGAGGTTGGCGTCGTGCTTGTCGACGTCGTTGTCGTACCAGCGGCCGCCGATCTGCGAGGGCTCCATGCCGTCGACCCAGTCGAGCGTACCCCAGTGGGGGCACGAATAGTAGCTGTACGACCCGCCGAACGTCAGGGCCAGCCGCTGCGAGGCGTAGTGCGCCGCGGCGTTCACGCCGCCCAGGTGGTTGCGCATGATCTTCCGGCGAATCAGGTCGGCCTGCTCGGGCCCTTCGAGGTTGTCGTAGCCCATGATCCAGGCGTCGTCCTTGTACTGCTTGTAGTAGCCGTAGCCGTAGGTGTAAAAAGCCGTGGCGTTCAGCGTCCAGCGGTCGTCGAAACGGTGGCTCAGCAGCAGCTGGTTGTTGATCTGCAGGTAGTTGTCGGTTTGGTCGTCATAGTAGTCGACATGCTGTCCGTCGGCCAGCACATGGGGCCCGTCGGAAGTCGTGTACTGCCCGCTCGTGTGGTAGCGGCGGCCGTAGAGGGCCATCTCCTCTTTCGAGACGCCGTTGTAGGTGAGGTAGGTTTTGCTCTTGCCGCCGAACGAGAGGAGCTTGACCATCGTGCTGCCGCCGCAGTAACCGGCCTGGAACATGTAGGACTTCAGGTCGGTGGCCCCGCGGTCGATGTAGCCGTCGGAGCCGATGTGCGTGAGGCGCGCATCGAGCGCCCAGTGGCCTCCCAGGAGGCCCGACGAGAGCTGCACGGCCTGCTTGTTGGTGTTGTAGGAGCCGTACGACAGGGAAGCCGAGCCGCCGAAACGGGTCGAAAGCGGTTCGGTGGTCATGTTGACGGCGCCGCCGAAAGCCCCCGTGCCGTTCGTCGAGATGCCGGCGCCGCGCTGGATCTGCACGTCGCCGACGGCCGAAATCAGGTCGGGCGTGTCGTACCAGTACATCGAGTGCGAATCGGGGTTGTTCATCGCCACGCCGTTGATCGTAACGTTGAGCCGCGAGGCATCCGTGCCGCGCAGGCGCACGGAGGTGCCGCCGATGCCGATGCCCGTCTCGTTGGTGGCGATCACCGAGGGTGCGAGGGCCAGCACCGACGGAATGTCGGGCCCGAAGCTGTGGCGGGCGATCTCCTCGCGCGGAAGCTGCGAATAGGCCACGGGCGTACGCTCGGTGGCGCGCGTGGCCGTTACCTCGATCTCCTGCAGGCGGTACATGCGCACCGAATCCGCGGGAGCGGTCTCCTCCGGCCGGGAATCCGCACGGCTCCCGGCGACAGCGGCCTGCCACAGGGCGAGGGCCGCGATGGGTAGTAGATACCTTTTCATGTTTGAAACTTTTAGAAAGTTGAAGAACAGAAAAGGGGTATGTGTGTTGATTTACGCTTTTCCCGGTCTCGGCATTACCCGTCTCCGGTTCTATGGGTATAATCTCAGCCTGACAGTAAGGCACCCCTTCGGAATATCGGGGGCAAAGATAGAAAAAAATTCACAATTCATAATTCGCAATTCACAATTTGTCAATCGCCCGTTGCGGGGATTTGGCACACGGATTGCTGGAGGCGGGGAGTAAAACCAAAAACGAGGTAAACAACATGAAAAGAACTCTCCTCTGTCTGCCCCTGCTGGCGCTGCTGGCCGCAGGATTCATCGGCTGCTCGCAGCGTCGCGAATGGAAGCACGAAGAACGCAAGGCCATGCGCGAGGCGCTGCGCAGCTACCGCCAGATGGTTTACTTAGACGATCTGACCGACGACGAATACGTGGTCTTCACCGACAACGTGGCCGACGATCTGGAAACGGCCTACCCGGTCTATGCGACCTTCATCGAGATGCCCGGCGTGAACGACACGGTGGACATGGTCGTCGTAACGGCGATCGTCGACGAGCTGAACGCCGACGCCCGCAACATGCGCCACATCTACCCCTATCCCTATTTGGTGGCGCAGGGCATCCTGCCCGCAGGCCTCGACCTCTCGCAGCAGCGCCAGTTCTACAACTGCTTCGCCTACAAGGTCAACAACGCCTACCAGACGATGACGCAGTTCTTCAACGCCGTGCTGGCCGACACGACCGACACGTCGCACATCCGCCGCATGGAGAGCCAGTGCGCCAACGACCTTTTCGACTGGACGGTAACCGAGGTGGAAGTCATCGAAACGAATTGAGTTTTCCTGCCATACAAGCAGTCGGGCGGAACCTCCTCGGGGGTTCCGCCCGCTTTTTCATGCCTGCTCGGCGGCGTGGGCCCGGTAGAACTCGGCGCCCACGACGATGCGGATCGCGCGGTGCAGCACCGAGAACTCCAGCGGCGTTTCGCCCAGGAGCTCGCCGTCGGCCTCGACCGAGACCTCGGGCGACGACTCGATGCGGATGTGGCTGCCGCGCGCCTGCAGGATATGGCGGATGCGGTAGATTTCGCCGTTGAAGAGGTAGTGGAAGCGGAACAGCACGTGCCAGAAATGGATGGGCCGGATGAGCGACAAGTCGAGGATGCCGTCGTCGGCGACCGCCGCGGGCAGCTGCTGGATGCCGCCGCCGTTGTACTTGCAGATGCCGACGGCGATCGACAGCAGCAGGTCGTTGTAGAGGAGCTTGCCGTCGACCCACACCTTCATGCCGGTGGACTTGTAGCGGAAGAACGACCGGACAATGCACCATGTATAGCGCCAGCGGCTCTTGCGCCCTTTCTTCTGCAGGTGCGTGAGGCGACGGATCACCTGCGCGTCGAAGCCGGCGCCCGCGACATTGGCGATATAGCGGCTCTGGCGGTAGTGCGACTCCTCGTAGGAGACCACGCCCACGTCCTGCAGGAATGAGTGGCCCGCGCGGATCGCCTCCACGGCCTCGCGGTAGCGGTCCGAGAGGCCGAACGTGCGCACCCAGTCGTTGCCCGTGCCGACGGCGATGACAGCCACGAGCACCTCGTCGGGCCGCACCTCCTGCTGGATGAAGAGGCCGTTGACGACCTCGTGCAGGGTGCCGTCGCCGCCCACGACGATGATGCGGCGGTAGCCCTCGCGCACGGCCGAAACGGTGAGCTCCGTGGCGTGGAACTTATGCTCCGTGAAGACGGGCTCGCAGACGATATGGGCCTCGCGCAGATGCTTCGAAATCCGCGGGAAGTCGTCGAGCCCGCGGCCGCCGCCGGCCACGGGGTTGACGATCGTGAACCATTTGTTGTCGGCCGGCTCCACGGTGCGCTACTTTTGGGGGATGTTGGCCAGCGTGCGGACGAGGAAGTCGTAGAACTTGCCTACCGAGGCGATCTCGACCTTCTCGTCGGGCGAGTGGGGATAGCAGATCGTCGGGCCGAACGAAATCATGTCCAGATTCGGGTAGTTGCTGCCGATGATGCCGCACTCCAGCCCGGCATGGATCGCCGTAACGGCCGGCTTGCGGCCGTAGAGCTGCTCGTAGGAAGCGGTCATGGCCCGCAGGATCGGCGACTCCATGTCGGGGTTCCAGCCGTCGTAGCTGCCCGTGAGTTCGGTCGCGGCGCCGGCCAGCGCGAAGACGGCGGCGATGGCCTCGCCCAGCGCCTCCTTCTCGCTGCGCACCGAACTGCGCAGCAGGCACTGCAGCTTCACGGTCCGGCCGTCGGAGACGACGCGGGCCAAGTTGGTCGACGTCTGCACCAGCCCGGGCATCGCCGTCGACATGCGCACGACGCCGTCGGGACACCCCACGACGGCTTTCGTCAACTTCGCGGCGACGTCGGCGGGGATCACCTCCGCGGGAGCGTCGCACGCCTCCCAGCAGATCAAGATCGCATCCTCGATGCCGGCGAACTCGGCAACGACCGTCTTCTCGTATGCCGCCACGGCTGCGGCGAAAGCGTCGAAGCAGGCGGCAGGCACCAGCAGCACGGCCCCGGCCTCGCGGGGAATGGCGTTGCGCAGGCCGCCCCCGTCGACCGAGACCAAGACGGCACCCGTCTTGTCGGCATTCAGGAAGCGGAAAAGGAGCTTGTTGGCATTGGCGCGCTGGGCGACGATCTGGATGCCCGAGTGGCCGCCTTTCAGCCCCTTAACGAGCAGGCGCACGGCCCGGAAATCGCCAGCGGGAGCGGCGGCTGGAACATAGTCGAACGTGATGTTGGCGTCCAGTCCGCCGGCACAGCCCACGTACAATTCGCCCTCGGTCTCAGAGTCGAGGTTCAGCAGGATGTCGCCCTGCAGAAACCCCGGCTGCAGGCCGAACGCCCCGTCCATGCCGGTCTCCTCGGTGGCGGTGAAGAGCGCTTCGAGGGGCCCGTGCACGAGTGTCTTGTCCTCCAGCACGGCCAAAATGGCCGCCGCGCCGATGCCGTTGTCGGCGCCCAGCGTCGTGCCGTCGGCCGTAACCCACGCGCCGTCGACATAGGCGTCGATCGGATCGGTCGTGAAGTCGAACTGCTTGTCGTTGTTTTTCTGCGGCACCATGTCGAGGTGGGCCTGCAGGATGACGCCCTTGCGGTTCTCCATGCCCGGCGAAGCGGGCTTGCGGACGTAGATGTTGTGCGCGGCGTCCTCGCGGCACTCCAACCCGAGCGCCTTCACGGCGCCGAGCACATACTCCCGGATACGCTCCTCGTGGCCCGAGGGGCGCGGAATGCGGACGATCTCCGCGAAATATTTCCATACGAGCGCCGGTTTCAGCGCAGTCAGATTACGATCCATAGCTTTATCTTTTTTACGGTTTTTTATTTTCTGCGTCGAACGCCTCGACGATCCGCCGGACCAGTTCGTGGCGCACGATGTCCTGCCGGTCGAACTCGACGAAGCCGATGCCCCGGACCGGGCGCAGCAGCTCCATCGCCCGCACCAGGCCGCTGTCTCCCCGATGCGGCAGGTCGATCTGCGTAACGTCGCCCGTAACGATGAAACGGGCGTTGCGGCCCATGCGCGTGAGGAACATCTTGATCTGCGGCAAGGTGGTGTTCTGCGCCTCGTCGAGGATGACGAAGGCGTTGTCGAGCGTGCGGCCCTATACGAAAAAATAAAGTCTCCCGCATTAAAAAGAATATCTTTACCCATAATCT
>CAZVGH010000096.1:0-6742 GCA_964626515.1 uncultured Alistipes sp.
GCTCGAGGGGCGCCGCGACCGCTTCGTCATGCAGGGACACCTCTGCACGACGTGGGAGAACGACCAGTATCTCCGCACGCGCGACCTCGAAAAGACGAAGGCCTCGTTCGAGCTGCAGCTGCAGCAGCTGCGGACCGACTACCTCGATATCGGCATGATCCACTACGTCGACGCCGAGGCCGACCTCCGCACGGTCGTCGAGGACGGGATCCTCGACTATGCCCGCGCGCTGAAGGCCGCGGGGCGGATCCGTGCGATCGGCCTGAGCAGCCACAACCCCGTCGTGGCCCGCATGGCGGTCGAGACGGGGGCGGTCGACGTGCTCATGTTCTCGATCAACCCCTGCTACGACCTGCTGCCGCCCGATGAGGACGTCGACAAGCTGTGGGCCGACGAAAGCTACGCCGCGGCGCGGCAGAACATCGACCCCGAGCGCGAACGGCTCTACGAGCTGTGCGAGCGCGCGGGCGTGGGGATCGACGTGATGAAGGTCTACGGCGGCGGCGACCTGTTGAGCGGGGAGAATTCGCCCTTCGGCCGCGCCATGACCCCCGTGCAGGCGATCGAGTACGCGCTGACGCGCCCCGCCGTCGCGGCGGTGATGGTCGGCTGCAAGAGCCGCGACGAGATCGCGGCGGCGCTGGCGTGGTGCGGCGCGACGCCCGCCGAACGCGACTATGCCTCGGTCATGACGGGCCTCGACCGCTTCTCGTGGAGAGGGCACTGCATGTACTGCGGCCACTGCGCCCCCTGCGCGGCGCAGATCGACATCGCCGCCGTGAACAAGTTCTACAACCTCACCGTCGCCCAGGGCGAGGTGCCCGAAACGGTCCGCGAACACTATCGCGCCCTCACGCACCACGCCTCGGAGTGCCTCGGCTGCGGGGCCTGCGAACGCCGCTGCCCGTTCGGGGTGGAGATCGTCGCGGGGATGCGCCGCGCGGCGGAACGATTCGGTTATTAGCGATGGAGACGAATCCTCGGACCGTGTCGCCCGTCCTGCGCCGCCGGACGATCGACTGCCTCTTCGCCGAGCGCTGCTCGTGCGTCGTCTGCGACGGCGAGCGGCTGCACATCTTCCGCGAGCGGGGCGTGGCGGACCTCTACCGCCTGCTGACGACGGATGCGGCGCTGCTGTGCGGCGCCTTCGTGGCCGACAAGGTGGTCGGCAAGGGGGCTGCGGCGCTCATGATCCTGGGCGGGGTCGCGGAGCTCTATGCCGACGTCGTCAGCCGCGGGGCCCTCGACCTGCTGGCGGCCGAGGGGGTGCGGGTCGAATACCGCCTCGCCGTGCCGCACGTCATCAACCGTGCGGGGACGGGCATCTGCCCCGTCGAACAGCGCTGCGCCGACTGTGCGACCGCTGCCGAGTGTCTGCCGAAGATCGCGGATTTTCTGGCGGCGCAGTCGCGATGAACAGAAACGGGTACGTATGAAAACTTTTTTGAAAACCATGATCCTTACCACCCTGCTGACGGGGACGGGCTGCGCCGGAGCGCAGCGGAACCCCGCGGATGCCGAGGCGCCGGCGGTCTACTTCTGCAAGGAGATCACCGCCGAAAACCTCGTGAAAATCTACGAAGCGCTCGACCGCCCGGCGACGGGCCGCGTCGCCGTGAAACTCTCGACGGGCGAACCCGGCGGCCACAACTTCCTCGCTCCGGCCCTCATCGCGCCCCTCGTGCGGCGGGTCGGCGGCACGATCGTCGAGTGCAACACGGCCTACGGCGGCGGCCGCGCCGACACCGAATCGCACCTGCGGGCCGCCGCGGACCACGGCTTCACCGCCATCGCCCCGGTCGATATCATGGATGCCGAGGGCGAGATCGAGCTGCCCGTGCAGGGCGGCCGTCACCTGTGCAAGGACCTGGTCGGCTCGCACTACGCGGACTACGATTTCACGGTCATCCTCTCGCACTTCAAGGGCCACGCCATGGGCGGCTTCGGCGGCGCGATCAAGAACATGGCGATCGGCATCGCCTCCTCGAACGGCAAGGCCTACATCCATTCGGCGGGCCGGCTGACCGACCCGTCGCAGGTGTGGGACCACCTGCCCGCGCAGGACGATTTCCTCGAGTCGATGGCCGAGGCGGCGAAGGCCGTGGCCGACCACTGCGGCGAGCGCATCCTCTACATCAGCGTCGCCAACCGCCTCTCGGTCGACTGCGACTGCGATTCGGACCCCGAGGAGCCGCGCATGGGCGACCTCGGCATCCTCGCCTCGCTCGACCCCGTGGCCCTCGACAAGGCCTGCACCGACCTGGTGCGCGCCTCGGAGGATCCCGGCAAGGTGCACCTGATCGAGCGCATCGACTCGCGCCACGGCATGCACACGCTCGACTACGCCGAGCAGATCGGCCTGGGCAGCCGCGAATACCGCCTGATCGAACTGAACTGACAACTCTCTAAATCCGCCATTCATGGAAGCTACCGTTAAACTCTATTCGTTCGACTACACGAACACGAAGACCTACGCCCTCGCATCGCTCTTCCTGCTGGGCAACATCCTGCTGCCGCAGCTGTGCCACCTCGCGACGCTGGGCGGCGTGCGCTGGCTGCCGATCTACTTCTTCACGCTCGTCGGCGCCTACAAGTACGGCTGGCGTGTCGGCCTGCTCACGGCCCTCGCTTCGCCCGTGGCGAACAGTCTCCTCTTCGGCATGCCCGCAGCCGCCGCGCTGCCCGCGATCCTGCTCAAGTCGGTGCTGCTGGCCGTCGCCGCCGGCTGGGCCGCCGCTCGTTTCCGCCGTGCGACGCTGCCGCTGCTGGCGGGCGTCGTGCTGACCTACCAGCTGCTCGGCACGCTGGGCGAGTGGGCCCTGGGCGCCACGCTCTACGAGGCGCTGCAGGACCTGCGCATCGGTCTGCCCGGCATGCTGACGCAGGTCGTCGGCGGTTGGGCCGTGATCCGTTACCTGATTCGCCGCTGACTGCAGACCGCATGATGCGCGAAGGGCCGCCCGTTCTGCAACGGGCGGCCCTTCGTCTGTTAGGCGGGGCGGTCGTGTCAGAGCCCCAGGTCGCGCATCACGGCCTCCATCTTGGCGCGGATCTCGGCCGTGCAGAGGTTGCCGATGCTCCCCTCGTGGGTGTGGTGCACGGTGCGGGTCGGGCGGTACTCGCCGTGCTGCACCTGCATGCCCACCGTGCGGTAGGCCTCGCGGAAGGGCATCCCCTCGAGGACCATGCGGTTGACATCCTCGACGGTGAAGAGGTAGTCGTACTTCGGATCGTCGAGAATCTGCGGGTTGACGCGCAGGTTCGCGAGCATGAAGTCGGCCATGGCGAGCGTGCGGCGCAGCTCCTCGGTGGCGGGGAAGAGAATCTCCTTGAGCAGCTGCAGATCGCGGTGGTAGCCCACGGGCAGGTTGGTCATCAGCAGCGCCATCTCGTTCGGCAGCGCCTGCAGGCGGTTGCAGCGGCCGCGGATGAGCTCGAAGACGTCGGGATTCTTCTTGTGGGGCATGATGCTCGATCCCGTGGTGAGGTTCTCGGGAAGGGTCACGAAACCGAAATTCTGGCTCATGAAGAGGCAGAGATCCATCGCCATGCGGCCGACGGTCGCGGCGACGGCCGCCACGGCGTCGGCGGCGGCGCGCTCGCTCTTGCCGCGGCTCATCTGGGCGGCGATCACGTTGTAGTGCATCGTCTCGAAGCCGAGCAGGCTGGTCGTCATCGTGCGGTCGAGCGGGAACGACGATCCGTAGCCCGCGGCTGAGCCGAGGGGGTTCTGGTCGGCGATGTGGCGGGCGGCGGCCACCAGACGCAGGTCGTCGACGAGCGTCTCGGCGTAGGCGCCGAACCAGAGGCCGAACGACGAGGGCATGGCGACCTGCAGGTGGGTGTATCCGGGCATCAGCACCTCCTTGTGGCGCTCCGAGAGCTCCTGCAGCCGTTCGAAGAGGGTCCGCACGTCGCGGGCGACGGCCTGCAGCTCGTCGCGCAGGAAGAGTTTCAGATCGACCAGCACCTGGTCGTTGCGCGAGCGGCCCGCGTGGATCTTCTTGCCCACGTCGCCGAGGCGGCGCGTCAGCAGCAGCTCGACCTCGGAGTGAATATCTTCGATGTCGTCCTCGATGCGGAAGCGGCCCGCCTCGATCTCGGCGGCGATCTCGCGAAGCCCCTCGGTGAGGATCTTCAGCTCGTCGGCGGTCAGCAGCCCGATCTTCTCGAGCATCGCGATGTGGGCCAGCGACCCCTGCACGTCGTAGCGCGCCAGGCGCAGGTCGAGCGTGCGGTCTTCGCCCACGGTGTAGGCTTCGACCAGCGCGTTCGTGTCGTAGCCTTTGTCCCAGAGTTTAGTTGCCATAAGCGGTAGCGGTGTTTTCGATGATTTGCAGATAGCGGTCGATGCCTGCGCCGATCTCGCTCACGAGGACGTACTCGTCGGCCGTGTGCGAGCGGGCCGAGTCGCCCGGCCCGAGTTTGAGGGCGGGGAAGGGCATGAGCGTGCGGTCGGAGGCGGTGGGCGAGACGTAGGTGGCGGCACCCGCGGCGACGGCCGCCCGCACGAGCGGGTGCTCTTCGGCGATCACCGAGGCGCGGATGCGCGTCGAGCGGGGCTCGGCCTCGGAGCGGATCGCCGCGCGGATCAGTTCGACGGTCTCCTCGTTCGTGTAGGCCTCCGTCGTGCGGACGTCGACCGTGAAGCGGCAGGTGTCGGGCACGACGTTGTGCTGCGTGCCGGCCGAGATCATCGTCGTAGCGATGTGGACCGGCCCGAGCAGCGGCGAGCAGCGCTCGAAGCGGAGCGTGCGCAGCCGTGCGATATCCTCCAGCGCGATGTAGAGGGCGTTTTCGCCCTCGTCGCGGGCGGCGTGTCCGCTGCGGCCGCGGGCCGTGCAGTCGAGCACCACGAGTCCCCGTTCGCCGAGGGCGGCGTCGAGCGAGGTGGGCTCGCCGACGATCGCCATGTCGATGCGGCCGAGGGTCGGCAGCAGCGCGCGGATGCCGTGCTCGCCCGAAACCTCCTCCTCGGCCGTAAGGGCCAGCAGCAGGTTGAAGGGGAGCGTGCGGTCGGCACAGGCCAGGAACGCCTCGGTCAGTGCGACGAGCGAGGCGCCCGCGTCGTTCGAGCCGAGGCCGTAGAGCCGGTCTCCCTCGATCGTCGGCGCATAGGGATCGCGCGTGTAGCCCGCGGCGGGGCGCACCGTGTCGTGGTGCGAGTTGAGCAGCAGCGTCGGCCGCGCGGGGTCGTAGGCGGACGTGCGCACGACGACGTTGCAGTGCACGCGTTCGGGCTTCAGCCCGCGCTCCTCGAAGAAGGCGCAGAGCAGGTCGGCCGTCGCCTCCTCGCCGCGCGAGGGCGAGGGGGTGGCGATGAGGCGGCGCAGCAGCCCGACGGCCTCGGCGAGGCGGTCTGCGGCGGCGGGGTGCGGAGCGGTCGGCATGGCGTCAGCAGGATGCGATGGTGGTGCCGCCGTCGGCCTGCAGCAGATCCCCGGCGTGCTTGATGCGCACGGTGCGGACCCCTGCGGCGACCGCCTTGAGGGCGTTTTCGATTTTGGGAATCATTCCCCCGGCGACGATTCCCGCCTCCTTCAGGGGCGGATAGCTCGCGGGGGTGATGCGGGCGATGACCGACGCGTCGTCCGACGGGTCGCGCAGCACGCCGCGCTTCTCGAAGCAGAAAACGAGGTCCGTCGGGGCGATCGTCGCCGCCGCACGGGCGATCCCTTCGGCGACGCTGTCGGCGTTGCAGTTGAGCAGTCCGCCCGCACCGTCGTGGAGGATGGCCGAGAAGACGGGGGTCGTGCCCGACTCGAGGAGGGTGCGGAGCAGCGGTACGCCGACCCGCTCGATGTCGCCCACGAAGCCGTAGTCGATCGGCTGCGGGGCGCGGCGGCGGGCCCGCACGATGTCGCCGTCGGCCCCCGAGAGGCCGATGGCGTTGCAGCCGGCGGCCTGCAGGGCGGCGACGATGCGTTTGTTGACGAGGCCCGCATAGACCATCGTCACCACGTCGAGCGTCTCGCGGTCGGTGACGCGGCGCCCCTCGATCATGCGGACCGGAATCTCGAGCCGCTCGGTGAGTCGCGTGGCGAGCTTGCCGCCGCCGTGGACGAGGATCTTGGCCCCCTCGAGGGCCGCCAGGTCGCGGACGAAGCGGTCGAGGGCGGCGGGGTTGTCGATGACGTTGCCGCCGATCTTGATTACGGTGATGCGTTCCATCGTTACAGCGCTTCGAGCAGTCGTTTGAGCACCACCTGGGCCGAGATCTCGCGGTTGGCGGCCTCGGGGATGACGAGCGAGCGGGGTCCCTCGATCACCTCGTCCGTGACGATCATGTTGCGGCGCACGGGGAGACAGTGCATGAAGAAGGCGTCGTTCGTGAGGGCCATCTTTTCGGCGTCGACGGTCCACGAGCGGTCTTTCGAGAGCACCTCGCCGTAGTGCGGGTCGCGGTAGGCGGCCCAGTTCTTGGCGTAGATGAAATCGGCCCCCTCGAAGGCGCGGCGCTGGTCGTACTCGACGCGGGCTCCGCCGACGAACTGCGGGTCGAGCTCGTAACCCTCGGGGTGGGTGATGACGAATTCGTAGTCGGTGGCGTTCATCCACTCGGCGAAGGAGTTGGGCACGGCCTGCGGCAGCGCCTTGGGGTGGGGCGCCCACGTGAGGACCACTTTGGGACGCTCGGTGCGCTTGTGCTCCTCGATCGTGATCAGGTCGGCGAAGCTCTGCAGCGGGTGGCGCGTGGCGGCCTCCATCGAGAAGACGGGGCGGCCCGAGTAGCGGATGAACT
>CAZVGH010000097.1:0-3691 GCA_964626515.1 uncultured Alistipes sp.
ATACCCATCGAGACCGAACCGATCGAGAGGTACGACTTGCCGCGCATCTGCATCACGGCAACCGCCGCACGGCCGAAGAGCAGCAGCTTCTCCTGCACGTCCGCGGGGATCGTCTCGTCGCCCATGTCCTGCACCTCGCGGCCGTAGATGCCGAAGGCGGGCAGCCCCTTCTGCGTGTGGGCGGCCAGTGCGGCGGCCAGGTAGACGGCACCCGGGCGCTCCGTACCGTTGAAGCCCCAGATCGCCTTGGGCATCAGCGGATCCATGTCGATCGTCTCCGTGCCGTAGCACCAGCAGGGAGTCACCGAAAGCACCGCGCCGACGTTGTTGTCGCGGAACTTCTCGGCAGCGGCAGCCGCCTCGGCCACACCGCCGATCGTCGTGTCGGCGATCACGCACTCGACGGGCGTGCCGTCGGCGTAACGCAGGTTTTCGGCGTAGAAGCGGGCCACGCGGCGCGCCATGCCCATCGTCTGCTCTTCGAGCGACTCGCGGATACCGCGGCGACGGCCGTCGATCACGGGGCGGATTCCGATTTTCGGATAGTTTTTCATGGTATGTTGTTTTTATTGGTTGTTAGGCTGTTTCGTGAATTTGGTCAGGGCGAAGCCGACGAGGAAGATCGCCGACGTGCCGAAGACGATCGTCAGGTAGGTGTGCAGCGTCGAGCGGAACTCGTAGCAGGGCGCCCCCTCGTTGATGAGCGGCGAGAGGCTCATCCAGGCGATCACCAGCAGACCGACGATCACCGCCGCCACGGCGTGCGCGCGGCGCACCTTCGTACAGACGACACCCAGCAGGAAGAGGCCGAGCATGCCGCCGCTGAAGATCGACGCCAGCTTCCACCACGCATCCAGCACGCCGTCGATGTGCATCATGAGCAGGCCCATGGCGATGCCGAAGGCGCCGACGACGAACGACGTACCGTAGAGCACCTGCATCTCGCGGCTCGAGGTCAGCTCGCGCTTCGTGAAGCGTTTGGCGAAGTCCGTGAGGACGATCGTCGCCGAGGAGTTGATGCTCGTGGCGATCGTCGACATGCCCGCCGAGAAGAGCGAGGCGATCACGAGGCCCGTGAGGCCCGTCGGCAGGCCGTGGACGATGAACCACGGGAAGACCTGGTCCGAGGGGGTTCCGGCGGGCAGCAGCTCGGGACGCGCCGTGTAGTAGGAGAAGAGCGCCGTGCCGATGTAGACGAAGACGAGCGAGACGGGGATGTAGAGCAGCGAGCCGAACAGGGTCGACTTCACCGCCTCGGCCGTCGAGCGCGTGGTCATGTAGCGCTGCACGTAGTTCTGGTCGATGCCGTAGTTCTGCATGTTGGTGAAGAGGCCGTAGACGAGCACCACCCAGAAGGTCGGCTCGGCCAGGCTCAGGCCGAAGCTGCCGAGCGAGAATTTCCCGTGTTCGGCGGCGATCGAGAAGAGCTGCGAGGGGCCCTCGGGCATGCTGAAGGTCAGCAGCAGGGCGCAGGCCACGGCGCCCGCGATGAGGATGATGCCCTGGATGGCGTCGGTCCAGACCACGGCGGCGATACCGCCCAGCAGCGTGTAGACCAGCGTGATGATGCCCGTCCAGATGATGATCGACTGGATGTCCCATCCGAACATCGTGTTGAGCGGCAGGGCCAGCAGCAGCAGGATCGACCCGACGCGGGCCAGCTGCGTCAGCAGGTAGCAGACCGCCACGTAGCAGCGGGCCCAGTAGCCGAAGCGCAGTTCGAGGTAGTGGTAGGCCGAGACGCTGTTCACGTTGCGGTAGAGCGGGATGAAGACCTTCGCCGCGAGCCACGTGGCGAGCGGAATCGAGAGGCTGAAGACGAAGGGGTTCCAGTTGCCCGCGAAGGCCTGTCCGGGCAGCCCCAGGAAGCTGATCGAGCTGACGAAGGTGGCGAAGATCGACATGCCGACGACCCACGTCGGCAGCGACCCTTCGGCCTTCGTGAAGGCCGCGGCCCCCTGACGGCTGCGGAAATAGAACGAGCAGCCGAAGAGCGCCACACCGCCCACGAAAACGAAGAAGACGATGTAGTCGAGTAAGGTGATATCCATGTGTGTAGTTTTAGGTGCGGTTCAGGGGGCCGGCGGAGCGGGCGGCGCAGCCGGGCGGGGAGCCGGCGCACGCCGGGGTGCGCAGACCGGCGGCCGTACAGGCCGTGCGGTCGGGCGCGCGGCCCGCAGCGGCGGTACGGGGGCGCAGCCCTGTGCGGGGCTGCGCCGCCCGGCCGTCCGGGGAGGGGCTACTCGCCGCAGCGGCAGCCCAGCGCCTCGAGCGCCTCGCGGATGCGGTTGCGCTCCTCGGTGCGGAAGTTGCGGTAGGGCCACGAAATATAGTCGTCGCAGATGCCGAGCAGCGACAGGGCGCACTTGACGCCCTTCAGGTAGCTCGAGCCGTACTTGCCGACCGTGTAGATCGAGACGCTGATCTGCATGATGCGGCGCTGCAGCTCGCGGACGCGGGTCACGTCGTTCGCCTTGGCGGCCTCGTACATCGCCACGTAGAGCTCGGGGAACATGTTCGCGCCGCCGTTCACGCCGCCGTCGGCGCCCATCAGCACGCACTCGCCCGTCAGCTCCTCGGGGCCGACGTAGAGGGCGAAATCGTCGCGTCCGCCGAGGTGGTAGAGCAGCGTTTCGAAATAGTTCATGTTGGCCGACGAATCCTTCAGGCCGACGATGTTGGGGTGCTCGGCCAGCTTCTTGACCGTGCCCGCCTCGAGGAAGACCTTCACGTGCGAAGGCATATTATAGAGGTAGAGGGGCAGCGGCAGCGCATCGGCCAGCGCCGTGAAATACTCGATCATCTCCTGCTGCGAGGGGGCGAAGTAGTAGGGAGCGGCGGCCACGACACCCGCGGCGCCGCAGCGGGCGGCCACCTCGGCCAGCTTGACGCTCTCGTCGAGCGACGTGTCGGTCACGCCGACCAGCACGGGCACACGACCCGCGACCTGCTTGCAGACCAGTTCGACGAACTCGTAGCGCAGGCGGTAGGTGAGGCTCTGCGCCTCGCCCGTCGTACCGAGGATGAAGAGCGCGTGCACGCCCCCCTTGAGCATGTGTTCGATCAGGCGGACGGCACCTTCGCGGTCCAGTTCGTCATTCCCCTTCAGCGGGGTAATCATGGGCGGAATAATTCCCTGTATCTTCTGCATGGTAGTATGAATGGATTGTTTTGATTTTGCAAGTTACGCAAACGCGCTCTACAAAGATAGGCATTTTTGCCGAAATTATGCACGAAATTACGCGAAGAGCGGGCCCGCGGGCATTTTTTCCTCCTTCGGGCGGCGGCGAGGGCTCCCCGGGGGAGCAGCGGGCGGGAGCAGGGACAGCGGCAGGAATGGCAGGCGGAAGCAGCGGGCGGGGAGGACGGAGCGGGGACGGGCAGGGACGGCAGGCGGAAGCAGCGAATGACGGGGCGGCGGGGACAGGCGGGCGAACGATCGGGGTAGAAAACAGGGGCGGGACAGCGGGCAGGAGACGGGGACGGTAGCGAGAGCCCCGGGGAAGCGTCGGGAGGAGCGAGCGGACGGCGGACAGAAGCAGCAGACAACAGCAGGAGCAGGCGAAACCATGCGGCGGAAAGAGGGAAGAAAGGGAGTGGGAAGGGAGCGGAAGAGGGCAGGAAGGCCGCAACGGCACGAAATACGGCGGATCGAGGGGCTGCCGCTTGTTTTTGTGGGCGATTTTTCGTA
>CAZVGH010000097.1:3791-5376 GCA_964626515.1 uncultured Alistipes sp.
ACGAAATACGGCGGATCGAGGGGCTGCCGCTTGTTTTTGTGGGCGATTTTTCGTACCTTCGACCAAAATTACTCAAACTTAACCTTTCAAAAACCAACTTATCACCATGAGAGCTTCCCGCCTCCTCCTTCCGCTGCTGGCCGTACTCGGCACCGCCTGCACCGCTCCTTCGCCGAGCGAACGGGCCTGGAACAAGGTCTATCCCGAGATCGAGTCGAAGATCGCCGCCCCGACCTTCCCCGACCGCACCTTCGACATCCGCGACTTCGGTGCCACGACCGACGCCGTATGCCACGACGCCATCAATGCCGCCATCGAGAAATGCAACGCCGAGGGCGGCGGCCGCGTCGTCGTTCCGGCCGGCACCTGGCTGACGGGCGCCCTGACGCTCCGCTCGAACGTCGACCTGCACCTCGAGGAGGGCGCCGTCCTCCTCTTCTCGGACAACCTCGACCACTACCCCGTCGTCCGCACCCGCTGGGAGGGCATGGACTGCTACAACTACTCGCCGATGATCTACGCCTACCAGCAGGAGAACATCGCCGTGACGGGCAAGGGCACGATCGACGGCGGCGCCTCGAAAGAGAACTGGTGGAGCATGGTCTGGAACTCCGACACCGAGTGGGAGAAGGAGCGCCGCAACACGCAGCGCTACGGCCGCCCGCTGCTGCAGGAGTGGATGGTCGCCGGCAAGCCCGTCGAGGAGCGCCGCATGGGCCACGGCTACGGCATGCGCCCGCAGCTCGTCAGCCCCTTCGAGTGCAAGAACGTGCTTATCGAGGGCGTCACGATGATCCGCTCGCCCTTCTGGAACCTGCACCCCGTCTTCTGCGAGAACGTCACCGTCCGCAACGTCACCTTCAACAACCAGGGCCCCAACGGCGACGGCTGCGACCCCGAGTCGTGCAACTACGTCCTGATCGAGGGCTGCCACTTCAACACGGGTGACGACTGCATCGCCATCAAAGCGGGCCGCGACGAGGATGCCCGCCGCCGCCCCGTTCCGAGCCAGAACATCATCGTCCGCAACTGCAAGATGAACAACGGTCACGGCGGCGTGGTGGTCGGCAGCGAGATCGCCAGCGGCTACCGCAACCTCTTCGTCGAGAACTGCGAGATGGACTCGCCCCGTCTCGACCGCGCCATCCGCCTCAAGACCAACGCCCGCCGCGGCGGCGTCATCGAGCACATCTACGTGCGCAACGTCACGATCGGCCAGTGCAAGGAGGCCGTGCTGAAGATCAACCTCATCTACGACCAGCGGAGCGTCGGCGACGCCACCTTCTACCCCACCGTGCAGCATGTCTACCTCGAGAACATCACCAGCAAGAAGAGCCGCTACGGCATCTGCGTAACGGCCCTCGACACGCTCTCGAACGTACACGACATCTACCTGAAGAACTGCACCTTCGAGAACGTCGAGAAGGAGCAGTCGATCTCGGGTCTCTGCGACGAGATCAACCTCGAGAACGTCACCATGACGCTCGCCGCAGCAGAGGTGCCGGCCCAGCAGTAGCCCCCTGCCGCTGCGCGAAAAGCGAAAAGCGAAAAGCGAAAAGCGAAAAGCGAAAAGCGAAAAGCGAAA
>CAZVGH010000097.1:5476-6735 GCA_964626515.1 uncultured Alistipes sp.
TCCCGTTTTGTCGTGTGCAGTCGCAGCGATCAGGCCTGCAGCGCCGTGCGGAGCCGGGCGGCCAGATCGGCCTTGATCTCGCGCTCCATCGAGCAGATCATGCTGCTGATCGCCTTGGCCGACGATCCGCCGTGTCCGATCATGACGGGGGCGTTGATGCCGATGACAGGGGTGCCGCCGACACTCTCGTAGTTCATCGCATTCCAGAAATCGGCCTGGTAGTAGAGCTTCTCGCTGATGCGGCCCAGTACGGGGCGCAGGAACTCCATGACGCGCGACTTGCCGCCGCCCAGCCGGTCGTTGATGCGGTAGAGGCCCTCGGCCATCTTGAGGATCGTGTTGCCCACGAAGCCGTCGGCGACCACCACGTCGGCGATCTTGCCCGTGAAGATGTACGACGACTCGACGTTGCCGACGAAATTGATCCGCTTGTCGGCCTTCAGCAGGTCGAAGGTGGCCTTCGCCTGGGCGTTGCCCTTGGCCTCCTCGGCGCCGATATTGAGCAGCGCCACGCGCGGACGCTCGATCCCGAGCACCGACTCGGCGTAGATCGAGCCCAGCAGACCGTACTGTGCCAGCACCTCGGGTTTGGCGTCGACGTTCAGGCCGACGTCGAGCAGCAGCGCCCGACGGTTCTTCACGACGGGAATCAGCGACGAGATCACGGGACGGATCACCCCCTCGATGGGCTTGATGACCTGCATCGAACCCACCAGCATGGCGCCCGTCGAGCCCGCGCTGGCGAAGCCGTCGATCTTACCCTGCGCCAGGTAGTTGAATCCGACCGTAATGCTCGAATCCGCCTTGCCGATGAAGGCCTTCGCAGGATGGTCGCCCATCTCGATCACCTCGGTCGTCGCAACGATGTCGAAGCGATCGGCCGGACAGCCGTGCTGTTGCAGCAGTTCGCGGATGCGCCGCTCGTCGCCGAACAGCACGATGCGGCTCCCGGCGTCGATCCGGTCGAGCGCCATCACGGCACCTTCGACCGCCACCTCGGGGGCGAAATCGCCGCCCATGGCATCAATACCGATCTTTAACATAAGCTCATAGCGTTTCTTCCCGACGGAGCCCCGCGGCACTCCGCAGCGGCGGCCGCCGCCCCGCAGGGCACGGCCCGCCCCGTCGGCGGGTTAATACCTGTAAAGCCGTGCGGCACCGTTCGGAACGGGCCCGCAGCGGCCGTGCGGCGCGGACACGGCGGTCCGACACCCCATGATAAAGCGAGGGCTTCGAAAAGCCCTCCCTTCGTGTTGCGG
>CAZVGH010000098.1:0-6704 GCA_964626515.1 uncultured Alistipes sp.
CCGTGAGGACCGTGCGCACGGTCTGCTCGGGGAGCTCCTTGCCGACGAGGGCGTTGAGGCGTGACAGCGAGCACTCGAAGACGAACGGCTCGGCGGGGCGGGGGCAGATGTCGATGATCTCGCTCGAGATCGTACCGCCGGCGAGCTCCTTCATGAGCAGGGCGGTGCGCTTCAGTGCGTAGACCTGCTGCTCGGGGTCGATGCCGCGCTCGAAGCGGAACGACGAATCGGTGTTCAGGCCGAACCGCTTGGCCGTCTTGCGGACCCATACGGGGTTGAAGTAGGCGCTCTCGAGGAAGACGTCGGTCGTCGTGTCGCTGATGCCCGAATCGAGGCCGCCGAAGACGCCCGCGATGCACATCGGCTGCTCGGCCGAGCAGATCATGAGGTCCTTGTCGGTCAGCTTGCGCTCCACGCCGTCGAGCGTGACGAAGGGCGTGCCCGCCTCGCAGGTGCGCACGACGATGCGGCCGCCGTCGATCTTCGCGGCGTCGAAGGCGTGCAGCGGCTGTCCCAGCTCGAAGAGGACGAAGTTGGTGATGTCGACGAGGTTGTTTTTCGGGTTGATGCCCGCGGCGCGCAGACAGTTCTGCATCCATTCGGGCGAGGGGGCGATGCGGCAGCCCTTGACCGTGACGCCCGCATAGCGGGGTGCGGCCTCCGTATTCTCGACTTCGACGCCGATCGTAAGGTCGTGGTTGTCGACCGCGAAGGCCTCGACCGACGGGCGGCGCAGTTCGCAGCGCTCGCCGCGGCTCTTCAGGCAGGCCGCCAGGTCGCGCGCTACGCCGTAGTGCGAGGCGGCGTCGATGCGGTTGGGGGTCAGGCCGACGGCGATCAGATAGTCGTCCTTGATGTGCAGGTAGTCGCGGGCCGGCGTGCCGACGACCGCCTCGGCGGGCAGTTCCATGATGCCGTCGTGCGAGGCGCCGATGCCCAGCTCGTCTTCCGCGCAGAGCATGCCGAGCGACTCGACGCCGCGGATCTTCGACCGCTTGATTTTGAACTCCTCGTCGCCGCCGTTGGGGTAGAGCACCGAGCCGACCGTCGCACAGAGCACCTTGAGCCCCTGCCGGCAGTTCGGCGCGCCGCAGACGATCTGCAGCGGGGCCTCGCCGCCCACGTCCACGGTGGTGATATGGAGATGGTCCGAGTCGGGATGCTCGACGCAGGTGAGCACCTCGCCGACTACGACGCCCGCCAGTCCGCCGCGGATGGTCTCGATCTTCTCGAAGCCTTCGACCTCGAGGCCGATATCGGTCAGGATGGTGGCGAGCTCCTCGGCCGTGCGGTCGGTGTCGAGGTATCGTTTGAGCCAGTTGTAGGAAACGTTCATATCGTGGTTGTCTTTTGATTATGTTCCGAAAAATCGAACAAAGATAACACACGGCGGCGGCAAAACAAAATTTATTCGGGAGAATCTCGCGTTTGCCGCGGCGGCGGCCGCCTGCGGGGGCGAATCGGGCCGTGGATTTCGTTTTTCGCGGCGGAAACGCTATATTTGCGCTATGGAGTGCAATTTCAGAATCGGGCACGGATACGACGTGCATTGCCTGCGCGACGGGCTGCGGCTCGTGCTGGGCGGGGTGGAGATCCCCTATGAGAAAGGTTTTGTCGCCCATTCGGACGGCGATGTGGCGATTCATGCCGTCTGCGACGCGCTGCTCGGCGCCGCGGCGTTGGGCGATATCGGGCTGCATTTTCCCGATACGTCGGCCGATTTCGCGGGCATCGACTCGCGGGTGCTGCTGCGCCGGGTCGCGGAGATAGTGCGTGCCGAGGGGTATGCGATCGGCAACGTGGACTGCACGATCCGCATGCAGCGTCCGAAGCTGCGGCCCTACGTCGACGCCATGCGGCAGGCGATGGCCGACGCGATGGGCATCGGCGTGTCGTGCGTCTCGGTCAAGGCCACGACCACGGAGCGCCTCGGCTTCGAGGGGCGCGAGGAGGGCGTCTCCGTGTCGGCCGTAGCCTTGATTTACAAATGATTTACAAATCCTGATCGGGCGTTTATCCTTGCAGCGCCCCCGTGTAGCGCATCGTGGCGTGCGGGGTGCGCAGCGTGAGTTGTGCTTCGCCCGTCAGGGTCGAGACCGTGAGGTCGACGTGATAGAGCGCGTCGTTCTGACGGATGTTGAAGGAGATGTTCCAGCCCGCCTGCAGACGGGCGGCGCGGTAGTCGCTCACGGAGATCGAGTCGAAGTTGAGCACCTCGGCGTAACGCGCTGCGCCCTGTTCGACGGGCAGATGCAGTTCGACATGGTCGGCCGTGAAGGCGCAGTAGTAGAAATCGGCGTAGATGCGGTGCTCGTCGCCGATAGGCAGTTCGCGCATCGTGCGGGCGCGGAAGAGGTAGCAGTGCGAGCGGACGAGCGAGTCGATGCGTGCGGCGAAGTTCTGCGCCTGTATGCGGCGGCGTTCGCTGCGGTCCATCTGCGGCGCGGCGACGTAGTAGGTCGAACTCTCGACGATCTGCACGGGCTGCTGCTGGACGGGTACGATCGTCTGCACGGGAACCGTATCGGCGCCGGCGGCCGTTAAGGCATACTGGGCTGTGAGCGCCGCGGGTATCTGCTGCGGCACGGCGGGAAGCTGTTGTGCAGCGGGCTGCGCTGCCGGCCCGGCCTCCTGGGCGGCCGCCGGGAAGCCCGCGAGGAGCGTCGCGACGGCCGCAGGGATCCATGAAAGAAAGGCTTTCATCGCCGGTGCGTCAATAGAGTTGCGAAATCGAACCCGAATACTGGACGGGGCTGTACCACGGATTGGTGATCGTCAGCGTGGCGCCGCCCGTGCGCGAATAAATCTCGAAGGTGAAGGTGTAGGTCGAGGCCGAGAAGAGCGACGTCGAGAAGGTCACCATCCACCCCTCGTGGGTCTGCTCGGTCGTGTAGCCGTCGAGCGACGGAACGGTGTAGTTGATCGTCGTGACATAGTAGGGCGGCACGTATCCCTTGACATAGGGAAGGCAGATATCGGCCGTCGTTCCCCAGATGCCGACGTTGTACTCGGGATTCATGATCTGCCGCATGGGACCCGCGGGCTGCTGCTGCATGGTCTGCGGGTTGAACTGGAAGTTGCGCGAGAGGATGAGCGAGTCCATCATCTTTTCGTAGTCGGCGATGCGCTGCGCGCGGCGTTTTTCGCGGATTTCGCGGCGCTCCTCTTTCGGCGAGAGGTTCTTTTTCTGTCCGATGACGCTTGCGGCGGCAATCAGCAGCAAGACGGCGGTCAAGGCGTAAAATAAGCGTTTCATGAGCTGTTGTGATTGATATGTGCCGGGGTGCGGGGCAAAAACGGTGCCGTTCCGGCCGACGGCTGTCGACAAAACGGCAAAAGCCCCTTCCGGCAACCGGAAGGGGCTTTCGTGCAGGGCGTGTCGGACGTGCCGCTACTTCTTGAGGAAGTCGGCGCGCATCGGCGAGAAAGTGTCGATCAGAACGCCCGCCTCGAGGCAGACGGCGCCGTGCAGCTGGTCGGGCTCGACGTAGTAGCCGTCGCCGGCTTCGAGAATGCGCTTTTCGCCGCCGATCGTCAGCTCGAATTTGCCGCTCACGATATACGAAGCCTGCGAGTGGTAGTGGGTGTGGGGCGTGCCTACGGCGCCTTTCTCGAATTTGACCTTGACGAGCATCAGCTGGCCGTCATAAGCCATGATCTGGCGCGTTACGCCCTCGCCTGCGGGCTCCCAGGCGATCTCCTGTTCGATCTGATACGTGTTGCTGCGTGTTTTCATACGGATGTTGTTTTTGGGTTTTCGATAAGGCGAAGGTACGAAAAGTCGGGCGCAAAAAAAAGTCTTTCCCGCCCGGAAAAGACTTTTTTCACACACAAACAATAACAATAAAACGGTTGTCTCCTGTTTTACGATGCAAAGATCGTGAAAGAATCGGATGCGGACAATCGCCAGAATTCGGTATTTTAACCTCTTTCGCCGCTTCGTGCGCTGCCATCGATACCGAAAAACGGCGGTTTGCACTTTTTTTGTTACCTTTGCCCCGACGAAAATCATTTTCTTCGGAGTATGTACGCTTTCAGTTTGGACCGACAAGTCATCGCCGTTCCGACCCGCGATGGGTCGGTCGACGACCATTTCGGGCATTGTGCCTGTTATACGCTCTTTACCGTGACGGGCGGCCGTATTACGGCCCGTGAGACGCTCCCTTCGCCCGAAGGGTGTGGCTGCAAGTCGAACATCGCCTCCGTGCTGCAGGCGAAGGGCGTCGGTGTGATGCTGGCCGGCAACATGGGCGAGGGTGCGAAATGCGTGCTCGGACAGTGCGGCATCGCCGTCATCCGCGGCTGCAGCGGCCCTGTCGAGACGGTCGTTTCCGACTACCTTGCGGGCCGCATCGCCGATTCGGGTGAGGGGTGCCGCTCCCACACCTGTGGCGAGCATACCCGTTAATCTCGTACTGCCATGAACGCATTGCAAACCTATCTTTATCCGCTTTTCCACCTGCTGGGCGAGATGGCGCCCTACCTGCTGCTGGGCTTTCTGATTGCGGGCGTGCTGCATGCTTTCGTGCCCCGCACCGTCTACGCCCGCTATCTGGCGCGGAACGACTTCCGCTCGGTCCTGCTGGCGGCGCTGTTCGGCATTCCGCTGCCGCTCTGTTCGTGCGGCGTGATTCCGACCGCCATGTCGATGCGCCGCGAAGGAGCCTCGCGTGCCGCCACCGTATCGTTTCTGATCGCTACGCCCCAGACGGGCGTCGACTCGATCGCCGCCACCGCCTCGCTCATGGGGCTGCCGTTCGCGCTGCTGCGCCCGATCGCAGCCCTCGTGACGGCCCTCGTCGGCGGCAGCATCGTGGGGGTGGCGACCGACGACCGGATGGCCGTCTCGGCGACGGAGGATGCGACGGCGCAGCCGCACCGCACGTTTCTCGACAAATGCCGCTTGGCGCTGCGCTACGGCTTTTCGGAGATGATGCAGGACATCGGCAAATGGCTGGTCGTGGGACTTGTTCTCGCGGGAGCGATCACGGTGCTGCTGCCCGACGATTTCTTTACGTCGGTCGGCGACCGTTCGCTGGTCAACATGCTGCTCATGCTGCTGCTCTCGGTGCCGATGTATCTCTGCGCCACGGGTTCGGTGCCTGTTGCTGCTGCGCTGGTACTCAAGGGACTGTCGCCCGGAGCGGCCTTCGTGCTGCTCATGGCGGGACCGGCGACGAATCTGGCTGCGATCCTGGTCATCGGCAAGGTGCTGGGGCGGCGGACGCTCGTCTTCTACCTCGCCTCGATCATCGCGGGAGCGATCGGGTTCGGCCTCTTGATCGACTATTGCCTGCCTGCCGTCTGGTTCCGGCATATCGAGACCGGTTACGCCTCCTGCTGCCATGCCGAGGGGATGCCGTGGTGGCAGATCCTGTCGAGCATTATCTTTGTCGCGCTGCTAGTGCCGGCGCTCGTCAAACGACACAAATCAACGACCGAAACAAATAAAGCTATGGAGAAAGTTTACAAAATCAAAGGGATGATGTGCAACCACTGCAAGAACAACGTGGAGAAGAATCTGGCCCGCATCGAGGGCGTTACGGAGGTGCGCGTCGATCTGGCTGCCGGCACGGCGACCGTCGCCGGCGATGCCGATCCCGCACGCATCATCGCCGTGATCGGCGAACTGGGCTACGAATACGTCGGGTAGGCGCGTGTCCGCCGTCGTTTTGCCTGCCGTCCCGCCGTTGCGGGGCGGCTTTTTTTCGGCGGCCGCGGAGTGAATCGGAGGACTGACGGCAACGAAAAAGCCGCCCTCTTTCGAGTGCGGCTTGGTGAACCCGCTGGGGCTCGAACCCAGGACCCCAACATTAAAAGTGTTGTGCTCTACCTGCTGAGCTACGGATTCTCCGATTACCAAACTTTTTCGTTTTGGTGGTGCAAATGTAGCCAATAATTTTGTTTTAGCAAAATAAAACGATTATTTTTGTAGATAATTTGCACGGGGAACGGCGCTCCGGCTGCGGTCGGAGCAGCGTCCGTTTTCGGGCAACAGAGAGCAAAACGTATAACTTCAAAATAGATTTACCGATTATGTGTAGAGCTTTAATTATCGGTGCCGGAGGTGTCGGGACCGTGGTTACGCAAAAGATTGCCGCCAATCCCGTCTTCACGGACGTGATGCTGGCCAGCCGCACCAAGTCGAAATGCGATGCCGTGGCTGCGGCGATCGGCGGCGACCGTGTCAAGACGGCCCGCGTGGACGCCGACAGCGTTCCCGAGCTGTGCGAACTCTTCCGCGCCTTCAAACCCGATATCGTGGTCAATGTGGCGCTGCCGTATCAGGACCTCACGATCATGGACGCCTGCCTCGAGTGCGGCTGCAACTACCTCGACACGGCCAACTACGAGCCCAAGGACGAGGCGCATTTCGAGTATTCGTGGCAGTGGGCCTACCAAGACCGCTTCAAGGCCGCTGGTCTTACTGCGATCCTCGGCTGCGGCTTCGACCCGGGCGTTACGGCTATCTTCACGGCCTATGCCGCCAAGCACCACTTCGACGAGATCCACTACCTCGATATCGTCGACTGCAACGCCGGCAACCACGGCATGGCTTTCGCCACCAACTTCAACCCCGAGATCAACATCCGCGAGGTGACGCAGAAAGGCCGTTACTACGAGAACGGGCAGTGGGTTGTTACGGAGCCCCACGAGATCCACCGGCCGCTGAACTATCCCGAGATCGGCGAGCGCGAGTCCTA
>CAZVGH010000099.1:0-6700 GCA_964626515.1 uncultured Alistipes sp.
AAAGAGCTCGCATGCTGCACCGTGCCGTCTCATTTTCGCCGTTTCATGCCGCCGTTTCGGGAAAAAGACGTACATTTGCCGACTATGATTCCCTACCGTACACGAATTCTGAACAACGGACTGCACGTGATCGTCAACCGCGACCGCGTCTCGAAGCTCGCGGCCGTCAACCTGCTCTACAAGGTCGGCGCCCGCAACGAGGATCCCGAACGGACGGGCTTCGCCCACCTCTTCGAGCACCTCATGTTCCGCGGCACGCGCGACGTCCCCGTCTACGACCTGCCCGTACAGATGGCTTCGGGCGAGGACAACGCCTTCACGAACAACGACTACACCGATTTCTACCTCACGCTGCCCGTCGGCAGCCTCGAGACGGCCCTGTGGCTCGAGAGCGACCGCATGCAGGGGCTGCAGATCACCGCCGAGAAGCTCGAGACCGAGCAGCGCGTCGTGATCGAGGAGTTCCGTCAGCGCTACCTCAACCAGCCCTACGGCGACCAGTCGGCGCTGCTGCGCGCCCTCGCCTACCGGGTCCACCCCTACCGCTGGGTGACGATCGGCCGTTCGACGGACCACGTCGCCTCGGCGACGCTCGACGACGTCGAACGCTTCTACCGCACCTTCTACCGCCCGTCGAACGCCGTGCTCTCGATCTCGGCCGACCTGGAAGAGGAGCGGATGCTCGACCTGGCGGAGCAGTGGTTCGGCGACCTGGCGGACACCCCCTTCACCCCCGCCCCGCTGCCTGCGGAACCCGAACAGACGGAGGCGCGCTGCGAAATCGTCGAGCGCGACGTTCCCGCCACGACCCTCTCGATCGCCTTCCACATGGGCGACCGCCGCTCGGCCGACTTCTACACGGGCGACCTCGTGTCGGACCTGCTGGCGGGCGGCGACTCGTCGCGGCTCTACCGCCGGCTGGTGATGGAACAGCGGCTCTTCTCCTCGGTCAACGCCTACATCACGGGCGACGTCGATCCGGGGCTCTTCATCCTCACGGGGCAGCTGCTCCCCGAGACCACCGAGGAGCAGGCCGCCGAGGCGTTCCGCCGCGAGATCGGGCGGCTGCAGCACGAGGCCCCCGGCGCCTACGAGCTCGAGAAGGTCAAGAACAAGTTCGAGGCGAACACCCTCTTCGGCGAGATCAACGTCATGAACAAGGCGATGAATCTCGGCTACTACGACTTTCTGGACGACCTGCCCCTCGTCAACCGCGAGGTGGCCGAATACCGATCGATCGACGTCGAACGGATCTTCGATTTCAGCCGCCGCACCTTCCGCCCGGAAAACGGCTCCACCCTCATCTACCGCGCCCGCCGATGAAACAGCACGATCTTTTCCGCACGCCCGCCGAAACCCTGCGGCAGGCCCCGCAACCCGCCCCCCGCACCGCCATCGGGATCGCCGAGGCGGAGTGCGTGACCCTCCGCAACGGCATGCGGCTCTACCTGCTCGCCAACGACGATTTCGAGATCCTGCGGCTCTCGCTCGTCTTCCGCGCAGGCTCCTCCACGCAGCAGCGCCCCTTCTGCGCCTCGGCGACGGCCAACCTGCTCGCCGAAGGAACCGAGCACCTGACCGCCCGCGAGATCTCCGAGCGGCTCGACTACCACGGCTCCTATTTCGACGTCAACACGGACCGCGACTACAGCTACATCAGCTTCGCGATGCTCTCGAAATTCATCGGACCGACGCTCGACGTGGCGGCCGAGATCCTGCTTCACCCGAGCTTCCCCGCCGAAGAGGTAGAGACCTATTGCGCCAAACGCAAACAGCGGCTGCGGATCGACCGCACGAAGGTCGACGTGCGGGCCCGCGAGGCCTTCGCCGCCGCGATGTTCGGCGCCGGTCACCCCTACGGCGAGAGCTTCGACGAGACGGACTACGACGGGCTGCGCCGCGAGGAACTCGAGGCCTTCTACCGCAGCCGCTACACCGCCGCGAACGGCTTCGCCGTATGCAGCGGCCGCGTCGGCGAGCCGGAGCGGGCGGCGATCATCGCGCTGCTCGAGCGCTTCCCCGCGGGCGAGCCTGCGGCCGAACGCATCTTCCCCGCCCCGCAGCAGACCCGCGAACGGCGCATCGGGCATGCGGGGGCCGTGCAGTCGGCCATCCGCATCGGCCGGCGCCTCTTTCCGCGCGAACATCCCGATTTTCTCGGCATGCAGGTCGTGGCGGCCGCCCTCGGCGGCTATTTCGGGTCGCGCCTCATGCAGAACCTGCGCGAGCGGAACGGATACACCTACGGCGTCATGGCCGCGATGGTCAACTTCAAATACGAAGGCTACCTCGCCATCGGAGCGCAGGTGGGTTCGGAGGTGACCGAGGCGGCCCTCGCGGAGATCTACCGCGAGATCGAGCGGCTGCGCACGGAGCCCCTTCCCGAGGAGGAGCTGGAGCTGGTGAAGAACATCATGACGGGCGAGATGATGCGCATCCTCGACGGCCCGTTCGGCGTGGCCGACGTGACGATCGAAAACATCCTCTGCGGCTGCACGAACCGCATCATCGGCGAGAACGTCGCGCGCATCCGCAGCATCACCCCTGCCGAGGTGCAACGGCTGGCCCGGCGCTACCTCGCCCGCGAGGAGCTGGTCACGGTGGTCGTCGGATAAAATCCCGCACGGCAGCGCACAAAAAAACGCGGCGGAGATCTCGCAATGAGATGCTCCGCCGCGCTTCGTTATCGGAAGCGGGGTGTTATTCCTCCGCCGCTCCTTTCGCCGTCAGCTTGGCGATCTGCTCCTCGGCCGACTGCTGCAGCTTCTCCGACTGCTTCTCGGCCTCCTTCACGAGCTTGTCGCCCGCCTTCTGTGCCGCCAGCTTCGCCAGCGCACCCTTCTTGGCAGCCTCCTCGACCAGCCGGTCGCGCTGTTTCTCGGCCGCCTGCACCAGCTCGGCTCCCGCCTTGGCCGCCTCGGCGCGCAGCTTCTCGGCCTGTTTCTCCACCTCGGCCGCGAGCGATTCGCTGCCCGTCAGCTTCTGGATCTGCTCATCGACCGCGTTCTTCACCGCCTGCTCGACCGCTTTCTTCACGCCGAGCGTAATTTTGGGCGAGGTGAAGGTGCCGCCGATACCGACGTCTACCGTCGAGAGCAGCCGTCCCGCCGCCCCGTCGGGCAGCTCGACCGTCGCCGTGTAGTCGATCGTCGAGTCGAGCCCCGTGGAGCCCGACAGCGTCATCCGCGTCGAGCCCATCTTCAGATCGAAGGGCTGCGTCGTCAGACGGCCCTCATGGATCGCGAAGCGCACCGCTACGTCGCGGGCGTCGAGCGCGGAGAGCTTGTCGCTCTTGAGCGCCGCGGAGAGCGCATTCAGCACCTCGAGGTTCTGCAGGCGGATGTTCGCCGAGCTCAGTTCGCCCGTCGCCTCCACCGTCTGCAGGTCGGGCGACATCGTCTCGTCGAGCGCGGCGTGCAGGTCGAGCGACATCGAGTAGTCGCCGCCCGTCTTGGCGAAGAGCGGCACGATGCGGCGCACCATATCGAGCTCCTCGAACGTGGTCTTGAACGAAGCCTGCTTCAGGCCGAGCGTCAGCGCCAGCTGCGGACGGGCGGGGTTATCGGACGTCGAGTAGCGTCCCGAAGCGGTCGCCTGACCGCCGAAGAGGCCCATGGAGAGCTTGTCGAGCGAGAGCGTGCCGTTCGCGGCGCGCATACCGCCCTCGAGGTTCGTCACGGTCATCCCGCCGAAGAGGATCTTCCGCAGCGAGGTCGAGCACGTAAGATCGAGGTTCGTCGGCACCGCCACGGCCCGCAGCGGCGCAGCCTCCCCGCTCGCGGCGGCGGCAGGCTGCTCCTCCTCCGAGGCAGGCACGGCGGCCAGCAGCGCATTCAGATCCAGCAGGTTCGATTTCACATAGAGGCGGCCCGAGAGCTTGTCGCCGCGCAGCGCATAGCCGAGGTAGTTGCTCAACTGGCCCGTCGCCGCGAGGTCGCTCTCGCCGATCGTCATCTTCAGCTCGCCGAGCGTCATGGCAGCCGGCGTGATCGTCGCCGCGGCGCGCTGCAGCAGAACGGGCGGCAGCGAAGGCATCGTCAGCCCCAGCTGCTCGACCACGAAGGTGCCCGAGGCCGAGAACTGCTCGTAGCGCTGCTTCTCGAGAGCCGAGAGGCGGCCGGCAGCCTTCAGGTCGGCCGTAATGAGGCCTTTCAGGGTCATATCCTTCAGCGGATAGACGTCGTCGATATCGGCTAGGTCGATGCGGCCGCGCACGGCAGCCTTCAGCGAAGGATCGGAGACGAGGTCCGTGCCGTAGAACGAGGCGTCGAGGCTGTTGCCCGCCATCTTGAAGCCGAACTCCGAAAGGTCGACCACCGTGCGGTCCATCACGCCGCCGGGGTTCGAGACGGAGAGCGCCAGCCGGATATCGCTCACCGACTTGGGCAGCGAGGCGTAGCGGAAGCTGCCGTTGCGCACGGCCGTCTTCAGCTCGAAGGCGGGCAGTTGTCCGCCGCGCATCTCACCCCGCGCCCAGACCGACAGGTCGAGTTCGCCCGAGGCGGTCAGCTCGCGGAAATCGCGCGTATAGAAGGCCGGGACGAGCGAAAGCACCTCCTTGAAGGCGACCTGCTCGGTTCCGACGCGGATATCCATCGCCAGCGCATCGTTCTCCAGCAGGCGGAGCCAGCCGTCGAGCGTCAGCTCGATGGCGTTCAGCCGCAGCGAGTTCTGCGAGAAAACGAAATTGCGGTTCTCGAGATCGGCATCCACCTTCGCACGCAGTTCGAGTTCGGCGTCGCTCAAGAGCTTCACGACGCCCGAGCGCAGGTTGAGCCGCTCCATCGTCAGCCGCAGCTCCAGTTCGCTGCGGGCCGCCGAGAGATCGCCCTGCAGCCGCAGGTCGAGCGGAGCCGTCGAGCAGGCCATGCGCGTCGAATCGTCCTCGTAGCGGATCACCGCCTTCGAGATGCGGAAATCGCGCAGGGCGAGTTTGAACGACGAGGGTTCGGCGGCGGTCTCCTCCGGAGCCTCCGCAGGGGTGTCGCCGGACTGCATGACGTCCCAGTTGACGGCGCCGTCGGCCAGCTTGTGCGCATGGAGCGCCGGAGCCTTCAGCAGCACTTTCTTGACGACAAGGCCGTCATCGCCCAGCAGCGAGAAGGGGTTCACCACCACCGAGATGCGGTCGGCGGCGACGATCGTGTCGCCCTCGAAGCGCTCGACGCCCACGAGCGTCAGGCCGCGCAACTCGAGCGAAGCATTCGGGAAATGGCGCAGCAGGCTGATGTTCAGCGCCTCGAAATCGAGCTGCGCCTTCAGCAGGGCATTCGCCTCGCGCTTGACGATCTGTGCGATCTTGCCGCGGAAGACCGTCGGCGCGATCCAGATCACCGCCAGCAGGATCAGCAGGATCGCCAGCGGCGTTTTCAACGTTCTTTTCATGATCGAAACGGTTTATACTACAAAGATAACGTTATTTTTCTGAAAAACACGCTCGTCAGACGAGCAATGCGGCGATTGCGCCGGCATGGTCGACCACGTGGTCGGCGCCTGCGGCCTCGAGTTCGGCACGGGAGCGGAACCCCCACGTCACGCCGACCGAGCGCACGCCCGCGGCGCGGGCCGTCTCGATGTCGATGCCCGAGTCGCCGACGTAGAGCGTCTCGGCCGCCGCAACGCCGCACTGCGCCAGGATCTCGCGCACGACGGCCGGATCGGGCTTGAGCGGCACGCCGGGGCGCTGCCCCAGCACCGCGGCGAAGGGAATCGCGGGGAAGAAGCTGCGGACGAGCTTCTCGGTGCCCGCCTGGAACTTGTTCGAGGCGACGGCCGCCGCGATGCCCCGCCGCACGAGTTCGGCGAGCAGTTCGGGAATGCCCGCATAGGGGTGGGTCCGGGCGTCGATGTGCTCGAGGTAGTAGGCCAGGAAATCGGCCCGCGCGGCCTGCACGAGGTCGGGCGTGCGCAGCTCCTCGGGCAGGGCCCGCTCGACGAGGCGCAGGATGCCGTTGCCGACGAAGCGGCGGTAGTCGTCGAGCGTATGTTCGGCGAGGCCGCGCAGGCGCAGCATGTGGTTCGAGGCGACGGCCAGGTCCCCGATCGTGTCGAGGAGCGTGCCGTCCAGATCGAAAATCACCAGTTTCGTTTTCATCGTTCAGTGCGTTTGACGTGCCAGCCGACGGCGGCCACGAGGATCGACATCAGGGGGCTGACGAGGTTGAAGATGCAGTACGGCATGTAGGTGAAGGTCGAGACGCCCAGCACGGTGGCCTGCGTCATGCCGCACGAGTTCCACGGAATGAGGACCGAGCAGACCGTCGCCGAATCCTCGACGGCGCGGCTCAGCAGCCGTGGTTCGAGGCCGCGCTCCTCGTAGAGGCCGCGGAAGAGGCGTCCCGTGAGGATGATCGAGATGTACTGGTCCGACGAGCAGAGGTTGAAGAAGATGCCCGCGCCGACGGTCGAGGCGACGGCCGAGACGGTCCGCCGCACGAAGCGCAGGAAGATCGCCGTGAGCGACTGCAGCATGCCGCTGCCCGTCATGATGCCGCCGAAGACCATGGCGCAGAGGATGAGCCACACGGTGCTCATCATGCCGCCCATGCCGCGCGTCGCGACCAGCTCGTCGAGCGCCGCATGGCCCGTCTCGATCGCGGTCGAGCCGTAGCAGGTGACGAGGATTCCCTTGAAGTTCGAGAAGAAGTCGGCCGTCGTCACCCCCGCCACCTCGTTGACCAGCGCGGGCTGCGCCGCGAGC
>CAZVGH010000100.1:0-6680 GCA_964626515.1 uncultured Alistipes sp.
CCTCGAAGCGCGCCTCGATCTCGCGGCCGACCTCCTCGCCGTCGACCTCGTAGGCCGACAGCCGCAGCCGCACGATCCCCGCCGCAGGGAGGTAGGCCAGTTTCAGGCGGGCGGGCAGCGCCTCTTCCCAGGCCGCGATGCGTTCGGCCAACAGCGACTCGGCCAGCCCCGAGGTGATGAGCGTGCGGTGAACGATCTGCCGCAGCGCGAAATGCGCCTTGAGGCGCGGCATCACCTCCTCGGCCATCAGGTGCTCCATCTCGAACGGCACGCCGGGCAGCGAGACGACGACACGGCCGTCGGTCTCGAACCACATGCCGGGAGCCGTGCCGTGGCGGTTGAAGAGGACCGTGCAGCAGGCGGGGACTTCGGCCTGCGAACGGTTCAGCGCATTGAAGGCGATCCCGCGCGAAGCGAGCATCCGCTCGACATGGGCGGCGACCGCCTCGTCGTAACGCATCGCACTGCCGAAGCGGCGGGCGAGGGTCTTCTTGGTAATGTCGTCCTTCGTGGGGCCGAGGCCGCCCGTGATGACGACCACCTGCGAGGCGGCCAGCGCACGGTCGAGCGTGCGGACGATCTCGTCGGCATCGTCGCCGATCGAGCACTTTTCATGAACGACGATGCCCGCCTCGTTCAGATGGCGGGCAATCGACACGGAATTCGTATCGACGATCTGTCCGATCAGGATCTCGTCGCCGATGGTGATGATGGTTGCTTGCATGGCAGTTATGCGGTTTCTATCGGGATTCGGAAGCGTTGTCCGCAGGCGCCTCGGGAACTGCTTCGACGGCAGGTTCGGGCGCGGCGGTTTCGGGAGCTGCCGCGGACTCGGAGTGCGCTTCGGCGACGCCCTCGGAGAGGGCTTCCGGATCAGCGGGGAGCGCTTCGGGATCGGGCGCCAGCATCGAGCGACAGATATCCTTCAGCAGCTGCGGACCGTGGTAGAGCAGTCCCGTATGGAGCTGCACCAGATCGGCGCCCGCCTCGAACATCGCCTGCACGTCGGCGGGGGTCATCATACCGCCCGTACCGATGATCGGATAGTTGCGGCCGGCCCGTTCGCGGATGCGGCGCACGGCGGCGATCGAGCGCTCCGTGAGCGGCCGGCCGCTCAGGCGCCCCGTGCCGATGCGGGCGATCTCACCCGCCGGCGTCTTCAGGCCGTCACGCCGACGCGTGCCGTTCGTGGCAACGATGCCGTCGAGCGGCGTCTCGATCAGGATGTCGGCGATGCGGTCGATCTCCTCGTCGGTCAGATCGGCCGAGATCTTGAGCAGGATCGGCCGGTAGCGGTTCTGCCCGCGGCGGAACTCGAAGAGAGGCGTCAACACCGCATGCAGATATTCGTTCGTGCGGATCGTCTCCTCGTAGCGGACGTCGACGCCGCAGACATTCACCGTGAAATAGTCGACGTATTGATAGAGGTTGCGGAAGAGCTTCAGAAAATCTTTCGGCGCCGCCTCGAGGGAGGTGGCGGCATTGCAGGAGATGCTGCACCCCACGACCACGTCGCGGTGACCGCGGCGCAGGTGGCGGATCGCCGTCTCCAGACCGCGGTTGGGCACGCCGGTGCGGTTGACGAAGGCCTCGTCTTGCGGCAAACGGAAGGCGCGCGGCGTAGGATTGCCCGACTGGGGGCGCGGCGTGAGGGTGCCGATCTCGACGAAGCCGAAGCCGAGCGCACCCAGCTCCGAGAAGACTTCGCCGTCGCGGTCGATACCCGCGGCGACCCCGATCGGATTGCGGAAGCGGACGCCGAAAACCTCGCGGGCGAGCGACGGCTCCTCCGTGGCATAACAACGTCCCAGCAGCCAACGGCCGCCCGGCACGAAACCGATGATGCGCAACATCAGCAGCACGATCCGGTGAGCCCGCTCGATCGGCAGCTTCTCGAGGATCGGTCGTATGACGGAATTAAACATGGGACAAAGATACGAATAAGCGAGCGCAAAAGCAAGTTTACTTGCATTTTGCCGAGCGTGAGTATCTTCGGCGATAGCCAATGATACGAAAGGCTGAGCGCAATGCCAAATTTATTTCCCGAGTCCGAAAGATCGTCCGCCCCGGCCAAAGATTTCGCACCGACGGCGCACAATGCCGAATTTTGCGTATCTTTGTCCTCGAACAAATCACGCAACACATGAAACTCTTCTATCGATTCTGCTCCTTCGCTGCGCTGGCTGCCGTGATCGTCGGCTGCTGCAACTGCCGCGCCCTGCGCAAAAGCCAGAAACCGCTCATCGGCACCGAATGGCAGCTCGTCCAGCTCGGCGGCCGCATGCTCGATTCCGTAAACAAGGCGGAAACGGAGGCCGACGGCGGGCGTTTCACGCTCCTCTTCACGAAGGCCGAAGCATCGGCGGAGAACGACGGCAACAACCTCTACGGCATCGGCGCCTGCAACCGTTATCTCGGCTCGTACACCCTCGGCGAGAACCGCGCCCTCACGATCTCCGATCTGGCCACCACGCGCATGATGTGCCCCGACATCGAGACCGAGGACGCCTATTTCGAGGCGCTCCGCTCCGTCACCCACTACGACATGGACGGCCCGATGCTGCTGCTCTTCTCGAACGGCGACCTCAAGGCGATCTTCCAGGCGAAAGCCGCAACCGACAAGGCCGCAGAGTAACCGCCTTCACGGCCCCCGAACCGCACACGGAGCGCCCCCTGCAAACGGGCGCTCCGTTTTCTTCGGACGGCGGGAAGCGGCCGCGGCCCGATTTTTTTTACGCCGAAATTTGCGAGGGTGCCGAAAAATGCCTACCTTTAAGGGATGATTCGCGACTTATTGTTGATCGGTCTCGGCGGCGGTGCAGGCAGCATCTGCCGCTACCTGCTCGGAACGGCACTCGCAACGGGCGGCACGGGCGGATTCCCGACGGGGACGTTCTGCGTGAATGTCGTCGGGTCGCTCCTGATCGGCATCGCCCTCGCGCTGCCGGTCGGCGGACAGCTGCGTCTGCTGGCCGTCGTCGGATTCTGCGGCGGATTCACCACCTTTTCGACCTTCTCGGCCGAGACGGTGGCGCTCCTGCAAAAAGGGGCCTGCGGAACGGCGGCGCTCTACGCGGCAGCCAGCCTTGCGGCCTGCCTCCTCGCCACGGCGGCGGGCTGGCAGATCGGTTCGCGGGTGATGAACGGATAGCAGCCCGGGTACGGCCGGGAGGGGCGAAAGCCGCGCCGACACCAAGCGGGCCGGGGCTGAAAGATGTAAAACGAACCTTTTCGTTAAGTCGAGGGCATAGCCGCGCTTGAGCAGGCAATGCCGAGGCGAGAAAAGGTGTAAGATTTCGAACCAAAAAAACATACACGAAGATGGTTATTTTAGTACTGAACTGCGGCAGCTCGTCGATCAAGTATCAGGTGATCGACATGCAGGACGCATCGAGCAAGCTGCTCGCCAAGGGTCTGGTCGAGCGCATCGGTCTGGCGGAGGGCGACCTCACGCACAAGCCCGTCGGCAAGGAGAAATTCGAACTGCACCGGCCCATTCCCGATCACACGACGGGCATCAGCCTCGTGATGGAGGCGCTGACGAACCCCGAGCACGGCGTCATCGCCTCGCTCGACGAGGTGAAGGCCGTCGGCCACCGTGTCGCTCACGGCGGCGAGTTCTTCCCCACGAGCTGCCTCGTCGACGAGGACGTGAAACAGAAGATCGCCTCGCTCTGCCAGATCGCACCGCTGCACAACCCCGCTTCGCTGCAGGGCCTCGAGGCGATCGACAAGGTGCTGCCCGGCGTTCCCCAGGTGACCGTATTCGACACCTCGTTCCACCAGACGATCCCCGCGACGAACTACATGTTCGCCCTCCCCTACGCCTACTACGAGAAATACCGCGTGCGCAAGTACGGCTTCCACGGCACGAGCCACAAGTACGTCGCCCGCACGGGTGCCGCGCTGGCCGGTCTCGACCTCGAAAACTCGAAGATCGTCACCTGCCACATCGGCAACGGCGGTTCGGTGACGGCCGTACTGAACGGCAAGTCGTTCGACACGTCGATGGGCTTCTCGCCGCTGGACGGTCTGGTCATGGGTACGCGTTGCGGCTCGGTGGATGCCAGCGCCATCACCTTCATCGGTGAGAAGGAGGGTATGAGCTTCGCCGAACTCGACACGATGATGAACAAGAAGTCGGGTGTGCAGGGCCTCACGGGCATCTCGAGCGACATGCGCGACATCGACGCCGCCTACCATGCCGGCAACGAGCGCGCGATCCTCGCCCGCGACATGTACTACAACCGCATCAAGAAGTTCATCGGCGAATACGCAGCCGAGATGGGCGGTCTGGACCTGATCGTCTTCACGGGCGGCGTCGGCGAGAACTCGGGCGAAATGCGCGCCTCGGTCTGCTCGGGCCTCGAGTTCATGGGCGTCCGCTTCGACGAGGCGGCCAACGAGGGCGTGCGCGGCATCGACAAGATCATTTCGGCCGCCGACTCGAAGGTCAAGATCGCCGTCATCGCCACCGACGAGGAGCTGATGATCGCGACCGACACCTATAACCTGGTAAAATAGGGATTCCGTCCTGCGGGCCGCAGCTCTCGCGGGTGCGCGCTCCGCAGGCTGCCTTACACAGCAAGCTAACAACACCAAAGAAACGCAACTATAGATTCAAATCATGGGAAACATCCAACATCTTTCGGACATCGTCGTCGAGGCAAGAGCCAAGGGACGCAAGCGGTTGGCCGTCGCATACGGTCAGGATTCGCACACGCTGGAGGCGGTCTACAACGCCTACAAGGAGGGGCTGGTCGAGCCGATCGTCTTCGGTGAGAAGGCCGTCATCGAGCAGGTGTGCGCCGAGAACGGCATCGATGCGGGCGTGCTGACGATCGTCGACGAGAAGAGCGACGTGAAGTGCGTGGCGCTGGCCGTACAGGCTGTCGTCAAAGGCGAGGCCGACGTGCTGATGAAGGGTCTCGTATCGACCGACAAATACATGCGCGGCATCCTCAATAAGGAGGCCGGACTCTTCCCGCCGAAGGGCGTGTTGAGCCACGTTTCGGTCATCGAGATGCCCGTCTACGGCAAACTGCTGATCGTCTCGGACATCGCCGTGATCCCGCAGCCCGATTTCAAGCAGAAGATGAAGCAGATCGGCTACCTGGCCAAGACGGCCAACACGCTGGGCATCAAGACCCCGAAGATCGCCTGCATCGCTCCGTCGGAGCTCGTGCTGCCGAGCGTTCCGTCGTCGACCGAGGGTGCGCTGCTCGCCAAGATGGGCGACCGCGGCCAGCTGGGCAACGTGATCGTCGACGGCCCGCTGTCGCTCGACGTGGCCCTCTTCAAGGAGGTTGCCGAGCATAAGAAGGTGAAGGGATCGGCCATCGCCGGCGAGCCCGACTGCCTCCTCTTCCCGAACCTCGAGTCAGGCAACGTCTTCTTCAAGGCGTCGTCGCACCTCTGCCACGGCGAACTCGCAGCCATGGTAGTCGGCACGAACAAGCCGTGCGTGCTCACCTCGCGCGGCGACAGCAGCCAGAGCAAGCTCTATTCGATCGCCCTGGCCTGCCTTTCGGCCAAATAGTCAGGCGGCACCGAAACAACCGAAAGCCCGCTCCTCGACCGAGGGGCGGGCTTTTATTTTACAGATATATTTCCGATCGCTGCGGCTCCCGGAGCCGCGCGGGCCGCAGGCTGCCGCCCGCTATCGCCGAGCCTGCAGCGAAACCGGCCGTCGATCTAAAAATGACGAAACCCCTGCCAGCTGCCTTCGACGGGCATGCCGTCGCGCAGCCAGACAAGCGGCTTGGCAGCGCCGTCCGCCGCGACGATCCGCCCCACGGCATGGAGCGGGCGGCCGAAGCGGGCTTCGAAATCGGCCGCAAGGCGGTCGGCCTCCCCGCCTGCCGCCGTCAGCAGCAGCTTGTAGTCCTCGCCGCCGGCCAGCGCATCGTCGAGCGTCGCCCCGTCGGCCACGGGAACGGCCGTCAGTTCGATCTGCGCCCCCACGCCCGACTCCTTCAGGATGTGGCGGATGTCCGAAGCGAGCCCGTCCGAGAGATCCATCATGGCATGCACCTCGCTGCGGGCGCCGAGCCACGCCCCCGCCTCGATCTCGGGCTCGGGCATCCGGTGGACCGACGCCAGCGGCGTATCCGTTCGTCCCGCCAGCAGCTCACGCAATCCTGCGGCCGAGGCGCCGAGGCGGTCGCTGACGAAGAGCGTATCACCCGCGCGGGCGACGCGACGGCGTTTGAGGTGCGCCGCAGGCCCTCGGCCGATCGCCGTCACCGAAAGGGCGATTCCGTCGAGCGAACGGGTCGTGTCGCCGCCAACAAGCGCCACGCCCCACCGTTCGGCGAGGCGCGTATAGCCGTCGATGAAACGCTCGGCCCACCCCGCGGCGAGGTCGGCGGGCAGCGAGAGCGACAGCAGCGTCGCCACGGGGCGCACCCCCATCGCCGCAACGTCGCTCAGATTGACCGCCAGCGTCTTGGCTCCGAGCTCCTCGGGCGAGGTCGCCCGACGCAGGAAATGCACCCCTTCGCAGAGTGCATCGCTGGTGAACACCAGCGCCTCGCCGCCGCCGACGGGCAGCACGGCGCAATCGTCGCCGATCCCCTCGAAACCGTTCGCCGGCAGCCGGTCGCAACTGCGGCGGATCGCCGCGATCAATTCGAATTCGCCCATGATTTCCGTACATTAATGAGATGCGAAGATACGAA
>CAZVGH010000101.1:0-6651 GCA_964626515.1 uncultured Alistipes sp.
TCGACAACATCCGCGTCAGCATCGCACAATAACACCGAAACAATAACAAACAAAAACACGATAACCGTATGAAAAAACTGCTGTTTATCGCCCTTTCCGCAGGCCTGCTCGCCACGGCCTGCTCGAAAGAGGAGAGCGTCGGTCTCGGCTCGGTCGAGTTCACCTGCGAACCCGACCTGCAGGTCGAGGCGCTGACCCGCGCAACCGTCCAGCTGCCGAGTTCCGTCGTCCCCGCGGCCTCCGGCTTCAAGCTCACCATCGCAAAAGCGGACGACAGCGCACCGCTGGTCTTCAACCCCTTCTCGACCTACGACCAACCGCAGATCGAAGAGGGCAACTACACGGCCACTTTCGAGTACGGCAACCTCGAGGCGGAAAGCGCCAAAGCCTACTGCTACAAAGGTTCGACCAGCTTCACGGTCCGCGCCAACCGCACGACGAGCGTCATCGTGCGGCCGCAACTCGTCAACTCGGCCATTACGCTCAAGACCGGCGAGTGGTTCGACAAATACTACACCGACGCCCGCTTCACCGTCACCACCTCCTCGGGGAACAGCTTCCTCTTCACCCCCACCTCGCGGCCGACGATCTTCGTCAAAGCAGGCACCACGCTGAAACTGAAAGGCACGGCGGTCAAGAGCCAGAACGAGGTCGACGTTATCTTCCCCGAAGCCGTCATCGGCACGACCCGCGCCAAGGCGCTCCACACCATCACGGTCGAGGCCTCGCAGGCCGGCGAGGGCGCTATCCGGATCTCGCTCGGCACAGTCGACGAGATGACCGAGGTGACCCCGATCATCGTCGAACTCAACCCCGAAGCCTGATCCCGAACCCCGTAAACGTATCACGTCATGAAAACAAATATCTTACGCACCGCTCTCGCCGCCGCCCTGCTCTTCCTCGCAGGGTGCGAAAAGGAGCGCATCGACTTCGACCCGAACAAGCAGACCGACGAAGAGATCGGCTATCTGGTGCTCTCGGGCATGAACATCAACGTCAACACCGATTCGGAGAACATCTCGCAGGAGAACTCGTCGAAGCAGGCCTTGCAGACCCGCGCCGCCGTCGATGCCCCCGACGATTACATCGTCACGATCACCAACAGCACGACGCAGGCCGTGATGCTGACCGAGACCTACGGCGAGATCCGCCGCCGCACCGAGCCGATCACCCTCGCACCCGGCCAGTACCGCATCACGGCCAAGTCGCCCAATGCGGACAACATCCCGCTGGCCGCCTTCGAGACCCCCGCATACAGCGGCAGCGTCAGCGTCCGAATCGTCAAGAACACGACCGCGCAGGCCCCGACGATCGTCTGCAAGCTGGCCAACATCAAAACCTCGGTCTACTTCAGCGACCTGCTCAAGGCCGCGTTCAATCTGAATGATGCGGACAACCCGCTGCAGGTAACCGTCGCGCTGGGCGACAACGTCCTCACGTTCCCCTACGACGAGGAGCGCATCGGCTATTTCCGCGCCATCGACACTGAAAATACGCTCATTGCGACCCTCACGGGTTCGTACAACACCGCACAGGCAGACCAGACGCCCGTCTACAAGTCCGTGAAGCAGTCGGTCGAGATCCACAACGTCCGCGCCGGCCAGTGGCGCCAGATCCGCTTCGCCATCCAGGTGTCGCACGAAGGTAACGTCACCTTCTCCGTACAGGTCGACACGTGGGTAGACGACGAGCCGATCGACGTCGACGTCATGTCGGCGACCTACACCTTCACCGAGGAGACCATCCCCGACGACGACGCCGTCAGCGATCCCGATTCGCCCGTCCTGACGCTCGACAACCACCACGACGTCGAGGAGCCGTTCCTCATCAACGGCAGCATCTTCGACGACGAGGGCACCTGCACCGACCGTCTCCGCATGATCTTCACGCCGCAGAGCGGTTCGACCGTACAGCGCGTCGTGGCGACCATCACCTCCGAGAACGAGCAGTTCACGCAGGCACTCGCCGACGCCGGCTTCGAGAACGGACAAATCGACATCACCGACGTCATCACCATCGACGATACGGCCTACACGACCGTCGAGCAGACCGCCACGGCCCTGCGCATCAACGCCACCTCGGTCGCCATGCACGCCCTCTACCAGTATGCCGGCGAGCACACCGTCCGTCTGGCCGCCACCGACTCGCAGAACCGCACGTCGTACACCGAGCTGACGATCATCGTCCGCCGCAGCAACGAGGCCGGTCCGTCGATCGTATGGCTCAACCACGACATCGACACCCGCTACGTAGCCAACGACCTCACGGGCGACGACTGCTGCATCATCGAGATCACCTCGAAGTCGGGTATCACGGACTTCCTCGTCGACATCAACGGCGGAAACGTGCTGACCGATAAGGACCTCATAGACCTCAAGCTGGCACCGCACATGGACCTCATCACGCCGGCCACGGAGGAGATGGATCAGCAGCTCAATGCACTCGGATTCGTGACCACGGACGATGTTAAGGGCGCTACGAAACTGACGTTCAACATCTCGCAGTTCATGTCGATGCTCGTAGCACTCGGCAACGCGGGTCCCGTGGACTTCAGGCTGACGGTGACCGACGCCGAAGGCACCGTAAGCAAGGCGCTCCAGCTCACCGTCCTTCAGGACTAACCTAACAAACGACCATGAAGATGAAACACAGACTTTATATCGCCGCTCTGGCCTGCACGACGCTCCTCGCAGTGTCGTGCGGCAAGGAGCACACCGACGGATTCGGAGAGGGCTGCCTGAAGATGAGCATCGAACTGTCCGGAGAGGAGGGCACCCGCTCGACGCGTGCCGACGACTTCTACGATCCCTCGCAGAACAGTGTCCTGCGCATCTACAACGCCGACAACCAGCTGATCCGCAAGTACGCACCAGCCGACGAATGCCCCGAATACCTCTATCTGATCGCCGGCAGCTACAAGGCCGCCTATCAGTCGAGCGACGGCAGCGTCGCCACATGGGACCACCTGAGCTATGCGGGCGAGCAGGAGTTCGAGATCCGCGCCAACGACACGGAGACCGTCACGCTGAAGGCGCCGATCCTCAATTCGGGCGTCCGGGTGACCTTCGACCAGACGATCTACGACAAATTCGCAGACGGGTTCAGCGTCTACGTCAGCATCACCGACGAATATTCGTATGACGATGCTGCCGGCGGACGCGTGCCGGCCCTCTGTTACGACAAAGACCGGGACAACAGCACGGGCTTCTTCCTGATGCCCGAAGGGTCCACGCGCCTCTGCTGGGGCTTCCGCGGCAACCTCCGCGAAACGGGCGCGCAGGTCCGCATGAACTCGAACACGGGCAACCGCGCGATCATCCCGCAGCCGGGCATGCTCTACTCGCTCCGCTTCAGCTACTCGAAGACGCCCGACGGCAGTCTGGCGGGCATCAACGTACAGGTCGAGGAGGAGGGCGAGATCTTCGGCAGCACGATCTTCTTCAGCCCCCAGCCCACCTTCTCAGGGCAGGGCTTCTCGATCGGCTCCGTCAAGGGGTACACGGGCGGCGACCTGAAGGTCGACGTTTCGGCCATCGCAAAGCTCTCGACGATCACGCTGAACGCCGCCGACCGGAGCTATACCCTCTGCGAAGGAGGTGCAGCAGTCGACTGCGAAGGCCTCGTCTACGAAGCGGCGGCTGACGGCACGTCGGGTGTCATCACCCTCTCGGCCGATTTTCTCGCCAAATTCGGCGGCGGCATCCATGCAATCGAACTGATCGCCACGGACAGCGACCACGAAGAGGGCAAGGCGACGCTCCGCATCGCCGTGCAGGGCCTCGCCGAGGTGACGGCTACCGACTGCGATCTGTGGAACAACCGCGCCAAGCTGCGTGCGATCGTCACCGACGAGGCGGCTTCGCAGGTTACGATCCGCTACCGCGAGGCGGGCACCGTAACCTGGACCGATCTGAAGGCGACGGCAGGCGACAACTACACCTACACGGCCGAAGTGACGCCGAGTTGGTCGGAGAGCAAAAACGAGAACAATTTCACGGTCTACACGTTGAAGACGGGTATCGTAGCCAACCGCAGCTACGAGTACAAGATGCTCGTCGACGGCCGTGAGGTCGGCAGCACCGCACTCTTCACGACGACCACCACGCAGACGATTCCGAACGGCACCATGGAGGGCTCCCTCTCCTGCTTCTCGACCAGCAACGGCAACTCGACGAGCTGGGGCAGCGGTAACATCGCCACGCTGGCACCGAGCCTCTGCACCGCACAGACGTTCGCCGGCATGGGCGGCGCGCAGTGCGCCAAACTGCAGGCGACGAATCAGGTCACCTACCTGGCCGCCGGCAACCTCTTCCTCGGCACCTTCAACCGCAGCGGTATGAACGGTACGGTCGCCTTCGGCCAACCCTACACCTGGCTGGCCCGTCCCGCCGCCCTCACTTTCAAGCTCCATGCAAAGCTCGGTACGGTCAACTACAACAACCATAACGGACCGCTCCCCACGGGATCGCAGGACCAGGCGACGGTCTACGTCGCCATCGTCGACTGGCGAGCCCGCCACGGTGTCACGTCGGGTACCTCCGCACCATCAGGCATGTGGAGCGCCGCGAACGGTCCCGATGCCGTGAGCGAAGGCAAGGTGCTCGGATACGGCATCCTCGACATCAAGGAGTCGACCGACGGCGACCGCATGGTCGAGACGACGATTCCGATCCGCTGGTACGACCGCGAGAACAAGCCGTCGGGCGCCTATACGCTCGTGATCGCCTGCTCGACGAGTACCTACGGCGACTACATGAACGGCTGTAACTCGAACACGCTTTACGTCGACGATTTCGAATGGGCCTATTAGTGTCCGATAACGCTTACCGCATGAGAGTCCACCTCAAATACCTCTTGCCGGCCGTTGCGCTCATCATCGGCAGTCCGAGCCTCGCCCAACCGTTCGCGGAGGGCGGCCCGGCCGAAGCCGCGGCGGTTGCGGCGCCCGATTCGGCACTCGTTGCGCCTGCGGCGGTGAAGGCCGCCGCAGGCCCGACGGCCGTGCAGGCGGACGAACCGCTCTCGATCAACCAAATGCGACAGGAGCGCGGTCTGACCTCGCAGTCGACCCTGTTCGTGCCCAAGGGGCAGTGGATCTTCGGCGCTTCGGCCTCCTACTCGACCCACTCGAACGACAACTACTCCTTTCTGGTGATCGAGGGGATCGACTCGGACGGCCACACGCTGCGCGTCAGCCCGATGATCGCCTACGCCCTGCACGACAACATGGCGCTCGGCGTGCGCTTCGTCTACGACCGCACGCTGCTGCGCATCGACAACGCCCGCGTGAAGCTGGGCGACGAGGAGTCGGGCATCGATATCGGCATCGAGGATTTCTACGCCCTGAAGCACTCCTACACGGGGGCGATCTTCTGGCGGCAGTACATCCCGCTGGGCGCCAGCAAGCGTTTCGCAATCTTCACCGACATGCAGATCGCCGCGGGCGGCACGCAGGCCAAGTTCGCCATGGACCAGCCCGTGAAGGGCACCTACGAACGGGGATACAAGGTCTCGCTGGGCGTCACGCCCGGCATGGTGGCCTTCGCCACGAACAACATGGCGATCGAGGTGAGCGTCGGCGTGATGGGTCTGAACTACGCCCGCGCCCGGCAGATCCACAACCAGGTGACCACAGGTACCCGCACGTCGAGCAACATGAACTTCAAGGTCAACATCTTCAGCATCGGTCTCGGCATCGCCTTCTACCTCTAAACCCGCATCCATGAAACGATTCTGCATACTGCCGTTCTCTCTGCTCTGCCTCCTCGGCGCATCGGCACAATCCGCCGACAGCACCGCGCTGCAGCAGGCCGGCGTGCCGACAGCCGACAGCCTGCGTGCGACGGTCGACAGCCTCGCTGTCGAAACCGCGGCCGCTGGCGCTGTCGCTGTCGAAGCCGTGAGCGTCGACGAGGAGTTCCGCCGCACGCGGCAGCGCTTCCTGCCCATGCGCCGCCGCATGGACCGCGAGATCGGCAAGATCAAATACGCCTACAAGGGCGAGGTCATGCTGGGATTCACGGCCTCCTACGGCACGCTCACGAGCGAAGACACCGACTTCTGTCTGATCCTCGACGACATCAATGCCAGCGGTTCGGTCACCACCGTGAAGCCCTTCTTCGGCTATTTCTACCGCGACAACAACTGCCTCGGCATCCGCTTCGGTTATCGCAAGATCGACGGCACGCTCGGCAACATCGGCCTCGATTTGGGCGAGAAAAACGACATCTCGTTCTCGATCGCCGACATGGGCTTCTCGAGCAGCGACCTGTCGGTAGGGCTCTTCCACCGCTCCTACGCGGGGCTCGACCCCAAGGGGCGCTTCGGGCTCTTCGCCGAGCTCGATCTCTCCTACTCGGCGGGCACCTCGCGCTTCACCTACATCTCGGGCGAGGAGACGCACTACACGCGCAGCAGGAACGCAAAACTCAAGCTCGCCTTCAACCCGGGACTGGCCGTCTACATTTTCCCCAACGTCTGCGGTACCCTCTCGTTCGGCCTCGGCGGCATCCAGTATGCCACCGTCCGCCAGTTCGACGAGGCGGGCAACAAGACGGGATCGCGCACGGCCTCGAAGATGCGGTTCAGGCTCAACTTGGCCGACATCAACATCGGTATGGTCATCCACCTCTGGGACAAGAAAAAGGAGTA
>CAZVGH010000102.1:0-6640 GCA_964626515.1 uncultured Alistipes sp.
GCTCGGCGACGGTCATCTGCTCGTCGCGGCGGATCTCGCCGTTGATGCGGTAGCGGCGGTAGCGGTCGAAGATCTGGTGGTCGGTGTAGAGACAGATGCGCAGGTCGTTGTCCACGAAGCCCGCCGAGAGGGTTAGCGAGAAGGCACGCACCTGCACCTGCCCGCGGCCGAGCTGGTGGAAGATGTTCGAGAGGCGCTCGATCTGCGCCTTGTTCTCCGAGAGGATGTAGGTCGTGTAGCAGCGCTGCGCGTTGCGGATCATGTCGTCGGCCAGCAGTTCGAACTTCTTGTTGAACTGCGGCTGGGGCTGTGTCGCGAAGCCCACCTCCGCGGAGGCGGGACGCTCGGGGAGGTTGTCGCGCAGCAGGAAGAGGCGGTTCGCCGCCAGATCGGCCAGCAGGCCGCTGCGCGAGGTGAGCAGGCGGTCGATCGTCACGGGTTCGGACAGATCGGCCAGCGTCTTGCGCCGCAGGTCGTTCACGCGCCGCAGCACGGCGTCGGCGTCGTAGCACCAGCAGGCCGCCGCCTCGCCGGCGAAGCGGATGAGCGAGACCCGCGCCTCCTCGCCGCCGCGGGTCCGCAGGTCGGGGACGATCTCGATGCGGTCGGGGCGGTCGGTCGAGAGCTGGCTCGAGATCTCGAAGCGGCGGATCGAGTCGACCTCGTCGCCGAAAAAGTCCAGCCGGTAGGGTTTGCTCTCGACGTAGGAGAAGACGTCGACGATGCCGCCGCGGATCGAATACTGGCCCGGCTCGTAGACGAAATCGACGCGCGTGAAGGCGGCATCGGTCAGCTGCTGCTCGAGCCGGTCGATCGGCAGGCGGTCGCCGACGGCCACCGTCAGCGTGTCGCGCCGCATCGCCTCGGCGTCGCTCACCCGTTCGGCCAGCGCCTCGGGATAGGTGCAGACGACCAGATAGTCGCGGCTCTTCGCCGTCGCGGCGAAGTTGCGCAGCGCCGAGAGGGTCGCCGTGCGCTGCACCACCCCCTGCGCATCCTCGGCGCCGTAGGCGACCGAGCGTTTGTAGGAGGAAGGGAAGAAGCAGACGCGCGGCTCGTCGAGCAGTTGGTAGAAGTCGTTCAGCAGATAGGCCGCGGCGTCGCGGTCGTCGGCGACGAAGATGTGGACGCCGCCGAGGCGTTCGATCGCCGCCGCCGCATAGCACGACAGCGCCCCGCCCACCAGCTCCCGGAGATGGACGGTCGCAGCGTCGGCTTTCGCCTCGCGGCAGAGCCGCTTCAGCGGCTTCGATTCGGCCAGCATCGCGGCCAGTTGTTCGCGTGCAGTCATGGGCATACCCGGTGAATGGTGAACGAAAATCGGCGGCCGCCGTTCCGCGGCGGACGGTGCGCCGCCGAGGTTGCGGACGGCGCGGATAACACGGATGTCGCAGCTAACGCAGACGTCACGGATAACGCGGGCCGCGCAGGCCGTGCGGCCGCTCCCCCGCCCTGCGGCAGCCGTGCGGCGTCCCCTGCGACGTTCCTTGCGGCGCTCCTTGCGGAAAAAGCCCCGCGTTCGGAAAGCGTTCGCAGACCGTCCCGCGACGCGCTGCGGCAAAGGGGCAGGCGGCGGATGACCCGCCGCCGTTCCGCCGACAACGCCTATTTAATCAGGTCGTTGTCCTTTCGGTCGTGATAGTGGACGTCGATGATGCCCGTACTCTGGTCCTCGACCACCTTGATGCGGGTCTTGTACTTCCACTCCCAGCGGCGGCGCAGCGAGATAAGGCCGCGCGTGAGGAACGAAGCGACGTAGGGGCTCACGACGAGCTTGATGTACTTGTGGCCGCGGTCGAGCGTGAGGAGCGAGATCTGGTTCTCGATCTTCTTGTCGAGCAGCACCGTCGGCTCGATCTTGCCCGTGCCGTGGCAGGTCGGGCAGGTGTCCGACACATCCTCGATGGCGAGCGGGCGGACGCGCTGGCGCGTGATCTGCATCAGGCCGAACTTCGTCAGCGGGAGGATCGTGTGCTTGGCCTTGTCGGTAGCCATGAGTTTGGTCATTTCGTCGTAGAGGGCCTGTTTGTTGGCCGCCTTGTGCAGGTCGATGAAGTCGATGATGACGATGCCGCCCATATCGCGCAGACGCAGCTGGCGGGCGATCTCCTTCGCCGCCGCGAGGTTCACCTCCATGGCGGTCTGCTCCTGGTTGTCCTCGGCCTTCGTGCGGTTGCCCGAGTTGACGTCGATGACGTTCATCGCCTCCGTGCGCTCGATGATGAGGTAGGCGCCGCGCTTGAGCGAGACGTATTTGGCGAAGAGCGACTTGATCTGCTTCGAGATGTCGAAGTTGTCGAAGATGGGCACCCCGCCGCGGTAGAGCTTCACGATCGACTCCATCTCGGGGTCGATCTCGTGGACGTAGTTCTTGATCTCGCGGAACATCGTCTCGTCGTCGACGACGATCTGCGAGAAGGAGCCGTTGAGCGAATCGCGGATGATCGTGTTCGCGCGGTTCATCTCGCTCATGAGCTGTCCGGGCGCCGAGGGGGCCTTCTTGCGGATCATGCCGCAGGTCTTGTACCAGCGGTCGAGCTGCTGCCGCATGTCGTGCTCGATCTCCTCGTCCTTCGCCTCGACGGCGGCCGTGCGGATGATAACGCCGAAATTCTGCGGCAGCACCGCGGCGGCGATGCGCTTCAGGCGGCGCTTCTCCTCCGACGAGCGGATCTTCTGCGACAGGAAGACCTTCTGCGAGAAGGGCACCAGCACCACGTTGCGGCCCGCCAGCGAGACGTCGGCCGTCAGGCGCGGTCCCTTGGTCGAGATCGCCTCCTTGGCGACCTGCACCATCACGAGCTGTCCCGGCTGGAGGTAGTCGCCGATCTTGCCGCTCTTGGCGACGGGCTCCTCGAGCTTCATCGTCTCGACCTTCATCCCCCGCTTGCCGGGCTGGAAGGAGGAGACGAGTTTGTCGAGCGAGGTAAACTGCGTGCCGAGATCCGAGTAGTGGATGAAGGCGTCCTTTTCGTGTCCTATGTTGACGAATGCCGCGTTCAGACCCGGCATGATCTTACGCACTTTGCCCAGGTAGATGTCCCCGACGGCGAAACCCGTCTTGCACTGCTCCTTGTTGAGCTCGACGAGGACCTTGTCCTCGCACAGGGCGATGGAGATCTCGGCAGGCGTAACGTGAATAATCAGTTCTCTGTTCATGGTCGTATCTCAGGGTGTGCCCGTCTGCGACGGACACGGCTATGGTCGGGTTTCGAAGACGCCGCGGCTGCGCACTTTGCGCAGACTGCGGATGCGCTGCGGACGGCGGGAACTGCGGGGGTCATACCGCTTGCTGCTGCCGCAGGCACTGCCGTCACGGGCGGTCGTCATGCGCAGGCTACGGGCGAGGATCGCCACCTGCCGCGTCCGTCGCTGCCAACCGGGCAGGCACCCCTGCGCAAGCAGCGGCTGCACCGTCGGCGGCAGCCGGTGTCCCGTCGGATCGCGGCCGCCGTTCATCCGAAAGCGGCAGCCGGAGGCCGGACCGAGGGGCGGGCCGGAAACGGGCAGGGCCGCGCTGCCGGCCGCACGGCGAAAAGGCGGCCACGGTGCATCGGCTCCGATGCGCGCCGCCCCGTCTCGCGACGTCTTCCGAAACGATTCGATTCGATGGCCGAGCTTGGTTGCGGGAAGTGTCGGCCGCACTTCCAAAAATCAATGATGCGGGGCCCTCCGCGGAGGCTCTCCCCGACTCCCCGCGGGAGTTCGGCGCCGCAGCGCGGCACCCCTCCGATCGGGCGCTGTTTTTATACAGGTAAAGCTAAAGGAACCCGAAGGCTCTTTTAGCTTTATCCCTGTGGTCGCAAAAGGACAGGCGAAGTCCTACTTGTTCTTCTTGTGACGATTCTTGCGAAGACGCTTCTTGCGCTTGTGGGTCGCCATCTTGTGGCGCTTATGCTTCTTTCCGTTCGGCATAGTTGTGGGTTTTAAGAGGTTCAACAATTATTTTACCTTCGCTGCGAAGCTCTTGGCGGGCTTGAATGCAGGGATGTTGTGTTCGGGGATCGTGATGGTCGTGTTCTTCGAGATGTTGCGGGCCACCTTCTGTGCACGCTTCTTGACGATGAAGCTGCCGAAACCGCGGAGGTAAACGTTGTTACCGCCCTCGAGCGAAGCCTTGACCGAGTCCATGAAAGCCTCGACGATTGCCATCACCTGCACCTTTTCCACGCCGGTGTTTTTAGCGATTTCGCTAACAATATCTGCCTTTGTCATAATCTTTATATTTTGTTATAAATTAAGTTCCTGCCCTCTTAATGGCTTGCAAATATACACTTTATTTGCATATCCGCCAACGATCCGACGCTTTTTTTTCGTTTCGGGGCCGATCCTGCCCGCACGCACGCAAAATTCGCGCGCATTTCGGACAAAAGCCTGAAAATAAATGGCAAAGAGGGACAATACGACTTTTTACCGCATCGCTGCGGCGATGCCGTCGGCGATCTGGTCAAGGGCCTGCTGGAGCTTCGACCCGATCATCATCCGCATCATCATGTTGAGTTCGGCGTGCAGCACCAGCCGCAGCCGCGTGTCGTACTCCGACACGGCGTGCAACTGCACCCAGAAGGCGAAATCCATCGGGACGCCGTCACCCGTGATCTTGACGTGTTTCGGCGCCACGCGCTCGGCCATCTTCAGGCGGACCGTAAAGCCCTTGACCTTGAACGAGCAGGTATCCTCGGTCGCCTGCCACTCCTCGACGCGGCCGGCCACAGCGGGCGTGAGGTGGTCGAACCGGTGAATCATTTCGAAAATCTGCTCCGCAGGGCGCAACAGCTGCACCTGCTTGGAAATATACTCCTGCATCTCTGTATGTGTATCTTTATCGGTTTCGCATGCGGGCGGCGGCAGCCGTCCTTCAGCGGTGTTTCTCGTTCGGGTTGCGCGGCGCAGGGCCGCATATATAATAAGGTATGCCTACTCGATCTCGAAGATGCGCTCCGTGGGGCTGACGACGCGGATGCGCACCTCCGCCGTATCGGGCGGCAGCAGCGCCTCGATCTTCTCGGGCCACTCCACGAGGCAGAGGTCGCCCGAGTAGAAATACTCCTCGTAGCCGAGGTCGTAGGCCTCCGAGGGGGAGTTGATGCGGTAGAAATCGAAGTGATAAATCGACTGCCCCGCCGCCCCGCGGTAGTGGTTCACGAGGGCGAACGTGGGGCTCGTCACGCGGTCCCCGACTCCGAGCGCCGCGGCCACGGCGCGCACGAAGGTGGTCTTGCCGGCCCCCATTTCGCCGCGCAGGATCACCACGCGGCGGTCGCCGAGCGCATCGAGCAGCGCCTCGGCCGCTTCGGAAAGCTCCTCTTCGGAGCCGATATGCAGTGTTTTCATGCCAAAAAACGTTATCGTTTGGGTTCGAGCACGATGTAGGGGACCAGCATCTCCTCCATCGAGATGCCGCCGTGCTGGAACGTGTTGCGGTAGTAGCGCACGTAGCGGTTCGCGTCGTTGTTGTAGACCAGAAAATCGCGGTTGTAGGCGAAGATGTAGCTCGAGGTCAGGTTCCCCGACGGGAGCTGGATATCCTCGGGGCGCTGCACCTCGTAGACCTCGCGGGCGTTGTAGAGCAGGTTGCGGCCCGTCTTGTAGCGCAGGTTGGCCGAAGTCTCGCGGTCGCCCGTGACACGCACGGGGTTGTCGACGCGGATCGTGCCGTGGTCCGAGGTGATGATGACCGTGTGGCCGCGCTCGGCGAGCAGGCGGAGGATCGTGTAGAGGTCCGAGTGCTCGAACCACGAGCGCGTCAGCGAACGGAACGCCGCCTCGTCCTCCGTGAGTTCGCGGATGATGTCCGTCTCGGTGCGGGCGTGCGAGAGGATGTCGAGGAAGTTGTAGACGATCACCGAGAAATCGGCGTCGTAGACCCGGCGGATGTTGTCGACCAGCCGGCGCCCCTGCTCGGGCCGCACCAGCTTGTCGAAGGTCGTGCGCCACGTCTTGCCGCACTGGGCCAGCTGGCGGCGCAGGAACTCCTCCTCGTGCTGGTTCTTGCCCCCCTCCTCGTTGTCGTTGAGCCACCGCTGCGGCATCAGCCGGTCGATCGCCAGCGGCATCAGCCCCGCGAAGATGGCGTTGCGGGCGTACTGCGTCGCCGTGGGGAGGATCGCGCAGTAGAAATCGTCGACCGCCACGTCGTAGTAGCCGCGCAGCAGCGACGAGATGGCGCGCCACTGGTCGTAGCGGAAATTGTCGATCAACAGCAGCGTCGTCTTCGACCGTTCGTCGGCCACGGGGAAGATCTTCGACCGCATGAGCGTGTGCGACATGACGGGGGTCTGCTCCGAGCGGCGGTTGATCCAGTTGTAGTAGTTGCGCCGCACGAATTTCGAGAACTCGAGGTTGGCCTCGTTCTTCTGGTAGCCGAGCACCTCCTTGATGCTCTGGTCGTTCGAGGTTTCGAGCTCGATCTCCCAGGCCGTCAGACGGCGGTAGAGAGCGCACCAGTCGGCGAAATTCTCGGCCATCTGCAGCGAGGCGGAGAGGCGGCCGAACTCCGAGCGGTAGTCGGCGGTCGTCTGTTCGGTGACGAGCTGCTGCCGGTGGACGTTCTTCTTGATCGAGAGGAGCACCTGGTTCGGATTGACGGGCTTGATGAGGTAGTCGGCGATCTTCGAGCCGACGGCCTTGTCCATGATGT
>CAZVGH010000103.1:0-6617 GCA_964626515.1 uncultured Alistipes sp.
TGCGCCGCCAGCAGGCCGACGCCATCATCTCGGCCCGCGAGAAGATCGTCGAGGGTGCCGTATCGATGGTCCAGATGGCCCTCAAGCAGCTTTCCGACGAGCAGATCGTCGAGCTCGACGAGGAGCGCAAGGCGGCCATGGTCTCGAACCTGCTCGTGGTGCTCTGCGCCGACGAGGCGGCCCAGCCCGTCGTCAATGCAGGAACGCTTCACCACTAAACCGCCATGGCGAAAGAGGCGACCAAAAATTTCGTGCTGCGCATCGATGCGGCGACGATGAGCGAACTGGAGCGGTGGGCCGAGGACGAATTCCGTTCGGTCAACGGCCAGCTGCAGTGGATCATCGCCGACGCATTGCGCCGCAGCGGACGACTGAAAAAGCGAAAACAAACCACGGAGCGACACAATGAAACGGATCACGGAACTGCGGGAGAGACGCGCTGACCTCGCACGGCACAACCGGCTGTTCATACAGCTGAGCGAAGCGAACGACCGGTGGTGGGTCAGCGTGCTGAAAGCCGCATGCATCTCCTTCATGCTGCTGCCGCTCAAAGCCGAATGGTTCAGCACGGCCAAGCTCTGCTTGAGCATCGCGGGAGCTGTCGGTTACGGACTGACGAAGCTGATCACGTATCGGCACCGCGCGCCGCTCTCCCGCTGGCGCCACCTCGCGACGGGCGCCGCCGTCATCGGGAGCATCTGGATCCTCCTGCCCGCCGGCCTGCTGCTCTTCGAGGAGTCGGCAGATCGCGAAAACATGACCCGGCTGCTCTGCTGCGCACCGTTCGCCTGGCTGCTGTTCGGCTACTGCCGCCTGCGCATCCGCCGGATCCGCCGCGCAAGCGCCGAGACGATCGAGCGGATCCGCCGCGAACAGCGCCGCCGCCGACGGCTCGAACTCCTGTAACCTGTAACGAACCGAAACACACTATGCAGAAAATCGTCGTCTTCACGGGGGCCGGCATCTCGGCCGAAAGCGGTCTGGCGACCTTCCGCGACGCGGACGGCCTCTGGGCGAACTACCGCATCGAGGAGGTCTGCACCCCCGAGGCGCTGGCCCGCGACCGCGCCAAAGTCATCGAATTCTACAACCTGCGCCGCCGCGAGATGCTCGCCGCCCTCCCCAACGCCGCCCATCGGGCCGTCGCCGAACTCGAGCACGACTTCGAGGTGGAGGTCGTCACACAGAACGTCGACAACCTGCACGAGCGGGCGGGCTCGAAGCGCGTCACCCACCTGCACGGCGAGCTGACGAAGCTGCGCTCAGCGCGCAATCCCGACCTCGTGGTCCCGATCGACGGCTGGGAGCAGCCGCTCGACGCGACGGCTCCCGACGGCGCACTGCTGCGCCCGCACATCGTCTTCTTCGGCGAGGCGGTGCCGATGTTCGAGCGGGCGGCCGAAATCGCGGCGACGGCCGACGTGTTCGTCGTCGTGGGCACCTCGCTGGCCGTCTACCCCGCCGCCTCGCTCGTGCGCTACGTGCGGTCCGCTGTGCCCGTCTACGTGGTCGATCCCGGAGTCCCCGACACGCAGTGGATCCGCAATCCGCTGACGCACATCCGCAAGCCGGCCTCGGAAGGCATGCCCGAGCTCTGCGGGCTGCTGCGCCGGCGGTAGATGCGCCGCTCCTCCCCTGCTCCCGCCCCCTGTTCCGCCACGGATCAGGGGGCGAAACGTTTCGGCGGACGGCGCCGGTTTCGCATCTCGATTTTTTTGCGTATCTTTACGGCCGTCAAACAAACCGAGAAACAACGATCCCCGCCGTTTTGCGCCCGACTGCGGCAAGACGCTACGCGACGGCGGGAAACCCGAACTTTCCATGTACGCGACCTACTACGAAACGCTGCTCGTCGTGATGGCCCTGCTGGCCGTCGTCGTCTTCATCGCCCTGCACTTCGTCGAGGCGGGCTACGGCTACCTCTTCAACCCCAAATACGGCCGCCCGATCCCGAACCGCATCGGCTGGATGCTTATGGAGTCGCCCGTCTTCATCGCCATGGCGGCGCTGTGGATCTGCTCCGACCGCCGCTTCGAGGCGGCGCCGCTCGCCCTGCTGCTGCTCTTCGAGCTCCACTATTTCCACCGCTCGTTCATCTTCCCGCTGCGGCTGCGCGGCAACTCGAAGATGCCGCTCGGCATCGTCGCGCTGGGGATGCTGTTCAACACCCTCAACGCCCTCATGCAGGGAGGCTGGATCTTCTACCTCGCCCCGGCGGACTACTACGCCGGCTGGCTCGCCCGCCCGACCTTCTGGATCGGTGCGGCGATCTTCTTCGCGGGCATGGCGGTCAACCTGCAGTCGGACGCCATCATCCGCGGCCTGCGCCGCCCCGGCGACACACGCCACTACATCCCCCGAGGCGGCATGTTCCGCTACGTCACGTCGGCCAACTATTTCGGCGAGCTGACCGAATGGATCGGCTTCGCCGTCGCCTCGTGGTCGTGGGCGGGCGTGGTCTTCGTGCTGTGGACCTTCGCCAACCTCGCCCCCCGCGCCGCCTCGCTGCGCCGCCGCTACGAAGCGGAGTTCGGCGACGAATTCCGCCGCCTGAACCGCAAACGCATTCTCCCGTTCATCTACTGACAACCATGGATTCCAACCTCTTCACCCCCTATACCCTCGGGCCGCTCACGCTGCGCAACCGCACGATCCGCTCGGCGGCCTTCGAGTCGATGGGCAAGGATTTCGGCCCGACCGAACAGCTCAAGCAGTACCACGTCTCGGTGGCGCGCGGCGGCGTCGGCATGACGACACTCGCCTACGCCTCGATCAACCGCAGCGGCATCTCGTTCAACAAGCAGCTATGGCTGCGCCCCGAGATCGTCCCCGCGCTGCGCGACATCACCGACGCGATCCATGCCGAAGGGGCCGCGGCCAGCATCCAAATCGGCCACTGCGGCAACATGACCCACTGGAGCACGGCGGGCTGTTTCCCCGTAGGGGCCTCGACAGGATTCAACCTCTACTCGCCGACCTTCGTGCGCGGCATGCGCCGCTCGGAGTGCGAGGCCTTCGCCCGCGACTTCGGACAGGCCGTCGTCACGGCCCGAGAAGCGGGCTTCGACTCCGTGGAGGTGCATGCGGGACACGGATACCTCATCTCGCAGTTTCTGTCGCCCTACACGAACCGCCGCCGCGACGAGTACGGCGGATCGCTCGCCAACCGCATGCGTTTCATGCGGATGTGCCTCACGGAGGTGATGGAGGCGGCCGCCCGCTGCAACATGGCCGTGCTGGTCAAGCACAACATGGAGGACGGCTTCAAGGGAGGCATCGAACTTCCCGAAAGTATCGAGATCGCCCGCGAGATCGAGCGGCTCGGCGTCCACGGCCTCGTGCTTTCGTCGGGCTTCGTCTCGAAGGCGCCGATGGCCGTCATGCGCGGCCGCATCCCGACCAAGACCATGAGTCACTACATGCCCTGGTCGCTGTGGCCGCAGAAGATCGTCGTCAACCTCTTCGGCAACCTCATGATCAAGCAATACGACTTCGAGGAGTGCTTCTTCCTCGAGAAGGCGAAGCAGTTCCGCAGCGCGCTGCGGATGCCGCTCGTCTACGTAGGCGGTCTGGTCTCGCGCACAGGCATCGACCGCGTGCTCGGCGAAGGATTCGAGCTGGTGCAGATGGGCCGCGCGCTCATCAACGACCCCGCGTTCGTCAACAAGTTGCGCGCGGGCGACGCCACGACCCGCTCAGGCTGCGACCACCGCGACTACTGCATCGCCCGCATGTACTCGGTCGACATGCAGTGCTGCCACAACTGTCAGGAGCCGATCCCCGACAAGATCTGGCGGGAGCTGGCCAAAATCAAATAGCCATGAAACGAATCACGACGACGGACGGAGCCCCGAAGCGGGCCCTCGTGACGGGTGCCGGCACGGGCATCGGCCGCTGCTACGCGCTGCGGCTGGCGGCCCTCGGCTACGACCTGGTGCTCGTCGGCGAACACGAGGCGCCGCTGCAGGCCGTGCGCGCCGAGATCGAGGCGGCGCACAACGGCAGCGTGCAGATCATCGCGGCCGATCTGGCCCGGCTCGATGCCGCCGAACGGCTCGTCGAGCAGGCGGACGCCCTCAGCTTCGAGCCCGACGTGCTCGTCAACAACGCGGGCATCTTCTCCTTCTGCGACGTGCTGCGCACGCCGTGCGAGCGCATCGAACGCATGCTGCTGCTCCACGATATGACCGTCACGAAACTTTGCCGCCTCTTTGCGGCCCGCATGATCGAGCGCGGCGCGAAAGGACACATCCTCAACATGTCCTCTTACTCGCTCTGGATGCCCTTCCCGGGACTGGCCGTATACAGCGCTTCGAAGGCCTACCTGAAGGCCTTTTCGGTCGCCTTCGCCAAGGAGGTGCGCGAACGCGGCATCCGCGTGACGGCCGTCTGCCCCGCCGGCGTGGCGACGGACCTCTACGGGCTCGCCCCGCGCTGGCAGCGGATCGGGCTGAAGCTGGGCGTGCTGATTTCGGCAGACAGCTGTGCCCGCCGCGGACTGCGGGCACTGTGGCGCGGACGCCGCTGCTCGGTGCCCGACTGGTGGAATCGCCTGTGGATCCCGCTGCTGGTCGTACTCCCGATGTGGGTCCTGCGGCCCGTCAGACGATTCACGATGCGGTTTCAGCGGTAGACGGAGCGATCCCGACAGGAACCGTGCGGACCGCAGCCTCCCCGGCGGAGGCCCGCAACTTTCGGCCGCACGCCGCGCAGGCGGCGGCCCGGCATACACCTATTAACAAATGACACAAACGATACGCAATGTAGTTTTCGACCTGGGCGGTGTCCTGGTCGATTTGGAGATGGAGCGGGTGCGCGAGGCATTCCGTGCGATCGGCATGCCCCGCATGGCCGAGCTGATGGATCCCTGCTACCCCGCCGAGGTCAACGAGCGGATGGAGTGCGGCGCGATCGACTTTCACGAGGCGTGCGACGAGATGCGCCGCATCGACAACCGTCCCGACGTCACCGACGAGGCGATTTTCCAGGTCTACGAAGATTTCCTGCCGCGCGTCGCCCCCGAGAAGCTCCGCGCCATCGAGCGGCTGCGAGCCGCCGGCATTCGCACCTACGTCCTTTCGAACACCAATCCCGCGGCGATCGAGATCATCGGCCGCCGGTTCACGGTCGACGGAAAACGGATGGAGGAGTATTTCGACGCGATCTTCCTCTCGTTCCGCATGCGGAAACTGAAACCCTCCCCCGCGATCTTCGAACAGCTCGTCGCCGAGAGCGGCATCCGCCCCGAGGAGACGCTGTTCATCGACGACGGCTCCCGCAACGTCGCAACCGCCGCCGCGCTGGGCTTTCGCACCTGCTGCCCGCCGACGAACGGCAGCTTCGACGAGGCGATCGCACCGCTCCTCGCCCGATGAACGGCCCCGAAACGACGCCCCTGCGGGCGGAGCTACGCGAGGCTCGCTCTCGGATCGCCGTGCTGCGGATCGCCGACGCCGCCGGCCGCGACGCCCGCACCTTCGACGAACTCCTGCAGCTGACCTTCGACGCCGACCGCACCGTCTCGTGGCACGCGCTGTGGGCCTGCGAAAAGCTCGCCGCGGCGGAGCCCGCGCGTTTCGTACCGCACGCCGACAGTCTGATCGGGCGCCTCGCCGCCTGCCGGCACGCCGGATCCCGACGGCTGCTGCTCGCCATTCTCCTGCGCGTTCCGTTCGAGACACTCCCCGTCGGGCTGCTCGACTGGTGCCTCGAACGCATGCTGCTCCCCGCGGAAGCACCCGCCGTACAGGCCCTCGCCGTCAAGACGGCCTATCGGCTGTGCGCGATCGAACCCGCCCTCTTCGGCGAGTTGCAGTTCCTGCTGGAGGAGGCCGACACGGACTGTTACGCACCGGCCGCGCGTGCCGCCCTCCGCAATACGCTCGCACGGCTTCGGCGCCGATCCGCCCGCCGCTGAAAAAACAGCCGCCCGTCCCTGATCGAGGGGCGGGCGGCGCGCTTTAGGCGAAGTGCGGATTATTTCCAGCAGAGAATCTTGTGGAAATCGAACTCCTCGGGATCAGCCACGTACTTCTTGGCTGCCTCGTAGTCCTCTTCCGTCACGGCGTTGATGATGTTGTCGAGCACCGACGTGAACTTGTCCGAATTGATATCGACCAGACGGGGCGGAATCTTGCCCGTAGCGGGATCCTGCAGATCCTTCAGGTAGAGCGGAGCGACGTTGCCCTCCGAATCCACGTAGACCATGCAGCCCGTCTTGCCCTCCGAATAGAGCTTGTAGACGCCGATACCGAGCTCCGAGCAGTAGGTCAGGTCGTAGGCGATCGGGGTCTGGCAGCGCACCTCGTAACCCAGCTCCACGGGACGGCTCTTCACCTTGATGCCGAGGGCCTTCACCTTCTTCTCGATCATCTCGTTGAAGATGTGCGCCTTCGAAACCTTACCCAGCTCGGGGTGGCCGTGCTCGTCATACGAGAAGTGGATGCCGCTCTTGCGGATCTCCTCATCCGACAGCGCATGGAAAACGCCCTCCGAGATGACGGCGGCACCGTAGTCCATGCCCATGATCTTGCGCTTGATGATCGACGAGATGACGAGGTTCACGATCTTCTCGACCGTGATTTCGGTCTTGTCGAACATCTCGGGGATGACGATCA
>CAZVGH010000104.1:0-6616 GCA_964626515.1 uncultured Alistipes sp.
AGTAGCGTGTCTACCAATTTCACCACCTGGGCTCACACTCCCTGCACGAAAACGTGCGTTTCGGGACTGCAAATATAGAGAGTATTTCTGAAAATCCAAAATTTTTTGCGAATATTCCGAAAAATATCCCGCACCCGCTTCGCCGGCCGGGCCGTCGGCTGTCGGAAACGCCTCCGGCAGGCCGTGCCGCGGAGCCACAGGGGGCGGATGCGAAAACCGCCCCGCCGTCGGGCGGAGCGGTTGTTCGTAGCGGAGCGGTTCGCCGGCACAACGGGTGCAGGGGCCGCGCGGAACCGGCCGCGCGTTATTTGAGCGTCATTTCGTCCAGCAGGTAGCCCGCGCCGCCGATGCGGTCGATCACCATCAGCACGTAGCGGATGTCGACGGCGATGTTGCGGCAGATCGTCGGGTCGAAGCGGATGTCGCTCATCGTCGAGCGCCACGTGCGGTCGAAGTTGATGCCCACCAGCTCGCCGTTCGCGTTGAGGATCGGCGATCCCGAGTTGCCGCCCGTGGTGTGGTTCGTCGCCAGGAAGCAGACGGGCACCGTGCGGCGGCCGTCGATCGTCGTGGCCCAGCGGCCGTAGGACTTCGCGGCGTAGAGGTCGCGCAGCGCCTGCGGGATGTCGTAGTCGTAGACGGCGGGGTTGTCCTTGGCGATGATGCCGTCGATGGTCGTGTGCGGCGTGTGGTACTCGCCGTCGGCATACTCGTAGCCCGCCACCGTGCCGTAGGCGACGCGCAGCGTCAGGTTGGCGTCGGGGTAGAAGGCCCGTTCGGCGTCGACCTCGCGCAGGGCGCGCAGGTAGGTTTTGTAGAGGTCGTTCAGGCGGCTGCTTACGGGGTTGCGCAGCGCCGTCGTTCCGAGCATCCACGAGATGTGCTGCAGCATGCGCGACGCATCCTTGCGCAGGGCGGTCATGCATGTCGTGTCGCTGCCGCTCCAGACGGCCTCGAAGAGGCGGTCGGCATAGGCCTCGACCGAACCTGCTGCCGCCACGCCGTCGAGGAAGGCGGGCAGGCGGTAGCCGTCGGGGCAGTAGCGGTCGTACTGTGCGAGCGCGTAGCGGAAGAGGGCCTGCTCGCAGGGCTTGCGCCGCTCGAAGAGCGCCTCGGCGCGCTCGTCGCCGGTGTAGCGCACCGGCAGCGTGACGATCGTCTCGTTGAGGATCTCGCGGGCGAAATAGGGGGTGAGGATGCGGGCGTACTCGGCCTTCATCTGCGGCAGCAGCCCGCGGTAGTCGGGATGGTCGGCGACGGCGGCGGCGAACCGCTCCTCATAAGCCTCGCGCTCCTCGCAGACCTTGCGGCGCTCGAGCCCCAGCACCTCGCCCTGCCACTTCTTCCAGGCGTTGGCGATCGAGGCGTGGCGGGCGGCGTAGAAGATGCGCAGCGCGGGATCCGAGGCCTGCGCCTCGGCGATGATCGCCAGGCGGCCGTCGCGGATCGCGATCTTCGCAGGGTCGGATTGGCGGGCGATGTAGCGCACGGCGTCCGAAAGGATGTACTCCTGCGTGTTGCCCGGGAAGCCGTAGATCATCGTGAAATCACCCTCGCGCACCCCTTTGGTCGAGACGGTGAAGTGACGCTTGGGACGGTAGGGGACATTCTCGGGCGAGTAGGCCGCGGGTTTGTTGTCGGGCGAGGCGTAGATGCGGAAGACGGAGAAGTCGCCCGTGTGGCGGGGCCAGATCCAGTTGTCGGTGTCGCCGCCGAACTTGCCGATCGACGAGGGGGGCGCGCCGACGAGGCGCACGTCGTCGAAACGCTCGTAGACGAAGAGGTAGCTGCGGTTGCCGTAGTACATCTGTTCGATCGTCGCCTGGTAGCCCGTACCCTCGGCGCGGGCCGCCTCGATGATCGCCTCGGCCGTCTCACCCGCGGCGAGGCGGTCGGTGACCTCCTCCATGCGGACCAGGATGCGGACGCTGAGCTGCTCGTTGGGCAGCTCCTCGGCGCGCGAACGGGCCCAGAAACCGTGGGTGAGGTAGTCGTGCTCGACGGACGAATGGCGCTGGATGGCGCCGTAACCGCAGTGGTGGTTGGTCAGCAGCAGTCCCTCGGACGAGACGATCTCGCCCGTGCAGCCGGTGCCGAAGAGGACGACGGCGTCCTTCATCGAGGCGCGGTTGATGCTGTAGATGTCTTCGGCCGTGAGGCGGAAGCCTTTGGCTCGCATGTCGTCGATGCGCTCGGCGATGAGGCTCGGGAGCCACATGCCCTCGTCGGCCGCCGCGGGCAGCAGCGCCGAAAGGGCGAAACAGAGGGTCAGCAGAAGTCGTTTCATGGTGTTCGTATTGGTTTTTATTGATTATTCCTGCAGGAAGCGCTCCAGTTCGACGTAGACTTTCTGGATCGGCAGCCCCATCACGTTGTAGAACGAGCCGTCGATGCGCTCGATCGCCGCGTAGCCGATCCACTCCTGAATGCCGTAGGAGCCGGCCTTGTCGAAGGGGCGGAAGGTGTCGACATAGTAGGCGATCTCCTCGTCGGAGAGGGGGCGGAACCAGACGTCGCTGCGGGCCGTGAAGGTGCGGCGGCGGTCGGCGGTGCGGAGCGTGACGCCCGTGACGACCGTGTGGCGGGCGCCGGCGAGGCGGCCGAGCATGGCGACGGCATCCGCGCGGTCGCGGGGCTTGCCGAGCACGTTGCCGCCGAGCACGACCACCGTGTCGGCCGTCAGCAGGATCTCCGACGGGGCGAGCGGCGCGGGGTAGGCGGCGCTTTTGAGCTGCGAGAGGTAGGCGGGGACCTCCTCGGGCGGCAGCGTGGCGGGGTAGTGCTCCTCGCAGTCGTATTTCGGGGCGGGTTCGTAGGGGATGCCGCTGCCGGTCAGCAGTTCGCGGCGGCGGGGCGACTGCGAGGCGAGCAGCAGTCGGAAATTGCGGAGGCGTTCGTGGAGCAGCATGGCGTCAGCGGATATCGAAGTTCAACAGTTCGCGCCCCTCGAGCGTGGCGCGCAGCGTGTCGCCTGCCTGCACGCGGCCGACCCCTGCGGGGGTGCCCGTGAAGAGCAGGTCGCCCATGCGCAGCATGACGAACTGCGAGACCCAGGCGATCTGCTCGTCGATCGTCCAAAGCATGCGGGCGGTGTCGCCCTGCTGGCGGATCTCGCCGTTTACGGCGAGGTCGAAGTGCAGGCGCTGCACGTCGCCGCCCAGCTCGGCCAGCGGCACGAACTGCGGTGCGACGGCCGCCGAGTAGTCGAACGACTTGCAGCTCTCCCACGGCAGCCCCTCGGCGATGGCGCGGCGCTGCAGGTCGCGGGCCGTGAAGTCGATGCCGAGCCCCACCTCGTCGTAGTAGCGGCGGGCGAAGCGGCGTTCGATGGCGCGCCCCACGCGGTTGATGCGGACGACGAGCTCGCATTCGTAGTGGATCTCGTTCGAGAAGGCGGGGATGTAGAACGGATCGTTGTTGCGCAGCAGCGCCGTGTCGGGCTTCATGAAGAAGAGCGGGTGTTCGGGCCGCCGCCCGCCGCCGCCGTTCTCCTTTTCGGCGATATGGTCGTCGTAGTTGCGACCGATGCAGATGATTTTCATGCGTGTGGTTCGGTTTGAAGGGTTCGCACGATGTCGTGCGCGAAACGTTCGCTGGCGCCTGCGGGGCCGATGATCGCCCGCAGCTCGTCGAAGTCGCGCAGCATGCGGGCCCGCTCGGCGCCGCCCTCGAGCAGCGGCCGCAGCTCCCGCTCGAGGCGCTCGCCCGTGGGGTTGCAGATGACCAGCTCGCGGACCGCCTCGCGACCGAGATTGAGGTTGACGAGCGAGATGAAGGGGATCTTTACCACCAGCGGCCGCAGCCGCTCGTAGAGCCACGGGATGCGGTAGAGCACCATCTCGGGGATTCCCATGAGGGCTGTTTCGAGGGTCGCCGTGCCCGAGGTGACGATCGCCGCCTCGGCGACGTGCAGCAGCTCGTAGGTGCAGTCGCAGAGGAGCGTGACGGGGGCGTCGCCGAGGAGTTCGGCGTAGCGCGTGCGGTCGATCCACGAGACCCCTGCGACGACGAACTGGCGGTCGGGCATGCGGCGGGCTGCCTCGGCCATCGGGCGGAGGTTGGCGCGGAGTTCGGTGAGGCGGCTGCCGGCCAGCAGGGCGACGATCGGGCGACCGTCGAGGCCGTGCGCCGCGCGGAAGGCGGCCCCTGTCGGGAGGTCGGGCCGCCGCGCTTCGAGGGCGTCGACGAGCGGGTTGCCCTCGAAGACGGGGTCGATGCCGAAGCGCGGGAAGTAGTCGCGCTCGAAGGGGAAGATGATGTAGAGCCGGTCGACGTTGCGGCGGATCTGCTTCACGCGCCACTCCTTCCAGGCCCACACCTTCGGGGCGATGTAGTAGTGGACGCGCAGCCCTGCGTCATGGGCCCAGCGGGCCATCTTGAGGTTGAAGCCGGGGTAGTCGACCAGGATCAGCACGTCGGGCCGCCAGGCGGCGATGTCGCGGCGGCACTCGGCGAACTGGCGGCCGATGGTCCGCAGATGGCGCAGCACGTCGAGGAACCCGAAGAAGGAGGTCTCGCGGTAGTGCTTGACGAGCGTGCCGCGGCTCCCGGCCGCCTCGGCCATGCGGTCGCCGCCCCAGAAGCGAAACTCGGCCGCGGGATCGGCCTTGCGAAGGCCGCGGATCAGGTTGGCGCCGTGCAGGTCGCCCGAGGGTTCACCGACGAGAAGGTAGTATTTCATGGATTCAAAATTCAATATTCAAAATTCAAGACGACGCGGGGCTTTCCGAAGAGTTGGCTTTTGTCGTCAGAATGATTTTTGCCAGGATGTTGGTCAGTTCGCGGCATTCGGGAAACAGACTGTCGAATTCGGCCGGGGTCAGGTAATCCGTCTCGCGGAGCAGTTCGATCCAGTATTCGGTTTCGTAGGCCTCTTTGAGCGAGATGTTCATTTTGGATAGGAACTCGCCGCGCGACTGGCTGCGGAGCGCTTCCCGGACATTGGCGCCGATACTCGTGCCGCTTTTGAGAATCTGTGTGGCCAGAATGCGGTTGTCGGCCGTGTCGCGGAGGTGTTTGTACAACCGGACGATTCGGACGGCGAACCGAAAACTCTTTTCCAGAATGACGTTGTCGCTCTTCATCGTGCGGCGCTAATGCTGAATTTTGAATTTTGCATCTTGAATTTGCGCGGATCGTTCGAGCAAATCGGGCCGCAGTTGCTCGGTGCGGGCCAGGGCCTGCTCCTCCTGCCACTTTTCGATGGCGGCGAAGTTGCCCGAGAGCAGCACGTCGGGGACGCGCCAGCCGCGGAACTCGGCCGGACGCGTGTAGACGGGCGGCGCCAGCAGGTCGTCCTGGAAGCAGTCCGTGAGGGCCGAGGCCTCGTCGCCGATCGCTCCCGGCACGAGCCGCACGACCGAGTCGGCGATGATGCAGGCGGCCAGCTCGCCGCCCGTGAGGACGTAGTCGCCGATCGAGATTTCGCGCGTGACGAGGTGCTCGCGGATGCGGTGGTCGATCCCCTTGTAGTGGCCGCAGAGGATGATGATGTTCTCGAGCATCGAGAGACGGTTGGCCTCGTGCTGGTCGTAGCGGATGCCGTCGGGCGAGGTGTAGATGATCTCGTCGTAGCGGCGTTCGGCCTGCAGCTTCTCGACGAGCTCGAAGACGGGCTCGCACTTCATCACCATGCCCGCCTCGCCGCCGAACGGGTAGTCGTCGGTCGTCTTGCGGCGGTCGTGGGCGTAGTCGTGGAGGTTGTGCACGACGATCTCGACGAGCCCCTTGTCGCGGGCGCGCTTGAGGATCGACTCGTTGAGGGGCGATGCGAGCAGGTCGGGTACCGATGAGATGATGTCGATGCGCATGGCTTACCGTTTATAGTCGATCTGGTTTTGCAGCACCTCCACGATGAAGGGGTTGTAGAGCGATTCGTGGCCGAGGGTCGTCTCCTCGGCGTGGCCCGGACGGACCGTCACCTCGTCGCCCAGCGGCAGCAGCACATCGAGCAGCGAGCGGACGAGGGTCGGGTAGTCGCCGCCCTCGAGGTCGGTGCGGCCGATCGACTCGCGGAAGAGCGTGTCGCCCGTGAAAAGGGTCTGCGAGGCCTCGTGGTAGAACGAGACGCCGCCCGGCGTGTGGCCCGGCGTGCGGAGAATGCGGAGCGAGGTTTCGCCGAAGCGGACCTCCTCCGTCGTGTCGAGGTCGATATCCACGGGCGGCATGTCGGCGGTCGGGATGCCGAAGACCGTGCCGCTCGCGGCGGCCGTCTCGAGCAGATAGCGGTCCTTGCCCGAGAGGGCGAAGGGGATGCCGTAGCGGCGGCGGAGGTGCTGCACGCCCAGCACGTGGTCGAAGTGGCCGTGGGTGTTGACCGCCAGGACGGGTTTCAGCCCCAGTTCGGCGATGCGGGCGTCGAGCGCGGCCTGCTCGGAGGGGATGGCGGCGCCGGCGTCGATGACGATGCACTCGCGGGTATCGTCCCAGACGAGGTAGGTATTCTCCCCGATGGGATTGAAGATGAATGCGGCGATATTCATGAATGAAGCAATGTTTCAGGCAAAGATACGAATAAGCGAGCGCAAAAGCAAACTTGTTTGTTTTTGCCGAGCGTGAGTACACGGCTCTTTCATTTAAAAATACTTGACAGATTTCACGGCTCTTTCATTTAAAA
>CAZVGH010000105.1:0-6364 GCA_964626515.1 uncultured Alistipes sp.
GCGAAACGACCACGTTGCGGAACTCCTGGTTGATCTTCACGACCTTGAACTCCATCGTCTTGTCGACATAGATATCGTAGTCGCGGATCGGCTTCACGTCGATCTGCGAGCCGGGGAGGAATGCCTCGATGCCGAAGACATCGACGATCATACCGCCCTTCGTGCGGCACTTGATGTAACCCTTGATGATCTCGTCCTTCTCGAGGGCCTCGTTGACACGATCCCACGACTTGAGCTGGCGTGCCTTCTTGTGCGACAGTGCGAGCTGGCCGTTCTTGTCCTCGGCCGAGTCTACATAGACCTCAACCGTGTCGCCGACCTGCAGGTCGGGGTTGTAACGGAACTCGGCAACCGAGATGACACCCTCGCTCTTGTAGCCGATGTTTACGAGAACCTCACGCTTCGTGATGCCCGTAACGGTACCCTCGACCACCTCGCCGACATTGATGTTCGACAGCGTCTGGTCGTAAGCCGCGGTAATCTGCTCCTTCGGCTGGTCGTACACGCCCAGGTCCTGCTCAAATGCGTTCCAATCGAAATTCTCGTTCGAAACGGCTGCGTTTTTCATTTCTTCCATGACAGGAAAGTTTTTTGCGATACAATCGCTCGTTAATTGGTTAATAATAAAACGGTTCCTTCGCGCATGCGCGCTAAAGGCCCGCAAATATACGCATTTATCCCGAAAACCGGAAACCGGCCGACGGATTTTTTCGAAGAAAACAGGGATTTTTTCAGACGGCGGCAGGTCGGCCGGCGTGCGGCTAAAGCATCCGCTGCAACAGCAGTTCATCCCGCCACCCGTCGGGGGTGCGGAGCCAGTCGCGGCGGCGGCCCGTCTCGCAAAAGCCGCAGGCGGCGAACAGCCGGATGCTGGGGAGGTTGTCGGCGCCGACGCCGCACCACAGCTGGTGCAGGCCGAGCACCTCGCGGGCATGGCGGCACAGCGTCTCGACGGCGTCGCGGGCATAACCGCGCGAGCGGTCTTCGGGAGCATGGATCAGGATGCCGATGCCCGCCCGGCGGTTGAGCATATCCAGCTCGAAGAGATCCGCGGCGCCGACCGCCCGCGGCGGCGCGGCGGCCGCGGGCCGCGTCTCGATGATCAGGCGCTGCTGGCGCGTCTGCAGCAGGTCGAACTGCTGTTCGTCCAGGAATCGCTGCAGCGTATGGCGCGAAAAGGGCACCAGCGTGCCGCTCACGGGCCACACCGACGCGTCGTTCTCCCAAAGGTACATCAGGTCGATGTCCTCCGGCTCGACGGCCCGCAGCCGTATCCGTTCGCCCTCGATGTGCATTACAGCCCGATGACCTTATTGCGGATAAGCATCGCCACGCCCCAGGCGCCGACGTTCTCGGGCATCTTCGAGACGCGGAACTTCGTATCCTTGTAGACGAGGTTGAGCGAATATTTGTTCGTGGAGGATTTCAGCGGCAGCATGAGGTAGTCGCCCGCCGCGGCGAGGTTGCCGCCCACGATCACCGTCTCGGGGTTGAAGGTGTTGATGAGAAAGGCGACCGCCTTGCCCACCTTCTCGCCCGCCTCCTCGATAAGCTCGATCGAGAGGTTGTCGTCGTGCTTGGCCGCCGCGATGATGTCGTCGATGTGGATCGACTTCTGGCGGGCATACTGCTCGCGCAGGATGGTGTTGACCCCTTTTTCGATCTCGCGGCACATCTTCTCCTCGATCGCCATACCCGAGACCTCCGTCTCGAGGCACCCTTTCTTGCCGCACGAGCAGATGATCTCGTTGTCGAAGAAGGGAATATGGCCGAACTCGCCCGCGAAGCCGCTCTTGCCGTAATAAAGCTGGCCGTCGATCACGATACCCACGGCCACGCCGCGGCCCAGGTGGAGGTAGAGGACGTTGCTCTCGGATTTCGACTTGCCGCAGGTGTACTCCGCATAGCAGCGGGCGCGCGTGTCGTTCTCGACCAGCACGCGGATGCCGATGCGGCTCTCGAGGATCTCGCGCAGCGACTCCTCCGAGGAGGTGAAATATTTGTAGCTGCGTCCCGTGTCGGGATTGACGCGGCCCACGATGCAGAGCCCCAGACCGAGGATCTTGCCGCGGTCGACGCCGCACGAGGCGATGAACTGCTCGACGTTGCTGCACAGCCGCTCGAAGCACTGCGGGCGGTCCTGCAGCTCGAAATCGGGATCGCTCTGTTCGACGATGATGTTGTTCTGCAGGTCGGTGATGACGAAGCGCATGCTGTCGCGGCCGACGTAGACACCGGCGAAATAGATCGCCGAGCTGGCCAGACCGAAGATGTTGGGACGGCGGCCGCCCGGCGTCTCGACCTTGCCGAGGTCCGTGACGATATTCTCCTCGACGAGCTCCTGCACGAGTTTGGTGATCGTCGGAACGCTGATATGCAGCTCCTTCGTCAGCTCGGAGAGCGTACACTCGCCGTTGGCGGCCATATGGGCGATGATGTTGCGCTTGATGATGCTGTTCTTATGCGAGACGCCCTTCAGCGTCTCGTCTTCATGCTTGATGAAGAATTCGGTAAGCGATGTCATATATCGGGGTTCTTTTTGCTAACTAACCGCACAAATATAGCATGGATATTAAAAATATGCAACAATTATTTTAAATTTATTAATATCGCACTTGCCGAACATCCCTAAAAAAGGCGGGAACGGATTGTCAACCAATCCGTTCCCGCCCTGCATGCGGTTCGTCGGCCTATGCCTCGAGCGTCGATTTCGACTCGACGGCGACCTCGGTCGATACCTTGCGGATCAGGCCCTGCAGCACCGTGCCGGGACCGAGCTCCGTGAAGGTGTCGACACCCTCCTCGAGCATGCGGCGCACGATCTGCGTCCAGCGGACGGGAGCCGTGAGCTGGGCGATCAGGTTCTGCTTGATCTGCTCGGGGTCGGTGTGCGGGGCGGCATCGACGTTCTGGTAGATCGGGCAGGCAGGCGTGCGGAAGGGCGCCTCGGCGATCGCCTTGGCGAGCTCCTCGCGGGCGGGCTCCATGAGCGGCGAGTGGAAGGCGCCGCCGACGGGCAGCACCAGCGCACGGCGCGCACCGGCCTCCTTGGCCTTGGCGCAGGCGGCCTCGACGGCCGATTTCTCACCCGAGATCACCAGCTGGCCCGGGCAGTTGTAGTTGGCGGCGACGACGACGCCCTCGGTCTCGGCGCAAACGGCCTCGACCTGCTCGTCCGTAAGTCCCAGAATGGCGGCCATCGTACCCGGCACGGCCTCGCAGGCAGCCTGCATAGCCAGCGCACGCTTCGAAACGAGGCGCAAACCGTCCTCGAAGGAGAGGGCACCCGAAACGACCAGCGCCGAGAACTCGCCGAGCGAGTGGCCGGCAACGGCATCGGGCTTCACGCCGAGCGCCATGGCCATGGCAACCGAGTGGAGGAAGACGGCGGGCTGCGTCACCTTCGTCTGCTTCAGGTCCTCGGGCGTGCCGGCGAACATCAGATCGGTGATGCGGAAGCCGAGGATCTCGTTGGCCTGCTCGAAGAGGGCCTTCACCTCAGCGTGGTTCTCATAAAGGTCTTTGCCCATACCGACGGCCTGGGCCCCCTGTCCGGGGAAGACATACGCGTGTTTCATATCGTTTTCCGTTTTAAGAAGATTCGTTTCGTCGGGGGCAAAGATACGACTTTTTTTGAAAATCGGGAGCGAACCGCTCATTTTGTGTACGATCCGTCCGCGCACGGCTATCGGATCGCATAGCCGCGCAGCTCGCGCTGCAAGGCCCGTTCGCGGCCGCCGACCAGCCGGTCGACCAGCGCATGGAAGCGCGCCGAGTGGTTGTGATGCACCGTGTGGCAGAGCTCGTGGATGATGACGTAGTCGCGCAGGTGTTCGGGCAGCAGCATGAGATAAAGGCTCAGCGAGATGCCGTTGCATCCCGAGCAACTTCCCCACTTCGTGCGGGAGGAGCGGATCGACAGTTTCGCGTAGCGCAGCCCCGTCGCGGCCGCAAGGCGCTCGATGCGGGGCGGCAGATCCAGTTTCGCCGCACGGCGCAGGCTTTCGATCCGTACGCGCTCCTCCTCGGGCGGCAGCGGCGCCGGGAGGGCGGCGCTGCGCGCTTCGATGCGGGCGCGGGCCGCAGCCAGCCAGTCGCGTTTCGCCTCGAGAAAGGCAAGGGCCCGCTCGCGCGACACGCCGCGCGGATACGAGAGGCGCACGGCCCCGCTCGGCCGCACCGTGAGCGAGATGCGGCGGGCGCGCGGCGACTGCACCACCTCGATCGCGCCGATATCGGGCAGTTCCACCGTCATCGCGTCATCACCAGTTCCACCGTCGCACCCGCACAGCCGCAGGCGAGCGAGTCGCGGCGTTCGATTTTGAGCGAACGGAAGAGGATGCGCACCGCGTCGTCGCGATACTCCAGCAGGCGGAGCGTGCGCTCCTCGTCGAGCGCGGCCAGCTCCCCGAAGGTGACGCCGGCGCGCCGCATCTGCCGTCGGACGAGCTCTTCGCCCGCGATATGCAGCAGCCGTCGGCCGTCGAGCGTCAGCGAGAGCGTGTCGTCGGTCCGACGGAATCCGTCTTCAGACGATCGCCACGTCTGACAGATATTCGCACGGAGATTCGGATAGGCGGCATCGGGAACGACGCGCACACCGCGGGGCAGCACCGCTTCATAGATGTGCTCATCGGGCGACACGACCTCGACGATCGTGTCGGACCACGGAAGCAGCTTGTCCTCCAGGCTCCAGACGGAACGATCCCGGCCGAGCCCGAGCGAACGGAGAAAGGTCGTATCGCGCCGTTCGACGTACTGCATCGCCGAGAAGAACTGCGCATAGTCGGCCCGCCGCACCGAGTCGGCCTCCGGAACGCGGCGGTCGACGAAACGGCCGTCGGCGTCGAGCATCCCCAGTTCGCGGCCCAGCCGTTCGAAACGGTTCCGCTGCGACTGCAGACCGAGTTTCGCGGGGGCGAGCGGCGGCACGAAGGTGATGGCGGCGAAAAGGACGAAGGCCGAGGCGAAGAGCCACAGGTAGCGTCCCGCGCGCAGGAAGAAAAAGAGCACGGCGAGCGTCATGACGATGCCCGAGACGAGCAGGTAGACGCGCTGCGCGGTGAGGCCGTATTCGCCGAGGCGGCGTGCGACCCCGATCCAGAAGAGCAGCAGCGGCACGAGCATGAAGCAGCCGAAGCGGCTGTAGAACCACTCCGCCACCCGTTTTTCGACCAGCTCGCGCAGCATACGCACCCCGAAGGCGAGCAGCATGAAGCCGAAGACGAGGTAGGCCACGCCGCCGCGCGGCAGCGACCACGCGACAAGGATGCGGACGGCATAGAGGTGCAGCAGCAGGGCGTAGACGATGAGCGACGGGGTCACGATCCAGCAGAGCAGCGCCTCACCGGCGCGGTCCAGCCTGTGGTCGCGCCCCTCCCAGCGGTCGACCAGCATCAGAAAGAGGAGCGGAGCCCCCAGGAAGTTCGCAACGGGCACCGCCTCCACGGCGAGTCGTTCGATCCAGTGCACGCCGTCGAAGCCGAAGATGTAGGCCGCCGACCAGAGCGTCGCCTCGAACAGCGCCAGCGCGGTATTGGCGAAGAAGAGCGCTGTGACGACGGCGCGCAGATAGAGCAGCGCATCGGCGGCGAAGCGGCGGTTCTCCCGCGCCCGCCGGCACAGCAGGATCGCCAGCGGCACGAGGATGCCGAGCGTGACGGCGAACTGTTCGGTACACACCCACGCCTGCATGCCGGGAAGGAGCAGCAGCGGGAGCAGCGGCACCCAGCAGACATAGTAGATGCGGCGCCAGGGGGTGCACCCCGCCAGCGTATTGAGGACGAAGGCGCCCGCGGCGAAGAACGGGAAGAGCACCAGGTTCACCGCCGGGAAGAGCGAAAACCGCTCCGCCTCGCCCCACCAGATGAAGAGGGCGGTCGCGACCGCCGCCAGCGCCGTCTCCACCGGATAACGGCGCACGACCCGTCCGAAACCCGTGCGAAGCTCGGAGAGGTATTTTCCGAAGAGGACTTTCATTGCCGGAAGGTGTGTTGCGGCATCAGTTTCCGATGCGCTGGCGCACCACCTCGAAGAGCATGACGGCGGCGGCGGCCGAGACGTTGAGCGATTCGATATGACCGATCATCGGGATCGCGAGCTGCTCGTCGCACAGCTTGAGCACCTCGCGCGAGATGCCGCGCTCCTCGGAGCCCATGACCACGACCGTCGGGCGGCGGAAATCGGCGTCGTAGAGCAGTTTGCGGCTCTTCTCGGTAGCGGCGACGATCTGGAAGCCCTCCTGCTGCAGCTGGGCGAGCGTCATACGAATCGAACCCACGCGGCAGACGGGGATCGTCGTGAGGGCCCCGGCCGACGAGCGGATCGCCTCGGCGTTGACCGGAGCGGCGTTCTTGAGCGGTGC
>CAZVGH010000106.1:0-6305 GCA_964626515.1 uncultured Alistipes sp.
GGATCAGCTCGCGCTGGACGTATTTCTGGGCGATGATCTTGGCGTGGAACTCGACGTTGGCCGCCGAACCGACCTTCTGCGTGAGGCGGGCCAGGTAGGCGGCGCCGCCCACCTTCGCGAGCTCCTTCTTGACCTTCAGACGCTCCGTGACGGTATAGAGGTCGATGGGCTTGAGCTCCATCGACAACTCGTTGATCGCCTTGTAGATCAAGCGGTGTTCCTCGGTGTAGAAGGCCTCTGGGGCAACGTACTCCTGCACGGCGATGATGCTGTCCTTCTCGAGCATCAGGGCGCCGAGCACCGCCTCCTCCAGTTCGACTGCCTGGGGCGGGACGTTGCCGACCGTATCGGTCAGGGCCTCGAACGCCTCCCGGTTGCGGGAGGCGGGGGTATAGTTGTTTGCCATCTGCTGTTTCGCTTTCCGCTTCAAAAGTAGCAATTCGGCGCGACATTTCAAAACGCCCGCCGCACAAATCGAACGGTTTCGCGGCGGCGGACAGGGCGGTGCGCAGCCGCCCGTCGCATCGCGTCTTCGACCCCGTTTCGGACAAAGGCTGCGTTTTTCGGCCGTTCGGCGGCGGCGCGGCAGGATTTTTCACTATTTTTGCAGACGGCTGGCCGCAGCACCCGCAACCGTTTTTTTCGCAAACCGTCCGACCCATGACCATCCGCACCCTCGAGCAGATCCCGTTCGAACAGCTTTTCGGCGCCTTCGAAGCAGCCTTCGCCGACTACGACGTCCGCTTCGACGCCGACGAATTCAGCGCCATGCTGCGGCGGCGCGGCTTCGATCCCCGTCTCTCGTTCGCCGCCTTCGACGGCGACCGGATCGCGGCCTTCCTCCTCAACGGCATCGGCCTGCACGAAGGCATCCCGACCGCCTACGACACGGGCACGGGGTGCGTACGGCGCTACCGCGGCCGCGGACTGGCGTCGCAGCTCTTCCGCGCGGCCGCACCGCAGCTGCGCGAGGCGGGCATCCGCCGCTACCTGCTCGAGGTGCTGCAGCACAACACGCGGGCCCTCGCCCTCTATCGGAAGCTGGGGTTCGAGACAGTGCGCGACCTGAACTGCTACCGGCAGCCGAAAGCGGAGGTCCGTTTCCCGGCGGAGGATTCCGCCGCCTGCACGGTCGCCCCGCTCGATCCCGCGCGCATCGCCGAGGCGGAGGCCTTCGACGACTTCGCACCCTCGTGGCAGAACAGCCTCGACTCGATCCGCCGGGCCGGCGGCGACCTGCGTGCATTCGGCGCCTTCGCCGGAGACGAACTCGTCGGCTACGGCATCTGCGACCCCGCCTCGGGCGATCTGACACGCCTCGCCACGGCGCCCGCTTTCCGTCGGCGCGGCATCGCCACCCGCCTGTTGCGGGTGATGCTGCAGGAGTTGCGCTGCGGGGCGCTGAAGCTCCTCAACGCCGATCCGGCATGCGATTCGCTCCACGCCTTTCTCACGGCCCGCGGGATTGAACTCGCAAACCGTCAGCACGAAATGATCAAAACCCTATAAGAAAATGGATTTCAAAGAGATTCTCCGCACCCGCCGGTCGATCCGCAAGTTCGATCCGCGCCCCGTTCCCGCCGAGGTGGCCGACCGCCTCGTGGCGGCGACCCTCACCGCCCCCTCGTCGCGCAACTCCCGCTCGACGCACCTGCTCGTCATCGACCGTCCCGAGCTCATCGGCCGCATGGCCGCGATGCGCGACTACGGCTCGGCCTTCATGCAGGGGGCGCCGCTCGTCATCCTCGTGCTGGGCGACACGGCGGCGACCGACCTCTGGGAGGTGAACTGCTCGATCTCGGCCACGCTGCTCCAACTCGCCTGCGTCGACGAGGGGCTCGGCTCGTGCTGGGTCCACGTCGCGGGACGTCCCCGCCTGAAGGCGGAGCCCGACGGCGAGCAGGCCGCCGACTACCTGCGTTCGTTCCTGCCGATCCCCGAGGGCTGCGAGCCGCTCTGCGCCGTGGCGATCGGCTATTCGGACTTCCGTCCCGCCGAGCTGCCTCCCTTCGACGCCGCGGCACACGTACACCGGCTCTGACCGCTTCCGCCGAAGCGAAAAAAGCCCGGATCCTGTCGCGAGGATCCGGGCTTTTTCGTTCCGGCGCACCGTCGACTTACCTACCGCACGGGCTTGATGTCCTTGATGCGCAGCTGCGTCGTCACCATGCCGCGGTAGTGGTTCTCGACGATCTGGTAGCAGACGTCGATCGACTTGCCGCCGCGCACCCACTCGTAGTGGGTCGGCTGCTGGAACGCGATCGCGGGGATCTTCGTGTTGGGCTTCTGCCGCTGGATCAGATCCATCTTCAGGTGCTCCTGCTCGAGGCCCACCAGCTTCGCGTCGCCCTGGTTGCTCACGCTGCGCGTCATGAAAACGGGCGACGTGTTCCCCGGGCCGAAGGGCTGGAAACGGTTCAGGTCGCGGCGGAACTCGGCCGTGATGTCCGAGAAGAGCAGTTCGCTGTCGATCTCGACCTGCGGCACGAGCATCTGCGGGTCGATGTTCTCCTCGACGAAGGCGTTGAAGCGGCGCGTGAACTCCTCGACGCGCTCGGGGCGCATCGTGAGGCCCGCAGCGTACATGTGGCCGCCGAAATTCTCGAGCAGGTCCGAGCACGACTCGACCGCCTGGTAGAGGTCGAAGCCCGGCACCGAGCGGGCCGAACCCGTCACGAAGCCGTTGCTCATCGTCAGCACCACCGTCGGGCGGTAGTAGGTCTCGATCAGCCGCGAGGCGACGATGCCCACGATGCCCTTCATCCATTTCGGATTGTAGATCACCGTGCTCTTGAGCGCCTTGAGCGTCGGATTGCGTTCAATGTAGTCGTGCGCCTCCTGCGTCACGGAGCGGTCGATCGACTTGCGGTCGCGGTTGTAGGAGTCGATCACCTCGCCGAACTTCGCCGCCTCGCTCTCGTTACCCTCGATGAGCAGCTCGACCGCCGCATGGCCGCCCGAGGGGGAGGCGTTCTCGTCGTTCTCGTCCATCCGCATGCGGCCCGCGGCGTTGATGCGGGGGCCGATCTTGAAGACGATGTCGTCGATCGTGATCTGGTGCTTGTCGAGGCCGCAGATCTTGATGATCGACAGCAGCCCTTTCGAGGGGCAGCGGTTGAGGTTGCGCAGGCCGAAGTGGGCCAGAATGCGGTTCTCGTCGGTCAGCGGCACGATGTCCGAGGCGATCGAGACGACCAACAGATCGAGCAGATCGAGGATCTGTTCGAAGGGGATGCCGTTCTTCTGGGCATAGGCCTGCACCAGTTTGAAGCCCACGCCGCAGCCCGACAGTTCGTCGAACGGGTAGGAGCAGTCGACCCGCTTGGGGTCCAGCACGGCGACGGCTTCGGGAATCTCCTCGGCCGGCAGATGGTGGTCGCAGATGATGAAATCCACGCCCTTGGTCTTCGCATAGAGCACTTTTTCCGTGGCTTTGATGCCGCAGTCGAGGGCAATGATGAGGCTCACGCCCTTGCGGGCGGCTACATCGATGCCCCGTACCGAAATGCCGTACCCTTCGGTATAGCGATCCGGAATGTAGAAGGTCAGGTGCTTGTGCCCGATCTGGCGCAAGAACTTGTAGACCAGCGCGACGGCCGTACAACCGTCGACGTCGTAGTCGCCGTAGACCATGATCTTTTCACCACGGGCCACGGCCTGTTCGACCCGCTCCACCGCACGGTCCATGTCCTTCATGAGGAACGGGTCGTGCAGGTCTTTCAGGTCGGGTTTAAAGAACCTGTTCGCCTTCTCTAATGTGTCTATGCCTCTTTGTACGAGCAGATTGGCCAGCACAGGCGAGATCCCGAGCGCGGTGGAGAGTGCCTCCACCCGCGCGGGGTCGCCCTGCGGCTTCACCACCCAGCGTTTCTCGATAGGCATAAGCGTTGTTATTTATATATTTCGACATTTAATATCTCACTTAAGTTTTTCGTTACAAGCTCCTTAACCTCCTCCATCGAGGGAGCGGAGCCCGTTTCCCGCACGATCGAGGTCACTCCCCGGTCGGCGAATCCGCACGGATTGATGCGTCCGAACCACTGCAAATCGGTCGCCACGTTCAACGCGAAGCCGTGCATGGTAACATAACGCGATGCGCGGACGCCTATTGCGCAGATCTTGCGCGGAACGGCTTTTTCGGCATCGATCCACACGCCCGAGGCACCCGCCATCCGTTCGCCGCGGATGCCGTAGGCCGCCACAGTGCGGATCACCGTCTCCTCGAGGGCGTCGACGTAGTCGCGCAGTCCCAGACCGATGCGTTCGAGGTCCAGGATCGGGTAGCAGACCAGCTGTCCGGGGCCGTGGAAGGTGATATCCCCGCCGCGGTCGATCCGGTAGAACGCGGCACCGAGGCGCGCGAGCTCCGTCTGCGAAACCAGCAGGTTCTCGGCCCGGCCGCTCTTGCCCAGCGTATAGACGGGCGGATGCTCGACCAGCAGCAGCGTACCTGCCTCCGGCGAGGCGTCGCCCCTGCGTTTGCGGGCGAGCAGCCCGTCGAAGAGCTCCTGCTGCAGGCGGCGGCAGGCATCGTAGGGCATCGTCCCCGCATCCCGGCTGCGGACTCTCATCGGCCGAGACGGTTACGGACGTTCTTCAACGCCTCTTCGGCCAGATAGGAGGAGCGGACCAGCGGCGCGCTTGCGCAGTAGTCGAAGCCCATCTCCAACGCCTTGAGACGGTACCAGTCGAATTTTTCGGGCGTGATGTAAGCCGCCACGGGATAGTGCTCCAGCGTAGGCCGCAGATACTGCCCGAGGGTGACGATCCCGACGCCCGCTTCGCGCAGGTCGCCGAGGGTCTGCAACACCTCGTCATCGGACTCGCCGAGGCCGACCATGATCCCGCTCTTGGTGACGGCGCCGCGGTCGCTCAGGTAGCGCAACGTGGCAAGCGACGTGCGGTACCGGGCGCGCGAACGCACCTCGGGGGTCAGACGTTCGACGGTTTCGATGTTGTGCCCGATGATGTCGGGCTTCGATGCGAGCACCGTATCCAGCAGGGCGGGCTCGGCATGCAAATCGGGAATAAGGAGCTCGATGGCGGCGTCGGGAGCCTCCCGGCGGACGGCCTCGACGGTGGCGGCCCAGTGGGCGGCTCCGCCGTCGGGAAGATCGTCGCGCGTGACGGAGGTCAGCACGACGTGTCGAAGCTGCATCAGACGGACGCTCTCCGCCACGCGGGCGGGTTCGTCGGCATCGGGTGCGAGCGGGCGGCCGGTGCGCGTGGCGCAGAAACGGCAGCCGCGCGTACAGATTTCGCCCAGAATCATGAAGGTCGCCGTGCGGCGGCTCCAGCACTCGGCCTGGTTCGGACAGCGTCCGCTGCCGCAGATCGTGTGGAGGCGGTGCTCCTCGACGATACGGCGCACCTCGGCGTATTCGGCCGTGCGGTGCAGACGAATTTTGAGCCAGTCCGGTTTTTGGATGGAGGTTACCCGATCATACAGTTTCGGCATTTAAAATCGCTTTTTTCCCAATTGACGCAAAAATACGAAAAAGGTTTGGAAAAACCGCATCTTCGGACCAATAATTCATACAAGCGGCCTTACACGGCATTACGGGGCCGCTTCGGGAAATTCAAAATGCAGGATTCAAAATTCAAAACGGCGCGTTTTTCGTGTGGAGCAGACAACGGCTCTTCAGAGCCGTGCGGGCCGCAGCCTCCCGGCGGCGGAGGCCCGCATCTTGCGACGCGTCCCTCCGCAGGCTGCGACCCGCCGCCCATGTAATTTTGAATTCAGAATTTTGAATTTTGAATCTCCGCATAAGCGGAACGACGGGCCGGCACCGAAGCACCGACCCGTCGTTCCGTCAGGTACCGGATAGAGCGCGCTAATGCGCCTCGAGCCAGTTTTCGCCCACTCCGGCGTCGGCCACGAGCCGCACGCGCAGCTGCGCGGCCCCCTCCATCGCCTCGACGACGATCCGCTCGACCCGTTCGCGCTCCGAGCGCAGCAGGTCGACCACCAGTTCGTCGTGCACCTGCAGGATCACCCGCGAGCGGATTCCCTCGGCGCGGAAGCGGCGGTGCACCTCGATCATGGCGATCTTCATGATGTCGGCCGCCGACCCCTGGATCGGGGCGTTCACGGCGTTGCGCTCGGCCACGCCGCGGGCCACGGCATTGCGCGAGGCGATGTCGTTCAGGTAGCGGCGGCGTCCGAAGATCGTCGTCACGTAGCCCTCCTCGCGCGCCCGGGCGACCACCTCGTCCATGTAGGCCTTCACCTTGGGGTAGGAGGCGAAATAGCCTTCGATGAGTTCTTTGGCCTCCTTGCGCGGAATCTCCAGCCGCTGGCTCAG
>CAZVGH010000107.1:0-6188 GCA_964626515.1 uncultured Alistipes sp.
CCGTCTGGGTGCATCGGCCCTCATGCAGGGTCTGGCCGACGGTTACTTCGTGCTTCCCTACACGATCGGCGACTACCTCTCGCACAAGATCCAGGCGCCGAAGGTCGACACGAACACCCCCGCCTTCGAGGAGGCCGAGAAGGCCGTCCGCGCCAAGATCGAGAAGCTCATGTCGATCCAGGGCAAGCAGTCGGTGGACGATATCCACAAGCGTCTGGGCCACATCATGTGGGAAAACGTCGGCATGGCCCGCACGAAGGAGTCGCTGACGAAGGCCATCGCCGAGATCAAGGCGCTGCGCGCCGAGTTCTGGAAGGACGTGAAGGTCGTAGGCGACCCGATGAGCTTCAACGTGGAGCTCGAGAAGGCGCTGCGTCTGGCCGATTTCCTCGAGCTGGGCGAGCTCATGGCCCGCGACGCCCTCAATCGCGAGGAGTCGTGCGGCGGTCACTTCCGCTCGGAGCACCAGACCCCCGAAGGCGAGGCGTTGCGTCATGACGAAACGTTCTCCTACGCCGCCGTCTGGGAGTACAAGGGCATGGACGAGGAACCCGAGCTCGCGAAAGAGCCGCTCGACTACGAGTTCACGCACCGCGCACAGCGCAACTACAAGGACTAAAACTTTTGACGTACAACACTTTAAGAATCATTTGAAAGTATGAATTTCACGTTGAAGATATGGCGTCAGAAGGACGCGAAATCGAAGGGCGCATTCGAGACCTACAAGGTTTCGGACATTTCGGAGGACACGTCGTTCCTCGAGATGCTCGATATCCTGAACAACGACCTGATCCACGCCGGCAAGGAGCCCGTAGCATTCGACCACGACTGCCGTGAGGGTATCTGCGGCATGTGCTCGCTGCACATCGACGGCAAGGCGCACGGTCCCGGTCAGGGAGCAACGACCTGTCAGATCTACATGCGCAAGTTCAAGGACGGTGCGACGATCACGATCGAGCCGTGGCGCTCGGCGGCGTTCCCCGTCATCAAGGACCTCGTGGTGAACCGCGGCGCCTACGACCAGATCCTGCAGGCTGGCGGTTTCGTCTCGGTACGCACGAACTCGGTGCCCGATGCCAATGCGATTCCGATCGCCAAGGCCGACGCCGACGAGGCGATGGATGCCGCCGCCTGCATCGGCTGCGGTGCCTGCGCCGCCACCTGCAAGAACGGTTCGGCGATGCTCTTCGTCGCAGCACGCGTGTCGTCGCTGGCGAAGCTGCCGCAGGGCCGCGTAGAGGGTGCCCGCCGCGCCAAGGCGATGGTTGCCAAGATGGACGAGCTGGGCTTCGGCAACTGCACCAACACAGGTGCCTGCCAGGCCGAGTGCCCGAAGAACATTTCGATCGCCCACATCGCACGTCTGAACCGCGAGTTCCTGGCTGCGAAGCTGGAGGACTAACGATCCTGCGATCCGATCTGCAGCGCCGCTTCCCGAGGGAGGCGGCGCTCGTTTTTTTGCAGCTGCAGGGGCATTCGCCGTCGGCGGCAACACCCGGGAGCCACGTGCCGACATCGGCTCTGTTTTGCATTTCGCGACAACGCCGCGCGCATCGGCAATCTTATTATTTTGCGTTCTTCATTTTTAATTTCCGCGATCGGTCGTATCTTTGTGCATCTATTTTGCTTACCGTTTATGAAAAACCTGTTGCGTATGGCCACCGTGCCCCTATTCGCCCTCGCCTGCAGCGCCTGCTCCGAGACGGAGAGCGAGCAGCCGTGGATCGTCGACCGCTTCGACGACATCAAAGTGATCCGCTACGAAGTCCCGGGCTTCGAACAGCTCCCCCTCGAGCAGAAAGAGCTCGTCTACTACCTCGCCGAAGCCGCGAAATGCGGCCGCGACATCCTCTTCGACCAGAATTGCGCCATGAACCTCCCTGTGCGCCGCACGCTGGAGACGATCTACGCCGCCTACGAAGGCGACCGCACCACGGCCGAGTGGAAGGCGCTCGAAAAGTATCTGAAGAAGGTGTGGTTCGCCAACGGCATCCATCACCACTACTCGAACGACAAGTTCATCCCCGAATTTACGGAGAGCTATCTACTCGAGGTCTGCGAATCGATTCCCGCCGAAAAGTTCGGCGAGCTGTGCGGGATGATCGGTGAGGTGTGCCGCGCGATCTTCGATCCGGCCCTCTATCCGACGAAGCTCAACCAGCGGGCCGGCGACGATCTGCTCCTCACCTCGTCGAGCAACTACTACCGCGGGGTCAGCCAAGCCGAGGCCGACGCCTTCTATGCCGCCATGGCCGCTGCCGATGCGGGCAACCCCGAACCCGTCAGCTACGGACTGAACTCGCAGCTCGCCAAAGACGAAAAGACGGGGCGTCTTTACGAGCGTGTCTGGAAGATCGACGGCATGTACGGACCCGCCATCGAGCGGATCGTCTACTGGCTCGAGCAGGCCGAGAAGGTGGCCGACGAACCCCAGAAGGCGAACATCGCGGCGCTGGTGCGCTACTACCGCACGGGCGATCTGAAGGAGTTCGACCGCTACAACATCGGCTGGGTGCGCGATACCGTCTCGCACGTCGACTTCGTCAACGGCTTCATCGAGGACTACGGCGATCCGCTGGGCCGCAAGGCGTCGTGGGAGGCCAACGTCAACTTCCGCGACTCGGCAGCCTGCCACCGCACGGAGGTCATCTCGGCCAACGCCCAGTGGTTCGAGGATCACTCGCCCGTCGATCCCGCCTTCCGCAAGCCCGTCGTGAAGGGTGTCTCGGCGAAGGTCATCACCGTGGCGATGCTCGGCGGCGACTGCTACCCCGCCACACCGATCGGCATCAACCTTCCCAACGCCGACTGGATCCGCAAGGAGTACGGTTCGAAGTCGGTGACGATCGACAACATCACCTACGCCTACGACAAAGCGGCCAAAGGCAACGGTTTCAACGAGGAGTTCGTCCTCCGTGCCGAGGACCGCGACCGCATCGAGCGGTACGGCAAGCAGGCCGACGACCTGCACACAGACCTGCACGAATGCCTCGGCCACGGCTCGGGACAGCTTGCCCCCGGTGTCTCGGCCGGTGCGCTGCAAAACTACTCGTCGACCCTCGAGGAGGCGCGCGCCGACCTCTTCGGCCTCTATTACATCGGTGATCCGAAGCTGGTCGAACTGGGTCTCGTTCCCTCGTTCGACGTCGCCAAGGCGGGTTATGCCGACTACATACTGAACGGCATGATGACCCAGCTGGCGCGCATCGAACCCGGCAAGAATGTCGAGGAGGCCCACATGCGCAACCGCAAGCTGATCGCCGAGTGGTGCTACGAGCACGGCCGCGCCGACAACGTGATCGAATGGGTCGAACGGAACGGCAAACGCTACGTCGTGGTGAACGATTTCGAACGGCTGCGCACGCTCTTCGGCGAGATGCTGCACGAGATTCAGCGCATCAAGTCCGAAGGGGACTACGAGGCGGGCAAGGCGCTCGTCGAGCAGTATGCCGTCAAGGTCGATCCCGCGCTGCACCGCGAGGTACTCGACCGCTATGCGGCCCTGCACATCGAGCCCTACGGCGGCTTCGTGAATCCCGAGTACGAGCCCGTCCGCGATGCCGACGGCCGTATCACGGATATCCGCATCTCCTATCCCGCCGATTTCGCCGCCCAGATGATGCACTACTCGACCGACTACTCCTTCCTGCCGAACCGCAACTGATCCGGCGGTCGAGCGCAGCGACTTGCAAATCCGCCGTTCACGGGCCCGCGACAGGGCGCCGCGAACGGCGGATTTCGTTTTCGGGCCGCCGCCGGCCGAGCCCGCCGCGCGGCCGAAGAGCGATCGGCTGCGCGGCAAGTCGGCATTTTGAATTCCGAATGCCGCCTTGCGAAGCGGTTCGCAAATGCGATATTTTCGATCCGTTTTATTTCGGTTTCTCAATTATCTTTTCTACTTTTGCGGCTGAAATTCCCATTTTGAAGGAAATGAAAGTAGTCACAACCGTGCGGGAGCTCCGCGAAGAGCTCGCACAGGCAGCTCCCGAAGGAATCGGTTTCGTACCGACGATGGGGGCCTTGCACGATGGACACCGCTCGCTGGTCGAGCGTGCCCGTCGCGAAAACCGGACCGTCGTGGTGAGCGTATTCGTCAACCCCACGCAGTTCAACGACAAGAACGATCTGAAGCACTACCCCCGCACCCCCGAGGCCGATGCGGCGCTGCTCGAGGCTGCCGGTGCCGACGTGGTGCTGATGCCCTCGGTCGAGGAGATCTATCCCGAGCCCGACACGCGGCAGTTCGATTTCGGTGTCGTGGACAAGGTGATGGAGGGTGCCACCCGTCCGGGCCATTTCAACGGCGTGGCGCAGGTCGTCAGCCGGCTGTTCGAGATGGTGCAGCCCGCCCGCGCCTATTTCGGTGAGAAGGATTTCCAGCAGATTGCCGTCATCAAGGCGATGGTGGCGCAGTTGGGACTGACGGTCGAGATCGTCGAGTGTCCCATCATTCGCGACACGGACGGCCTCGCCCTCTCGTCGCGCAACCAGCTGCTGACCCCCGCCCACCGTGCCGCGGCCCCGCGCATCTACGCCGTGCTCCAGCAGGCCGCCGCCAAGTCGCACGAGCTGACGCCCGCCGCCCTTAAGGCGTGGGTGAAGGCCGAGATCGAGCAGGACGAGCTGCTGAAGGTGATCTATTACCAGTCGGTCGACGCGCTGACGATGCAGGAGATCGACGACTGGAACGCCGCTCCCTCCGTGCGCGGCTGCATCGCCGTACAGGCGGGCGATATCCGTTTAATCGACAACATCCGCATTCGATAATCATGAAATTCGAGATTGAAGTCATCAAATCGAAAATCCACCGCGTGACCGTCACGCAGGCCGATTTGAACTACGTGGGCAGCATCACCATCGACGAGGCGCTCATGGAAGCCGCCAACATCATCGAGGGCGAGAAGGTCCAGATTCTGGATATCAACAACGGCGAACGCTTCGAAACCTATGTCATCAAGGGGGCCCGCGAAAGCGGCTGCATCTGCCTGAACGGTGCCGCAGCCCGCAAAGTGCAGGTCGGCGACGTGGTCATCATCGCCTCCTACGCCCGTATGGATTTCGAGGATGCCAAGCAGTTCCGCCCGTGGATCGTCTTCCCCGAGACGGAGACGAACCGGCTGATCGGCTGACACGCGGCCCGCCGGTCGACACAAGTAAAAAGCCTTTGCCGAATAACGGCAGGGGCTTTTTGTTTCTTTTCGGAGTTGCATCCTTGCGAAACGGTTCGCCGGCGGCGGCATGAGTGGACCCGCGGGCTTGCAGTCCGCCGCACTTTTAATCTTTCATTTTCATATTTAATTGCGAAGCTCTTCGTTTGTTCGTTCGGATTTATTTTACTACTTTTACGCGGTCGGACCGAAGCGTTCTGCCTCACGGTCCGCAGGTTAGGTTATATGGATCTGCTTCTGGCCATATCGGCGTTTCTGCTGGCGGTGCTCGGCATCGTCGGGTGCGTCGTGCCCGCCGTTCCAGGCAATGCGTTGAGCTACATCGGTTTGCTGCTCATCGCCTGCACCGATTTCGCCCAAATCGACACCTCGTCGCTCGTCGTCTGGTGTTTCGTGTCGCTCGCCGTCATGGCCGCCGATTTCGTCCTCCCCGCCTGGATGACCCGCCGCTTCGGCGGCTCACGCGCAGGTGCCATAGGCGCCACCGTCGGCGTCTTTGTCGGATTTTTTCTCTTTCCGCCCTTCGGCATCCTCTTCGGGCCCTTCTTCGGAGCCGTCCTCGGCGAGCTGACCCGCGACAAGCACGACACGAACCGCGCCCTCCGCAGCGGCATCGGTTCGTTCCTCGCCTTCATCGTCGGAACGGGGCTCAAACTCTTCGTCGCGATCTGGATCTTCTCGGTCATCGCGGCCGCGACCTGGCCCGCCCTCAAAACGGCCGTCGGAATCGCAAGCTGACAACACATTCACTTTATATTCACCCAATGAAAAGATTCCTCACCCTGGCGGTCCTCGTCGTAGCGATGCTGACCGCGGCTTGTAGCAAGTACAAGTACGAATCGGTTGCGGGCGACCCGCTCAAGACGCGGATCTACACCCTCGACAACGGTCTGAAAGTCTACATGACCGTCAACAAGGAGACCCCGCGCATCCAAACCTACATCGCCGTCCGCGTCGGCGGCAAGAACGACCCCGCCGAGACGACCGGTCTGGCCCACTATTTCGAACACCTGATGTTCA
>CAZVGH010000108.1:0-5949 GCA_964626515.1 uncultured Alistipes sp.
TCGACATCGCCATTCAGGCGGCGATCGGCGCCAAGATCATCGCCCGCGAGACGGTGAAGGCCGTGCGCAAGGATGTGACGGCGAAGTGCTACGGCGGCGATATCTCGCGCAAGCGCAAGCTGCTCGAGAAGCAGAAGAAGGGCAAGAAGCGCATGCGTCAGATCGGCAACGTCGAGGTGCCCCAGTCGGCCTTCCTCGCCGTGCTCAAGATGGACTGATCCGCACTGCGACAGGTCCGAATCCCCGAACGACGCCCGCAGTGCCGGTGCGTCGTTCGCTGCTTATCGGCGAAAACCCGTTATCTTTGCATCCGTTAACCGACCTACCATGTTTCTCTCCGCCGCACATACCGCCTTCGTCACCCCGATCGAGGATCCGATCCTGAAATTCCTGCTGATCATGGCGATCGTCCTGCTGACGCCGCTGCTGCTCAACCGGCTGAAGATCCCCTACCTGCTGGGGCTCATCATCGCGGGCGCCGTGATCGGCCCCCACGGGCTGAACCTCGTGCTGCGCGACAGCAGCATCATCCTCTCGGGAACGGCAGGCATGCTCTACATCCTCTTCATGGCGGGCATCGAGATGGACATGAACGACTTTCGGCGCAACGGCCTGCGAAGTCTCTTCTTCGGCCTCTGCACCTTCGCCGTGCCGATGCTCTTCGGCGTCGTCTCGGGGCGCTGGATCCTCGGCTATCCGCTCCCCTCGGCGCTCCTCATGGCCGCCCTCTTCGCCTCGCAAACCCTCATCGCCTACCCCGTCGTCTCGAAGCTGGGCATCACGCGCGACCGCGCCGTCTCGATCGCCGTCGGCGGCACGATCGTCGTCGACATCCTCGCCCTGGTGACCCTCACGCTGGTGACGGGCATCGCCACGGGACAGGCCGACAACGGCTTCTGGCTGCGGCTCGCCGCCTCGATGGGCGGCTGCGGCGTCGTGATCCTCGGCCTCTTTCCGCTCGCGGGGCGCTACTTCTACAAGCGGTGCAGCGACAACGTCTCGCAGTACGTCTTCGTCCTCGTCGCCCTCTTTCTCGGCGCCTTCCTCACCCAGCTCGCAGGGCTCGAGCCGATCATCGGCGCCTTCCTCGCAGGGCTGGCCATGAACCGCCTCATCCCCGGCACGTCGCCCCTCATGAACCGCGTCGCCTTCGTCGGCAACGCCATCTTCATCCCCTTCTTCCTGATCGGCGTCGGCATGCTCGTCGACTACCGCGCGATCTTCGGCAGCTGGGAGTCGATCACCACGGGGCTCGTCATGATCGGCATGGTGACCGCCGCCAAGTACCTCGCCGCCGTCGTGACGGCCAAGACCTTCCGCCTCTCGAACGACCGGCTGACGCTCCTCTTCGGCCTGAGCGTGGCCCACGTCGCGGGCACGCTGGCCGTGGTCATGGTGGGTTACGAGATCGTCCTCGGCACGGCGGCGGACGGCACGCCGATCCGCCTGCTGGACGAAGCGGTCCTCAACGGCACGATCCTCATGATCCTCGCCACCTGCACGATCTCGACCTTCGTCACGCAGCGCGGCGCCCACCGCATCGCCCTCGAAGGGCCGCAGGGCGAGCCGCGCCCCGAGACGGGCGAGCACGTCCTGATCCCCGTGTCGCATCCGCACACCGTCGCCGAGGCGGTCGGGCTGGGCATCGCCGTCACGAAGCAGCAGCACCGCAGCCTCTACGCCCTCAACGCGCTCGACAACCGCAGCGACTCGACCGACGGCGAGACGGCGCACGCCCGCAAGATGCTCGAAACGGCCGCCGAGGCAGCCGCCGCAGCGGGCATCCACCTGCACCGGCTCATGCGCTACGACGTGAACATCGTCAACGCGATCGTCAGCACGGTCCGCGAGCGCAACATCACCGACCTCGTCCTCGGCATGCACGAGGAGCAGGGGTCGCTTTCGCCCTTCAATGCGCTGGGCGGCTCGTCGGCGCTCGGCTCGACGATCCCCGCCGTCCTCCAGCACAGCAACGTGACCACCTACATCTATCGCACCGTGCAGCCCCTCTCAACCGTCCGGCGCCACCTCGTCTTCGTACCGCGCCGCGCCGAGATGGAGCCCGGGTTCGAGACGTGGGTGCTGCGCATCCGCCATCTGGCCCACGACACGGGGGCCAAACTGCGCTTCGTGGCGACGCAGCGGACGATCGACCACCTGCAGCGCAAGCGCCGCAAGGCCGATATCGCCGACTACGTCCCCTTCGAGCGGTCGTGGGAGGATCTGCCGCACCTTTTCGAGGCCGTACAGGCGGACGACTGCGTGTGGGTCGTCATGAGCCGCCGCGACCGCATCTCCTACCAGGCCGTCATGAGCCGCATTCCGGCCTATGTCGAGGAGCGGCTGAAGGCATACAACCACATCCTGCTCTACCCCGTGCAGGCGGGTCACGACAGCGATCTGCTCCGCACCGAGTAGCAGCGCGACAGCGACCGAAAAGCAAGCGGGCAGCCCTCGTCTCGGAGGCTGCCCGCTCGGGTTTTATCGGACCGGTCGGCTTACTTGAAGAAGATCGACGAAATCTCCTTGTAGTTGTGGACGCGCTCGATGACGTCGGCGAAGATGTCGGCGACCGAGAGGACCGTGAACTTGTGCAGATCTTTGTCCGTGTTGAGCGGAATGGTATCCGTGACGATCACCTCCTCGAGGGCGCTGGCGTTGATGCGCTCGTAGGCCTGCCCCGAGAGCACGGGGTGCGTAATGGCGGCGCGGACGCTCTTGGCACCGCGGCCCATGAGCATGTCGGCGGCCATGCAGATGGTGCCGGCCGTATCGATCATGTCGTCGACGATCAGGATGTTGCGGCCCTCGACCTCGCCGATGGCGGTCATCTTGCCCACGACGTTGGCCTTGGCACGCTCCTTATGCGAGATGATGATCGGCGTGCCGAGGTGCTTGGCGTAGGTGTTGGCACGCTTCGCACCGCCCATGTCGGGAGCGGCGATCGAGAGGTTCTCGATGTTCAGGCTCTTGATGTAGGGAACGAAGATGCCGCTGGCGTAGAGGGCATCGACGGGAATGTCGAAGAATCCCTGAATCTGGTCGGCATGCAGATCCATCGTCATGATGCGGTCCACGCCGGCCGCCTTGAGCATGTTGGCCACCAGCTTGGCGCCGATCGGCACGCGGGGACGGTCCTTGCGGTCCTGGCGCGCCCAGCCGAAATAGGGCATGACGGCGACGACCTGGTACGCCGAAGCGCGCTTAGCGGCATCGACCATCAGGAGCAGCTCCATCAGGTTCTCCGTCGGCGGGAAGGTCGACTGGATGATGAAGACCGTGCAGCCGCGGATCGACTCGTTGAAACTGGGCTGGAACTCGCCGTCGCTGAAGTTCAATACCTCGACCTTGCCGAGCGTCGTGCCGAAACTCGCGGCGATGCGTGCGGCGAGATACTCCGAAGCTCGTCCGGCGAAGATTTTGATTTTGTGAATAGCCATAAACAGGTACGGGATTTAAGACGGTGCAAAGATAGAACAATAGGATGAAAAAAGAGCCTTTTCGGGGGCTCTTTTTTTACTTTTTTCATGCCGCGGGTGCCTGCCGCGGAGCAGCGGGGCGGCAGCCGTGCAGCGACGGCGGGATGGCGGGATGGCGGTGGCCGTCAGGCTTCGGGGGCGAGGATCCGCTCGATGAAGTCGAGGATCTCGTCGCGCCCCGCACCCTTGGCCGAGGAGCTGACGAAGATCGGCGGAAGCTCCTCCCACTGCTCCTCGAGTACCTTTTTATAGGCGGCGATGCTGTGTTCGCGTTGTGCGGCGGAGAGTTTGTCGGCCTTCGTGAAGATCAGGCCGAAGGGGACGCCGTTGCGGCCGAGCAGTTCGATGAACTCGCGGTCGATGCGCTGCGCCTCGAGACGGATGTCGACGAGGACGAACAGAAAGTGCATCTTCTCGCAGCGGAAGACGTAGTCGAGGATGAGTTTCGAGAAAGCGCCGCGCTGCTGCTTCGAGGTGCGGGCGTAGCCGTAACCGGGCAGGTCGACCAGATACCAGGCGTCGTTGATGCGGAAATGGTTGACGAGACGCGTCTTGCCGGGGGTCGCGGAGACTTTGGCCAGACCGCCGTGCCCCGTCAGCATGTTGATGAGCGACGATTTACCCACGTTGCTGCGCCCGATGAAGGCGATGTCGCGCAGGGTGTCTTTCGGCACTTGCGAAATGCGCTCGGAGCTGCATTTGAAAACGGCGGAGGTGATCTTCATGGTGTTTTTATGCGGTTATCGGATTCGGGCGACGCCCGGTCATAGCGGCGGCGGTTGCGGTTGCGGGGCGTTCGTCACGCGGCCTGGTCCGCCGATAGTGCCGAGGCGGGCGCAGCCTGCGGAGCGCACGCATGCGACCGACAGGGAGCTGCGGGCCTCCGCCCGGCGGAGGCTGCGGCCCGCCGACTGCTGTGCAGTCGAAAGGTCCGACATCGGGCCTGATCGGGATTTTTCGGGCTGACCAAACCGACCCTCGCCCTCGACCGCCGCTATTTCTGACGAAAATAGAGCTGAATCGGTACGCCCGAAAAATCCCAGTGCTCGCGCATGTTATTCTCGAGGAAGCGGCGATACGGCTCGCGGATATACTGCGGCAGGTTGACGAAGAAAGCGAACTGCGGCGTCTGCGTCGGCAACTGCGTCACATACTTGATCTTGATATACTTGCCCTTCGTCGCGGGGGGCGGATAGTTCTCGATCAGGGGCAGTAGGAACTCGTTCAGCTCCGAGGTGGCGATGCGGCGGCGGCGCGCTTCGTGCACGCGGATCGCCGTCTTCAGCACGTCGAAAATACGCTGCTTCTCGAGCACCGAGGTGAAGATGATCGGAATATCGTTGAAGGGGGCGAGGCGCTTGCGCAGGAACTCGGTCCACTCCTTCATCGTATTGTTGTCCTTCTCGACCAAGTCCCACTTGTTGACCACGATCACGCACCCCTTGCGGTTGCGGACCACGAGGTTGTGGATGTTCAGATCCTGCGACTCGAGCCCCTGCTGCGCATCGAGCATGAGGATGCAGACGTCCGAGTTCTCGATCGCGCGGATCGAACGCATCACCGAATAGAACTCCAGATCCTCCATCTCCTTGCCCTTCTTGCGCATACCCGCCGTGTCGACGAGGTAGAAATCCATGCCGAACTTGTTGTAGCGCGTGCGGATCGAGTCGCGCGTGGTGCCCGCCACGGAGGTGACGATGTTGCGCTCCTCGCCCAGCAGAGCGTTGGTCATCGACGATTTGCCGACGTTCGGACGACCGACGATCGTGATGCGCGGCAGCGAATCGTCCTGTTCGGCCGTCGTATCCTCGGGCAGCGCCGCCAAAATGGCATCCATCAGGTCGCCCGTGCCGGTGCCCGACATCGAGGAGATGCAGTAGGGATCGCCGAGGCCGAAGGCGTAGAACTCGTGCGAGGAGTAGATCTGGTCGTTGTTGTCGACCTTGTTGCAGACCAGAATCACCTTCTTCGAGGTGCGGCGCAGAATATCCGCCATCATCATGTCGAGGTCCGTGATGCCCGTCGACACCTCGACCAGAAAGAGGATCACGTCCGCCTCGTCGATGGCGAGCATCACCTGCCGACGGATCTCGTCTTCGAAGATATCTTCCGAATTGACCGTGTATCCGCCCGTGTCGATGACGGAGAACTCCTTGCCGTTCCAGTCGGTTTTGCCGTAATGGCGGTCGCGCGTGGTGCCCGCCGTCGCGTCGACGATGGCCTGCCGCTGCCCTACCAGCCGGTTGAAGAGGGTCGATTTGCCGACGTTGGGTCGGCCTACAATGGCTACTAAACTCATGCGTTCCTTGTTTCTGTTCGTTGTCTTGTCGCGGTTCCGTCCCGAAACGGGCGGCCTGCCGATCCCGTATCTCCGCCGCAACAGCCGCATACGGTCGTGCAAAGATACGAAAGGCTGAGCGCAATGCCAAATTTATTTGGGCATTGCCGAGGCCTGAGTATCTTCGGCTTC
>CAZVGH010000109.1:0-5814 GCA_964626515.1 uncultured Alistipes sp.
TCGACGGCTCCGAGGTCGGCCTTGTAGGGGAGCGTCTGCGACGACTTGTCGTAGACGGCCGTGATGCGGTCGCCGTAGCAGGCGCGCAACGCCTCGGCAACCGCGTGCCGCGAACGGTACATGCCCACCGAGTGACACTGGACGACGGCCGTCGAGCCGTAGATGTCGACCACCAGCCCCGGCAGGCTGTCGCCCTCGCCGTGGATGAGCCGGTAGCAGGTCGTCTCGGCATTCTCCGTGAGCCCCAGCGTGCGGCGCACGTCATAGGCCACGGCGATGCGGCGGTTCCAGAACGCCTGATCGATCGGCTCCTGCTCGAACGAGAGGACCCGCACGGCGATCGAACCGATCTGGTAATGGCCTTGTGCGATGAAATCGCCGCCGCGCGTGTAGACCTCGACCAGCGAGCCTTCGCTGAAATCGGCCTCGGATTCGGCTTCGATGTGGTCGATCGCGCCCGAGAAGATCCACGGGTGACGCCGCAGAAGCGACTCTTCCTTGCCGCGGCGCAGGATGATTTTGGGTATCATGATGTCGTATGCTTATTTGCTGTCGGAGGAACGGTCGTTCCCGGCCGTGGTGCGGGCCGCGTCGGCCGCTTTGGGGCCGGTGCGTCGCGTCCGCCTGCGTTTGGGCTTCGGGGCTCCTTCACCCGCCTGCCCCTCGGCCGCCGTGTCGGCTTTCGCACGCCGCGGCCGCTTGGCGGCCTCCGCGGGCGGTGCCGCTGCGGGATCGGCCGGAACGGGTGCCGGCTCCGGCCCGGCGGTCGGTCGGGTGCTGCTCCGGCGGCTGCGTCCCGAACCGCGGTGCGATCGCTTGCGCTTCGGGGCGGGCTGCTCCTCGACGGGTGCCGGCGTTGCGAGCGGATGCGTCTGCGGGACGCTCTGCAGACGGCGGTAGATCTGGATGCAGACCCAGGCGTCGGTGGCGGCGTAGATCCGCTGTTTGTCCGTCAGCTCGCTGCTCTCCCAGTTGCTCAGGCGCTGCGCCTTCGAGACCCGTTTGCCGAGCACGATGGCCGACATCTTGCGCAGACTCTTCTCCTCGATGCCCCAGGCTCCGACGATCGCCTGCAGGTCGATGAATCCCGCTTCGCGGAAGTGACGCAGCTGGTGCAGCGACCGCAGGTCGCCCGCCACGTCGGCGCCGATCTTCGGCAGGTCGGCGTTTTCGAGCAGCTCCAGGATGGGTTTCGAGAGGGCGATGCGGTTCAGGCGGAAGAGGTAGCAGCGTTCGGGCGACGAGAGCTGCAACAGCGATACGCGGAACGTCACCCCCGCACGGAACGAGGGACGTGTCTCGGTGTCGAAGCCCAGGACCGATTGCCCGGCGAGGTACCGGCAGGCCTCCTCGACCTGCTCTTCGCGGTCGATGATGCGGATGTCGCCGTGGAACTCGATCGCAGGGAGCTGCGACGTCGTTTCGTTGTCTATTTTATCGATATAGGGCTCGCGAGGTGTCATGCGGATACAATGCAGGACCGAGTGCGTCGCGGCGGACAAACTCCGTTCGACGGCATTCGGCTCGACAAAGATACGCAATAAAATCGGAAACGGGGCGCTTAAGGACGGCTAATTTTCAGTTTCCCGTCGGCATCGAGGGCGATTTCGCCCGCCTCCTGCATCCGCTGCAGCACTTCGGAGGCCGCTTCGGGCGAGCCGGGCAGGGCGGCGGCCAGCGTGCGCGGATCGGTCGGTGCGTCGAGCAGGCGTTCGAGGACGATTTCGCGCAGCGAATCTTCGGCTGCCGCCTTTTTCGCCGCCTTGCGCCGTGCCAGACAGAGGTCGCAGCGGCCGCACGGGCGGCTCTCGGTCGCACCGAAATAGCGTTCGATCATCTCGCTGCGACACTCGCTCTCGTTCGAAGCGTAGCGCAGCATCTGCTCGAAACGCTCGCGCGTGAGCTCCTTGCGCCGCCGGTAGGTCTCGGGGGCGATGTAGAGGTCGGCGCGGGGCAGCCGCTCCTCGTTCAGATAGAGGATCGGCGAGGCGTTGGCGGGGATGTAGCGGATCACGCGGAGCTGCCACAACCGGCGGAGCAGCTCGCGCACCCGCTCGACGGTGTAGCCGCTCCAGTCGGCGATCTGCTGTTCGTCGATCGGGCGGAACTCGGTGAAGACTCCGTTGTAGAGGCGCAGCAGCACGCGGATGAAGGGGTCGAGCTCGTCGCGCCGCAGCCGCAGGCGGTAGAGCTCGTCGCGGCTGACCGTGAAGAGGATGCGCGCGGGATGCTCGCGGGCGTCGGTGAGGGTCATGTAGCCGTTGAGCTGCAAGAGCTTGACGGCGCACTGCACGGTCCCTTCGTAGAGGTGTTCGCGGCGGCAGAAATCGTAGATGTTGAACAGGTAGGAGCTGTCGGCGCCGTCGCCCACGGCCACCTGCAGATAGGAGCAGAGCTTCTCGTAAATATCCTTCACCCGCTCGAGGGGCGGAAACTCCTGCTCGAAGCGGTGGACGATCCGGTCGGCGTCATCGGGGGCGACGAGCAGCAGGGCATAGGCGCGTCCTCCGTCGCGGCCTGCGCGGCCTGCCTCCTGGTAGTAGCTTTCGAGTGAGTCGCACATGGAGTAGTGGACCACGAAGCGGACGTCGCTCTTGTCGATGCCCATGCCGAAGGCGTTCGTGGCCACCATGATGCGTGTTTTACCGGCGATCCACTCCTCCTGCCGCAGCGACCGTTCGGCGTGCGCCATGCCGCCGTGGTAGGCGACGGCCGATTCGCCCTCGTCGCGCAGCAGCTGGGCGATCTGCTCGGTCGCCTCGCGCGTGCGGACATAGACGATGCCTGTCCCCGCGACGTTGCGAACAAGACGGAGCAGCTGGCCGTTCTTGTCCTCCGTGTGGCGGACGCTGAACGAGAGGTTGGGCCGTGCGAAACTGCCGCGCAGCAGGTGCGGCTCGTCGAAACGGAGCTGTTGCATGATATCCTCGGTGACGCGCTCCGTGGCCGAGGCCGTGAGGGCCAGCACGGGTACGCCGGGCAGCCGCTCGCGCAGGGCGCCGATCTCGAGGTAGGAGGGGCGGAAATCGTAGCCCCATTGCGAGATGCAGTGCGCCTCGTCGACGGCCAGCAGCGAGACCTTCATCCGCATGACACGGGCGCGGAAGAGCTCCGTGGCGAGCCGTTCGGGGGCGACGTAGAGGAATTTCAGATCACCGTAGACGCAGTTGTCGAGCAGCACGTCGATCTGACGGGCCGAGAGCCCCGAATGAATCGCCGCGGCTCGGATGCCGAGCTTGCGCAGCCGGTCGACCTGGTCTTTCATGAGGGCGATCAGGGGCGTGACGACGATGCAGAGCCCTTCGCGCGCCATTGTCGGCACCTGATAGGTGAGCGACTTGCCGCCACCGGTGGGGAGCAGCGCCAGCGTGTCGCGTCCGGCCAGCACCGCACGGATGATCTCCTCCTGCACGGGACGGAAGGTGTCGTATCCCCAGTAACGGCGGAGGATGGCGCGGATGTCCGTTTCGGCGGCGTTCGGTTCCATGCTTGCAAAGGTACGAATAAGCGAGAGCAAATGCAAGCTCGCTTGCATTTTGCCGAGCGGGAGTACCTAAGGCGTCAGCCAAAGGTGCGAAAAGTCGAGAGCAGAAGCAAGCGGAGTATCTTCGGCTTTAGCCAAAGGTACGAATAAGCGGGAGAAAAAATACTCGCCTACATATATCGCCGCACGAAGTCGGCGACGCAGGCGGTGTAGCGTTCGGGGTAGTCGGCATACGAGGCGGCATGGCCCGAACCGGGGGCGATCCACAGCGCCTTGGCGCCCTGCTTGGCCTCGAACAGCGGATAGACCATCGCCGTGGGGACGTAGCGGTCCGCCTCGCCGTGGATGAAGAGCATCGGACGGTCGCAGCGGGCCACAGCCTCGAGCGCCGTGGCTTCGCGGAATCCCCAGCCGTAGCGGTGGCGGCAGATCAGATCGGCTGCGTGGAGCAGCGGAAAGGCGGGAAGCCCGTAATCTTCGCGCAGCTCCTTGGCGAACTGCTCCCAGACGCTCGTGTAGCCGCAGTCCTCGACGAAGCAGCGCACATTGGCCGGCAGTCGCGTGTCGCCGGCGAGCATCATCGCCGTGGCGGCACCCATCGAGATGCCGTGGACGACGATCTGCTGTTCGCCGCCGAACAGCCGCTCCGTCTCGCCGATCCACCGCAGCACGTCCTCCCGGTCGAGCCAGCCCATCTGGATCGCCTCGCCCTCGCTGCCGCCGTGGTAGCGCAGGGCGGGCAGCAGCAGGTTGTAGCCCAGCGTGCGCCGGTAGAGGGCGCCGATCTGCAGCATCCCGAAGGGATGGTCCGTGTAGCCGTGGATGAGCAGGGCCGTTTTGTCGGTCGGGTGCGGGGCGGGGACGTACCACGCCTGCAGGCGCCCCGTATCGGTGACGAGGGTCGTGTCGCGCAGCAGACCGGCCTGCCGCAGCGAGTTGGCCCAGGGCTGCAGGGCAGGGTAGTTCTCGCAGAATGCGCGGTAGCAGACCTCGGCGTCGCGCTCGACGGCGGGCCGCAGCGCCACGGAGACCAGATAGAGGCCGCCCGCTGCGGTGATCGCTGCAGTCAGCAGCACGACGCCGAGGATCCACATGACCGCGCGTCGCATCTTATTTGCCCAGTTTCTGACGGATATGCAGCAGCATGTCGTCGGTCATGCGCGACAGATCCCACTCGGGTTTCCAGCCCCACTCCTCGCGGGCGCAGGTGTCGTCGAGCGAGTTGGGCCAGCTTTCGGCGATGTCGCGCTTGACGGGGTCGATGTCGTAATCCATCGTGAAGTCGGGCAGCCGCTTGCGGATCTCGTTGCAGATGATCTCGGGCGTGAAGCTCATCGAGGCGAGGTTGAAGCTGTTGCGGTGCTTGAGCTGTGCGGGGTCGGCCTCCATGAGCTCGACGCAGGCGCGCAGCGCATCGGGCATGTAGATCATGTCCATGTAGACGTGCGGCGGAACGGGGCAGGTGAAGCGGCCTGAGCGGATCGCCTCGTAGTAGATCTCGACGGCGTAGTCGGTCGTGCCGCCGCCGGGGAGGGTGACGCTCGAGATGATGCCCGGGAAGCGCACCGAACGGGTGTCGACGCCGTACTTGTGGTGGTAATAGTTGCCGAGCATTTCGCCCGTGTATTTGCAGATGCCGTAGATGGTGGTCGGTTGCATGATCGTGTCCTGCGGGGTTCCGTCCTTGGGCGACGAGGGACCGAAGGCGCCGATCGACGAGGGCGTGAAGAGCGCGCAGTGGTGCTGCCGGGCCACCTCCAAGGAGTTGTTCAGGGCACCCATATTCACATTCCATGCCATTTGCGGGTTGCGCTCGCCGACGGCCGAGAGCAGTGCGACGAGGTTGAAGATCGTGTCGATGTGGTAGCGACCGACGATCGAGGCCATGGCCGTTGCGTCGAGGGCGTTGAGCACCTCGAAGGGGCCGTCCTCGCCCAGCTGGCGACAGTCGCGCATGTCGGTTGCGACGACGTTCTGGCCGCCGTAAATCTTCCGCAGATAGACCGTCAATTCGGAACCGATCTGGCCTCCTGCACCTACAATCAGAATCTTTTTCATGGGTTTTAGTATAAAAATCGAGTAAAGATAGAAAATATTCCGAAAAGTTGTGCAATTTTTTGGTCATTTCATTTTTCTTGCGTACTTTTGCACCGCTCGAAAGAGGAAAAGATGCTGTTGTAGCTCAGTGGTAGAGCACTTCCTTGGTAAGGAAGAGGTCGTGAGTTCAAGCCTCATCAACAGCTCGCAGTTCAGACGGTCGCCGTATGGCGACCGTCTTTTTTTGTCCCGTCTCCCGCGTGTTCAGGCGGCTGACGTATTCGGCTTTTGCG
>CAZVGH010000110.1:0-5683 GCA_964626515.1 uncultured Alistipes sp.
CGAACGGCACGCCGTCCTCCTCCGAGCCCTCGAAGACGGTGGCGTACATCCGCTCCGCGGGCAGCTTGTAGACGTCGTGCAGCAGCTCCCACGCCCACGCGATCGCCTCCTGCTTGAAGTAGTCGCCGTAGGACCAGTTGCCCAGCATCTCGAACATCGTGTGGTGGTAGGTGTCGTGCCCGACTTCCTCCAGATCGTTGTGCTTGCCCGAGACGCGCAGGCACTTCTGCGTGTCGGCCGCACGGGGGTATTTGCGCGGGGCGTTGCCCAGGAAAATATCCTTGAACTGGTTCATGCCCGCGTTGGTGAACATCAGCGTGGGGTCGCCCTTGACGACCATCGGCGCCGACGGCACGATCGCGTGGCCCTTGCTTTCGAAAAAGTCCAGGAAAGCCTGGCGGATTTTTGCAGATTCCATATATACTATGCGGTCTTGTTTCAACGTTCTCCCGATACCGGGTTGCAAAATTACACAATTAAACTTAAATTTGCATCCTGAAGACCGCAGTTTTTTAGACGATGACACAAAAACCGACCGCCCCCTCCGACGCATCCCTCGCCGCCCGTCCGGCGCGCAGCGCGGAGAAGCCCGTGCGCCGGCCTGCGAAGCCGCCCTTGCGGCTCAAGGTCTACCGGGCCTTGCGCAAGGTGCTCATCGGCTTCATCGTCATATCGATCGTCAACGTGCTCTTCGCCCAGTATTTCCAGACCCCGAAGATCTACCGCATCGACCGCCGCAACCGCGAGCTGCTGATCCGCTACCGCATTCTCCGCGAGCGCATCCGGGCCGCGCAGAGCCGCGTCGACGAAATCCGCCACCGCGACACCTACGTCTACCGCTCGCTCTTCTCGACCGACACGCTGGCACGGCCCGAAATCTGGTATCCCTACCCCGACGAGAAATATGCGCCCCTGGAGAACGATCCGTTCTCCGGCACGATGATCGGCACCTGGAAGCAGCTCGACGCGCTGGCCCGCACGCTCTACCTGGAGTCCGTGTCGTTCGACGAGCTGCAGGTCCTCTCCAAAGACAAGTCGCGCCTCGCGGCTTCCATTCCGGCCATCTGGCCCATCGACCGCAAGGCGCTGCACGGCAACCACATCGGCGCTTTCAACCCGCGGCGCATGCACCCGATCTACCAGCGCATCATCCCCCACAAGGGGTGCGACTTCGGCTGCGACCGCGGAACGCCCGTCTACGCCACAGGCGACGCCACGGTGCAGAAGACCGACCGCGGCGAGGCGACCCGCGGCTACGGCATGCAGATTCTCCTGAACCACCGCTTCGGCTACCAGACCCGCTACGCCCACCTGAGCCGCATCTTCGTGAAGGTCGGCGACAAGGTTACGCGCGGACAGATCATCGGCGAAACCGGCAACACGGGCGGCTCGACGGCTCCCCACCTCCACTACGAGGTGATCCACCTGGGTACGGCCGTCAACCCGATCAACTACTTCAACCGCCACATGACTACCGAGGAGTACGACCAGTACATGGAGCAGATGCGCGATACCAGCTTCGAAATGTAAGACGACGATGCCCGGCAAGAAAGAATTCGAAAAATACCGCAGGCGCAAGCGGCGCCGCCAGAACATCGTCCGCGGGACGGTGCACCTCTTCGTGTGGGCCGGGGCGGCCGTGCTCTACTATTTGGGCTTCTCGATCTTCTTCGACACCCCTTCGGAGTACATCCTCCGCCACTCGACCGACGCCATGAACCGCGAGTACGCGCTCCTCACGCAGCGCTACGACTCCCTCGCCATGGTCCTCGACAACTTGGAGGCGCGCGACCGCAACGTCTTCCGCATCCTCTTCGAGTCGAATCCCTACGAGTACCAGAGCGGCCACGGCGCGCGCAGCGTCAGCTACGAGGCCCTCGTCGCCCGCACGACGCCCCAGCTGCGCCGCGATTTGCGCCGGCGCAGCGACGAGATGGCCGCACGGCTCGAAGCCCTCGGCGACACCTACCTGACCTTGCAGGCGAAGATCGACTCGCTCGGCGCGGGGTGCAACCACATTCCTGCGATCCAGCCCGTCATCAACAAGCAGCTCACCCTCTTGACCACTTCGTACGGCATGCGCATCCATCCGTTCTACAAGACGCTGCAGTCGCATCAGGGCGTCGACTACACCGTGCCCGAGGGTTCGCGCGTCTTCGCCACGGCCGACGGCGTGGTCCGCGACGTGTGGGACCGCAACTCGACTTCGGGCCGCACCGTGTCGATCGACCACGGCAACGGCTTCGAGACTTCCTACAGCCACCTCTCGCAGATCAACGTCCGCCGGGGGCAGCGCGTAAGCCGAGGCGACATCATCGCCCGCTCGGGCGACACGGGTCTTTCGCTGGCGCCGCACCTCCACTACGAGGTGCGCTTCCGCGGCATGCGCATCGACCCGATCCACTACTTCTTCATGGAGCTCACGCCGGCCGAGTACCAGCGGCTGATGCTCATCGCCCAGTCGGGCATGCAGTCTTTCGACTGATCTTCGCCGCCGCATGAACGCCCCGATCCGACTGATTTTGCTCGACTTCGACGGCACGCTGGTCGACACGCGGCAGGCCAACGCCGCCGCCTACGTCGCCGCCCTCACCGAAGCGGGCTATCCCCTCGGCGAGGAGGAGTACCTCGCCCGCTACTTCGGCATGCGGTGCGACGAGTTCCTCCGCAGCTACGGCATCGGCGATGCCGCCGAGCGCGAACGGCTGCGGCTGCGGAAGATCGAGCTCTACCCCGCATTTTTCGGCTCCGTGAGGCTCAACCGGCCTCTGTGGGACTTCTGCTGCCGCTTCCGCGAGCAGGGCGGCCGCGTATGGATCGTCTCCACGGGCAGCCGCGCCAACATCGAGAACGTCATGCGCCACCTCGGGCTCGGAGGGCCCGATACGCCGGAGGCGGAGTGTCCCGCCGGGCGGGTCGACGGTCTGTTGGCCGGCAGCGACATCGCCCGCAGCAAACCCGCGCCCGACTGCTTCTTGGAGGCCATGCGGCGCTGCGGCGTGCCGCCGGGCGAAACCTTGATTTTCGAGGATTCTCCCGTCGGACTGGAGGCGGCCCGCCGCAGCGGCGCCCCCTACTTCCGGGTCCGGCTATAAGAAGAAAGGCGCCCCTTTCGAGGGGCGCCTTTTCTATTTGCCGCGTTTGCAGATCGCCTGAAAGTCGCAGAAGCGACAGGTGTCGACATCTTCGCACGGGCGGAACGGCACCGCCGGATCGTAGAGCTCCGCAAGCGTCTCGCGCACCAGCTCCTCGAAGCGCTCGGCATAGGCCGAGTAGCGCAGGCCGCGGCAGCCGCACGCCTTGTCCCGAAGTTCCGGGCTGTAGTCGTCGCGGTGCATGTCGCGCACATAGTAGAGCGTCGGGCAGGCGTCGCTGCCCCGCGAACGGTAGAGCATCATCGCATAGAGCAGCGTCTGGACCACGTTGGAGAAGCGCTGGCGGCCCTTGCCATGAAACAGGTTCTCCAGCCCGTCGAACTCCAGATGGGGATCGCCCGTCTTGTAGTCCACCACGCGGAGCGTCCCGTCGTCGAGGCGGTCGATGCGGTCCGCAATGCCGGAGAACTTGAGGTGCAGCTTTCTTCCCGCAGCTTCGAACGGAAAGGCATAGGCGACCGTCTCTTCCAGCCCCGTCGTCGTGAAAGCGTCGTGCGCCGCATCGTAGCGCATCACGCCGCCGCGCAGGTAGCGCGTAACGATGTCCTTGACCAACAGCAGGTTGCCCGTATAGTCGTCCGGCGACGCCTTTTCGTCGCGCAGGTAATGGAGGTTGATCGCTCCGACAACCGCCGCCGCCACTTCGTCCGTGCGCAGCAGCGCCTGCAGCGTCGCCCCCGGATGCGCCTCGCCGACGATGCGGCCGTAGAGCTTCTGCGCCGCGGCGTGGAGGATCGTGCCGAACATCGGGGCGTCGACCTCCTCCGAAACTTCGTCCTCGGTCGAGAGACGGGCCACCGAGTGGAAATAGAAGCGCAGCGGGCAGGCAACATAGCGGAAAAAGGCCGTCGGCGAGAGGGTCGCCGGCGCGTCGGGATCGACGAACTGCTCCAGGCGCGCCATCGCCCGGGCATCTTTCGCCACCTCGATCGGGGCGCTTTGCGCCAGGTGCACGTCGACCCCCACTTCGACCCGCCGCACGGGGATGCCGCTTTCGTAGTCGAGCTGGTAGACGTAGCGGCTCGGCTCGCCGGTCGACTTCTCGTCGGCATGCGAACAATAGAGCATGTGGACCCGCCGGGCCCGCTGGATCAGGCGGTAGAAATAGTAGGCGTAAACCCCCTCGTGGTGCTCGGGCGTGGGCAGCGCGAAGGCCGTCCGCAGGTTGTAGGGCACGAACGAGGGCTGCGTCATGCGGTTGCCGGGGAAGTTGTCGTCGTTCATCGAGAGGATCACGACGTTCTCGAAGTCGAGGTTGCGGGTCTCCAGAATCCCCATCACCTGCACGCCTTCGAGCGGTTCGCCCTCGAACGGAATGCGGAGCGTCTGCAGGTGGCGGCGCAGCAGCGAAGCGTAGACGTCGGTTTCAACCGCAATGCCGCACGCTTCGAGCGAATGGCGCAGCTTGACGATCTCCTCGGCGAGGAGGGCCAGGAACTCGATTCGCCGCCGCACGTCGTCGCCCCCGCAGGGCATCCGGGCCACGGCCGCGACGATCTCCGACAGCCAGTCCGACAGCTCCTGCCACGTGCGGGCCGGGCGGAAGATGCGGCGCAGCAGGTCGTTGCGCCCGAGCCACGCGGCATCGACCGCAATCCGCCGCTCGCGCACGATCTCCTCGGCGAGCGTGCGCGTCAGCTTCTCGTCGCTCTCCGCGACATAGGGATGGGCCAGAAGCCCCGCGGCATCGGCGTGGTAGAAAAGGCATCGCTCCCCTTTCAGGCGGCTGTGGGCCTGCAGCGCGACAAGGCGCTCGACGAACGTGTAGGCCAGACTCTGCTTGAGCGGGAAGCCCATCGTAACGTTGACCTTGCCCACCTCCTCCGGCAGGGCGTAGAGCAGCGGCAGCAGAAGGTTTTCGTCGGTCAGCACCACGGCCGTCCGCTTGTCGAGCGGCTCGCGGAGGGCATAGTCGCGCAGAATCTCCGCGGCATACTTGCACTGCACGGCGTTCGAGACGGCCGACACCACCGTCAGCTCTTTGGGCCGGGACATGTGGTCGTGCGAGATGCCGGGGCGCGGCGGAAAGGCCGCGACGTTCTCGCGCACGAACAAGCCGGCCTCCTGCTCGCGGTTCTCCTTATAATAAATGTCGTAGTCCCAGTAGAAATCGGTCTCGGCGGCAGTCGAGAGGAAGCGGAAGAGCACCTTTTCGCACTCGGACAGGGCGTTTAAGCCCGCCACGACGTAGCGCCGCGGCTCCTGAAACGCGAACGCCCCCGCATCGAGACGGTCGGCGGCCGCCCGCTGGATCATGCCCCCGTAGGCGATGCCCAGCTCCGTGAGGCGGGCGCGGTACTGCTCGTAGATCGGCCCGAGGGTGCGCCATATCTCTAAGAACTTGCGCTTCTCCTCCGAGAGGTCGGCCTCGGGGCCCAGCGACGACCAGAAGTTGCGGATGATCTCCTGCTGCTCGGGCGTGAGGTACGAGATGTCGGCCTCGATCTCCTTGAGGTCCGAGAGGTTGCGGAAGAGCTGCGCGGCGTCGATGCGGTACTTGTCGATCGTGTCGAAGTCGTTGAGCAGCA
>CAZVGH010000111.1:0-5654 GCA_964626515.1 uncultured Alistipes sp.
CTCGGGACCCCTTCATTACGAGTGAAGTGCTCTACCGCTGAGCTATTTCGGCCTGTCGGATCCCTCCGCCGTTCGCCTTCTGCCGGGACAGTCGGCCGGTTGGGTCTCCTTTTCGAGGTGCAAATATCCGAAAAAAAAATAATCCGTGCAAATGTTTTTGCGAAAAAAGACGCTTTTTCTTCGTATCTTCGCGTAAAATTCGAGCGAATGATTACGTTTTCGATCTGCCTGGCCCTCCTCGTGACGGCCTATTTCACCTACGGGCGCTACCTCGAACGGCTCGCCGGCATCGACCCCGCCGCGCCGACGCCCTGCCACCGGCTCTACGACGGCGTGGACTACGTCCCGTTGCCGCGCTGGCGCGTCTTCCTGATCCAGCTGCTCAACATCGCCGGCACGGGCCCCATCTTCGGTGCCGTGCTGGGCGCCTGCTTCGGCCCCGTCGCCTTCCTGTGGATCACGCTGGGCGGCATCTTCATGGGGGCGATGCACGATTTCCTCTCGGGCGTGCTGCTCGTGCGGCACGACGGACTGAGCATCCCCGAGGTGGTGGGCCGCTACCTCGGCGGCGGCATGCGGCAGTTCATGCGCCTCTTTTCGGTGCTGCTGCTCGTCCTCGTGGGGGCGGTCTTCCTGCTGAGCCCCGCCCAGCTGCTGGGCAACATGACCCCCGTCGTGTCGACCGCCGCGTGGGTGTGGATCATCCTCGCCTACTACTTCGTCGCCACGCTGCTGCCGATCGACAAGATCATCGGCAAGGTCTATCCCCTGTTCGGCATCGCGCTGGTCGCCATGGCGCTCGGGCTGCTGGGCGCCGTCGTCGTCGGGGATTATGCGATCCCCGAGCTGACCACGCTGCGCAACTTCCAGCTCGACGCCGACCGTCTGCCGATCATCCCGACGCTCTTCATTACGATCGCCTGCGGAGCCATCTCGGGCTTCCACGCCACGCAGTCGCCCCTCATGGCCCGCTGCGTCGACAACGAGCGCGCCTGCCGTCCGGTCTTCTACGGCGCGATGATCGCCGAGAGCATCATCGCCCTCATCTGGGCCGCCGTCGCCATGGCCTTCTTCGGCGGTGCGGGCGAGCTGGCCGTGCAGCTCAAGGCGCACGGCGGCAGCGCCGCCTGGGCCGTGGATGCCGTCTCGAACGGCATGCTGGGCGTCGCGGGCGGCATTCTGGCGCTGCTGGGCGTCGTGGCGGCCCCGATCACCTCGGGCGACACGGCCTTCCGCTCGGCCCGCCTGATCATCGCCGACATGCTGCACCTCGAGCAGCGCTCGCCCGCCAAACGCTTCGCAATCTGCATTCCGCTCTTCGTGGTCGGCTACTGGATTACGACGGTCGATTTCGACGTCGTGTGGCGCTACTTCGCCTGGACGAATCAGACGCTGGCGACGATCGTGCTGTGGACCGTCACGGCGGCCCTCGTGCGGCGGCGCCGCAACCCGCTGGCGGCCCTGCTGCCCGCCGTGGCGATGACCTACGTCTGCACCTCGTTCGTCTTCGTCTCGGACCAGTTCTTCGGTTTCGAGAACCGCACGGCCGCCTACCTGGCGGGGCTCTTCGTGACCCTTGCGATTACCAACATCATGCTTTATAAACTTCGCCGCGATGCAAAAACCGCAGCTTAACCCCACGCCCGACCAGACCTTCGAGCTGACCGGTTCGGGCCCCTACGATTTCGCGAAGGTCCTCGCCGAGACGCGCCGTCTGCAGCGGGAGGGGGCCGTCGAACAGGCCTGCAACGAACGTTTTCAGGCCTTCCAGCGCCTGATGGCCCTCCTGCCCGACGACGAGGAGGTGGTGCTGGAGTGGAACCACGCCAACTCGCGCGCCGTGCTGGAGCTGCTGCACGCCACGGCGATCGACCACTTTCTGATCGACGACTTCGAACTCTCGGCCGCGATGCTCGAGCTGCTGCTCGAACTCGACCCCGAAGACCACCTCGAGGGGAGCACGCTGCTGGCCTTCGACTACCAGGCGATGGACGAGCAGGAGCTCTTCGACGAGGTCATCAACGACGTCTCGGATAAGCACGCCGTGCGGGTGCTGCTGCTCCTGTGGGCGGGCTTCCGCCGCGACGGCCGCCTGCCGCAGGGCGAGCTGATCCGCTTCCGCGAGCGCTTCGCTCCCTACTACCGCGAGTTCACGGCCGACGAACACCCCGCCGATGCCGCCTACCTGGCCTCGATCGAGAGCGAACACCCCACGGTCGAGGCCGAGGCGCGCGAGCTGTGGCTGCAGACCGAGAACCTGTGGCGGCTCTGGCCCGGGTTTATCGCCGAACTGCGCCGATAGACGGCCGAAGCCCGAAGCCCGAAGCCTGAAGCCTGAAGCCTGAAGCCTGAAGCCCCGAGACCCCCGGATCCGTAAAAATGGTATAAAAAACCGGAATTCGGATAGTCCGCCTTCGGCCGCCCGTACCTATATTTGTCGCAGGATGCTGTTGCGCGGCGCTGCCGCCCGCTTGCGACTGCGACGCCCGAAAACACTGTTAATACCCGATACGATTATGTTGCGAAAAATCCGGATCGTGTGCGCGCTGCTCTTCTTCGTGCTCGTCACGCTCCTGTTCCTCGACTTTACGGGGACGATCCACACGTGGTTCGGCTGGATGGCCAAAGTCCAGTTCCTCCCCGCCGTGCTGGCGCTCAACGTCGGCGTGGTCGCCGCGCTGGTGGTGCTGACGCTCCTCTTCGGACGTCTCTACTGCTCGGTCATCTGCCCGCTGGGCGTGCTGCAGGACCTCTTCGGCCGCTTGGGCCGCATCGGCCGCAAACGCCGCAACCGCTATGCCTGGTCGCCCGCCCGACAGGGGCTGCGCGTGGCGATGCTGGTGCTCTTCGCCGTGCTGCTTGTCGGCGGCGTCGGCTCCGCGGCGATGCTGCTGGCGCCCTACAGCGCCTACGGCCGCATCGCGCAGAACCTGCTCGCACCCCTCTGGGCGTGGGGCAACAACCTGCTGGCCGCCGCGGCCGAGCGGGCCGGCAGCTACGCCTTCTACGAGACCGAGGTGTGGCTGCGCAGCCTGCCGACCTTCGCGATCGCCGTGGCGACGCTGCTGACGGTCGGCGTGCTCGCCTGGCGCAACGGCCGCACCTGGTGCAACACGGTCTGCCCCGTCGGCACGGTGCTGGGCTTCTTCTCGAAATACGCCCTCTTCCGCCCCGTCGTCGATGTGTCGAAGTGCAACGGCTGCGGCCTCTGCGCCCGCCGCTGCAAGGCGGCCTGCATCGACAGCAAGGCCCATCGGATCGACTACACGCGCTGCGTCGCCTGCATGGACTGCCTCGAGAACTGCAACCGCGGCGCCATCCGCTACGAACGCTGCCGCCCGGTCGTATCGGCTGAAAAGAGCGCTGCGGCGGCCGCTCCTGCCGATGCCTCCCGCCGCCGCTTCCTGACGGTTGCGGGGCTCTTCGCCGCCTCGGCGGCCGCACGGGCACAGGAGAAGACGGTCGACGGCGGCCTGGCCGTTCTGCTCGACAAGAAGGCGCCCGTGCGCGCGACGCCGATCGTGCCGCCCGGAGCCCGCTCGCTGCGCAACCTGTCGCAGCACTGCACGGGGTGCCAGCTCTGCGTCGCGGTCTGCCCCAACGGAGTGCTGCGCCCCTCGACGGCCCTCGACCGTCTGATGCAGCCCGAAGCCTCCTACGAGCGCGGCTACTGCCGCCCCGAGTGCACGAAGTGCTCGGAGGTCTGCCCCACGGGGGCGATCCGGCGAATCACGGCGGCCGACAAGTCCTCCGTGCGGATCGGCCGCGCCGTCTGGGTGAAGGCGAACTGCCTCCCCCTCACGGAGGGTGTCTCGTGCGGCAACTGCGCCCGCCACTGCCCGGCAGGGGCCATTCAGATGATCCCTTCCGATGCGTCGGATCCCGCGTCGCCGCAGATCCCCGCCGTGAATACCGAGCGCTGCATCGGCTGCGGCGCCTGCGAAAACCTTTGTCCCGCGCGGCCATTTAGCGCCATCTACGTCGAGGGACACGAACAGCATGCCATCATTTAAGCGCCTACGACCATGAAACCGGAAAACAAACATGCAATAGACAGACGGGAATTTCTGAAGCGCCTCGGCCTCGGGGCGGCTGTCTCGACGGCGGCACTGGCCGGCTGCGCCCCGCGCCGCCCGCAGGACGGTGCCGCGGCGGCCGACGGCGAGATCCCCACGGACCGCATGACCTGCCGCACGAACCCGACCTCGGGCGACCGCGTCTCGCTGCTCGGCTACGGCTGCATGCGCTGGCCGACCGTCGACGGCGAGATCGACCAGGAGGCGGTCAACCGACTGGTCGACAAGGCCATCGCCCACGGCGTGAACTATTTCGACACCTCGCCGGCCTACTGCAAGGGCCGCTCGGAGCGCGCCACGGGCATCGCCCTGAAGCGGCACCCGCGCGACAGCTATTTCATCGCCACGAAACTCTCGAACTTCGCCCCCTCGACCTGGAGCCGCGAGGCCTCGATGCAGATGTACCGCAACTCGTTCAGCGAACTGCAGACGGACTATATCGACTACCTGCTGCTGCACGGCGTCGGCATGGGGGGCATGGAGGCGCTGCGCGGACGGTACCTCGACAACGGGATGCTCGATTTCCTGCTCGAGGAGCGCGCCGCGGGCCGCATCCGCAACCTCGGCTTCTCGTACCACGGCGACATCGAGGTCTTCGACTACCTCCTTTCGCAGCACGACCGCTATAAGTGGGATTTCGTGCAGATCCAGCTCAACTACCTCGACTGGCGCCATGCGAAGGAGATCAACCTCCGCAACACGGATGCCGAGTACCTCTACGGCGAGCTGGAGAAGCGCGGCATCCCGGCCGTCATCATGGAGCCGCTGCTGGGCGGCCGCCTCTCGAAGGTGCACGACCACATCGTGGCGCGCCTCAAGCAGCGCGAGCCCGAGCGCAGCGTGGCGTCGTGGGCCTTCCGCTATGCGGGAACGCACCCCGGCGTGCTGACCGTCCTGAGCGGCATGACCTACATGGAGCACCTCGAGGACAACCTGCGGTCGTTCTGCCCGCTGCAGCCGCTCACCGAGGAGGAGATCGCCTACCTCTACGCGACGGCCGACCTCATGATGCAGTACCCCACGATCCCCTGCAACGACTGCAAATACTGCATGCCCTGCCCCTACGGACTGGACATCCCGGCGATTCTGCTCCACTACAACAAGTGCGTCAACGAGGGCAACCTCCCCGAGAGCATGCAGGCCGAGAACTACCGCCGCGCACGCCGCGCCTTCCTCGTCGGCTACGACCGCGCGGTGCCGAAGCTGCGGCAGGCGAATCACTGCATCGGCTGCAACCAGTGCGTGCACCACTGTCCGCAGTCGATCGACATCCCGCGGCAGCTGCGCCGCATCGACGATTTCGCGGAGCATCTCAAACAGGAAAAGGAGTTTTAACGCATGGAGTACCGCACACTGGGCCGCAGCGGCCTCCGCGTGAGCACGATCGCCCTCGGCTGCGAGGGCTTCATGCACAAGAGCCGCGAGGAGGTCTGCGCCGATTTTGACTTCGCGATCGCGCAGGGCGTCAACTTCGTGGACATCTACTCGTCGAATCCTGACCTGCGGTCGAACATCGGCGCCGCGCTCGAGGGGCGCCGCGACCGCTTCGTCATGCAGGGACACCTCTGCACGACGTGG
>CAZVGH010000112.1:0-5512 GCA_964626515.1 uncultured Alistipes sp.
ACAAGTTTTCTTACCATAAGCGTTAATTTTTTTGATGTGTTTTGTAAATAAAAAGACAACTCACGGTAGCAAGAAAAATGAAGACGGCGGACCGAGGTATCTCGGTCCGCCGTCTTTGCGGGCAGGTTCGCTGTTCAGCGTTTCAGCGTCATGATGTTGGCCGGAGCGCGGCCGGCCTCCAGCTCGGCTTTCATGTAATCCATATCGGCGGCGGCGTGTTCGAAGAAACGGCGGTAGCCCTCGCACAGATAATTGAGGCCCAGTTCGCCGTGGGCGTCGTACAGAAAGCGGTTCTTCGGGCACTCGCCGTGGCAGGCGAACAGGAAGCGGCATGCACGGCACTGGCGCGGCAGGGCCGCCTCCTTCGCACGGCCGAACCGGAACAGCCGTTTGCCGTGCATCAACTCCGCGAGCGGTTGGCGGCGGATGTTGCCCAGCCGGTATTCGGGATAGACGAAATGGTCGCACGCGTAAAGATCGCCGTTGGCCTCGAGGACGGCCGCACGGCCGCATTGCGCCGACAGCGAACAGATGCCGGGCGGCTCGCCGACCCAGTTGGCCAGCGTGGCATCGAACAGCTGCACGAAGATCTCGCCCACATCACGGCGCACCCACTCGTCGTAGAGCGTGCAAAGGAATGCGCCCCACTGTTCGGGTTTCACCGAAAAGTCGGTAACGGCCTCCTGCGCCGATCGGGCATCGGTCCAGCCGCTCATGCCCGGCGCCAGCGTCAGGCCGTCGTCCCGTCTGACGATGCGCTCCACGACGGGCGTAAACTGAAGGTATCGGCAGCCAATCTCCCGAAAAAAGCGGTAAAACTCCAGCGGATGGTCGGCATTGAAGGCATTGACCGTCGCCATCGCGTTCCACTCCACGCCGTGTTTTTGGAGGAGCCGGATGCCCCGCATCACCTCCCGGAACGTCTCCCGCCCGTCGCGCGTGCGCCGATACCGGTCGTGAAACACCTGCGGGCCGTCGATGGAGATGCCTACCAGAAACTGATTCTCCCGCAGGAACTCGCACCACGCATCCGTCAGCAGGATGCCGTTGGTTTGCAGGCAGTTGTCGATTTGTCGGCCACGGGCGTATTTCCGCTGCAACTCCAGCGCCCGCCGATAGAAGTCCAGCGGACGCAGCAACGGCTCGCCGCCGTGCCACGTGAACAGCACCTGGGGCACCGGCTGCATCCCGATGTACTGCCGGATGAACTCCTCCAGCAGCTCGTCGTCGAGGTTGCCGCCTTCATGCGGCGGGCAGAGGCTGCCCTTCTCCAGATAATAGCAGTAACGGCACGCCAGGTTGCAGTGCGAACCGGCGGGCTTCGCCATCACATAGAGCGGTCGCTCGAACGATGCGGTCGCACGCATGCCGGACCTATTGCTGTTTCCGAGCGAAATCCTCGGGGATCGGATAGTTCACCGACGGTTTGTGCATTCGGTGCATCACCTCGTCCAGCTGCTTCACCAGCTCCGGATGCTCGGCGGCCACGTTGTGCTCCTCGCGCGGATCCTCGGTGATGTTGTAGAGCTCCAGCGGGGCGTCTTTCCGCACCGTGACGCATTTCCAGTCGCCGTAGCGCACGGCCCGCTGCTTGCCGGGGAACTCCCAGTAGAGGTAGCGGTGATCGGTCTCCGCCTCGCCGCCGAAAAAGAGCGGCGAAATGTCCATGCCGTCCGTATCGGGAACGACCGCCTCCGGGTTGCCCGCCAGCGCGGCCAGTGTCGGCATGAAATCGGGGAAATAGACCTGGTTCGTCAGTTGGCGGGCCGGTACGCGGCCGGGCTGGTTCACGATGAGCGGCACCTTGATGCCTCCCTCGTACAGCTGTCCCTTGCGCCCTTTCAGGCCGGCGTGGCAGTTCAGCTCGCTGAGCGGCGCCATGACCGCGGCCCCGTTGTCGGAGGCGAAGATGACGAGCGTGTTCTCCCGCAGCCCCAGGTTGTCGAGCGTGCCCAGCAGGCGGCCGATGTTGTAGTCCATGTGCGTCACCAGCGAGGCGTAGCGCTTCGTACTGAGCGACCAATCCCCGTGGTCGTCGTACCACGATGTGTCGTCGATGTTGTAGGGCTCGTGCGGCGCGTCGTAGCCGAGGAAGAGGAAGAACGGGCGCTCCTTGTTGCGGTGGATGAACGCGATGGCGTCGTCGGTGGAGATCTCCGTGTTGTGCCGTACGTGCGCGTCGTGGGCGTTCTCGCGGATGTAGATGAGGCTGTCGCCTGCGAAACGGTAGTAGGGATAGTAATAGGGATCGTTGCTGTAGACGGTCGAGATGGTCCAGCCGTAGAATTCGTCGAATCCGCGGTGGTTGGGGGCCGATCCCGGGTCGTAGCCGTCCAGATGCCACTTGTTTACCAGACAGGTGCGGTAGCCCGCCTTCGAGAGAACGGTGCCCAGCGTGGTGTCCTCGGGCAGCAGGTTGGCGCGCCGCACGAGGATCGTGTCGCCGCGCGACGACACCTTTTTGCCCTCGATGCCCCCTTCGTAGCAGAAGTTGTCGCGGATGCGCGTGTTGCCGCTGTTCTTGCCCGTCATGAGCGAGCAGCGCGAGGGCGAGCTGATGCCGCTGCCGGCATAGGCCTGCGTGAAACTGGTGCCCGTGCGGGCCAGCCGGTCGATATTCGGGGTTTGGATGTATTGGTTGCCGTAGCACGACAGATCGCCGTAGCCCATATCGTCGGCCATGATGAAGATGATGTTGGGACGCTCGGGCGTCGCGGGCTGCACCCGTTCGGGGGCTTCGGCCGTCTGCTTCGCCTCGGGGAGTTCGGCCGCCTGCGCCTGCGGCGCCAGCAGTGCGCCGGCTGCGAAGAACAAATTACTGGAGGGTTTCATCGGTGGTGTTTTTTTCGGTTGGTCGGCCGGCGGAAAGTCCCCGGCCGCGTACAAAGATACGAAAGGCCGAGCGCAATGCCAAATTTATTTGGGCATTGCCGAGGCCTGAGTATCTTCTGCGCCAGCCAAAGATACGGATAAGCGAGGACAGAAGCACCCTTGTTTGTTTTTGCCGAGCGAGTATAAAGCAAACTCGTCTGCATTTTGCCGGAAGACGTCGACGCGCTTGCCGTCTTCGGCGGAATGCTATCCGAAAACGAACCCCCGCTGCGGATTTGCAGCGGGGGTTCCTTCTATCGGGGCATCGCCGTTATTCGGCCGTTTCGGCCGCGGCGTCATCGCTCCCGGCCGAGGCTTCCGGACGCATGATCATCTCGATGCAGTTGCCGTCCGAGAGGATCTTGCGCATCAACTCGCGCACGTCGTCGTTCGACACCTCGCGCAGCAGCCGCTCGTAGTCGGTCAGATAGTCCGTGCCGTAGCGCAGGTAGCTCTGAATGTAAGAGAGCCAGTTGCCGTTCTGCTCCAGACTCGTCGGCCAGTTCTTGAGCAGGTACTCGCGCGTCTTCTCGATATCCTCGGTGCGGGGGCCGTTCTCGGCCATCTCGCGAAGCTCCTTCTTCACGATCTCGCGCAACTCGTCGGCCATCTCCTCGTTGGTATCGAAGCTGATGCTCATGCTGTAGCCGTCGAAGGGGATGTGCGAGCTCGAACCCGATACGCTCACGCCGTATGTGCCGCCTTTCTCCTCGCGGATCGACTCCAGATAGCGGGCGTTGAGCGCCTGCGTGAGGAAGTTCATCGTGATGCGGGTGCGCAGCGAGTAGTCGATATCGCCCGAGAAATAGCTGTGGACCGACACCTTGGGCTGCTGCATCTTCTTGCGGAAATCCTCCGTGTGGAGCCCCTTGACGGGGCGGACATGGTCGTCCCGGTATGCGAGCGGACGCTTCTGGGCCGGCAGCGAGCCGATGTAGCGCTCGACCAGCGGACGCAGCACATCGAGGTCGATGTTGCCGACGAAGATGAAGGTGAATCCGCGGACGCCCGGGAAGAGCTGGCGGTAGAGCTTCGGGAAACGCTCGAAGTCCGCCCGGTCGAGCATCTCGGCCGTGAACATCTGGCGGCGGAAGTGGTCGCCGTAGACTTTCTTGAGGAACCGCTCCTGCATCTCATAGCCCGGATCGGCCGCGGCATTTTCGAGCTGCGCGCGCACCAGGGTCGAGAAGCGGTCGTAGTCGTCGCGGTCGAAGCGCGGCGCGGTGAGGGTCAGGTAGACGAGCTGCAACATCGTCTCCAGATCCTTGGGCGAGCAGGCTCCGCCGACGCCGACCGAAAATTCGTTGATCGACAGGCTGGCCGACGCGACCTTGCCGGTCAGCTGCTTCCCCAGCTCCACGGCCGAAAAGTCGCCGATGCCGGAGAACGGGATGACCGACTGGAGCAGCTTGCCCGTATAGTAATCCGCGTCGTCGAGCGTCGACGTGCCGCCCTCGGAGTAGGCCGTCATGCGGATCTCGTCGGCCTTGAAGGTCGTAGGCTTGACGATGATGCGCACGCCGTTCCCGAGCTGCCATTCGGTGTAGCCGAAGTGTTCGTTCGAGGAGCTCTTCTTGACGGGCGAGCCCTTCAGGACGACCCCTTCGGGAATCAGCGGCCGCTGCACGGTGGTATCCGTGTGCGCCTCGACCTGCGCCTCGGCGGCCCGCTCCATCACGGCGACGAACTCGTCGGCCTCCGGCTTCGCAAGCCCCTCCTTTTCGGGGGCGGTGATGTACAGGACCCGGTTGTGAGGCGTGACGATTTGTGCGGCCAGCTGGTTGACCATCTCCAGACGCACCATGGTGAGGAGCGTGCTGTCCAGCTTCCAGCGGGTCTCGGCGTCGGGCATGGCCGTATTGTAGCGGAAGTTCGACAGACAGGTCTGCACGAATCCGCCGTTGCGGCGGTCGTTGCGGGTGGTGTAGCTGCGTTCGCAGCCGCGCATGAGGTTGGTCTTCACGCGGTCGAATTCGCTCTGGGTAAATCCGTAGCGGCGCATCTTCTCCACCTCGGTCATCAGGGCCTCGAAGCCCTGGAGCAGCTTGCCGTCCTCGGTCGAAACGGCGAACGAGGTGCACTCCAGCGTCGGGATGAGGCCGATGCCGCCGTTGCTCATGCTCGCGCCCAGGAACGGTGCGTCGGATTTCATCGAGAGCTCGCTCAGGCGGTTGTTCTCCATGATGTCGAGGTAGGTGTAGAGGATGTTGAGCATCTGCGCCATTCCCGTGTTGTTCATCTCCAGGGGCTGGGCGCGCCGCTTGATGTAGAGCTTGGCCGACGAGCTCTGCATCTCCTTGTCGGTGAAGACGGTCACAATAGGCTCTTGGTTATCCGGAACGACGATCACCTCTTTCTGCGAAGCGTCGGCCGCCGGGGCGGGAATGTCGCTCATCAGCGCGCGGATCTTGGCCTCGACGGCTTCGGCATCCAGATCGCCGACCACGACGACGGCCTGGTAGTCGGGACGGTACCACTGGTGGTAGAAATCCCGGAGGGCTTGGTGATCAAAGCTCTTCAGAAAGTCGAGATAACCGATCAGGTTGCGCTCTGCATAACGCGTGCCGCGGCCCAGCGACTTGAGGAACTGGATGGTCGACCGCCAGCTCGCGCCGTCGCGCGTGCGCAGCTCCTCCATGAT
>CAZVGH010000113.1:0-5456 GCA_964626515.1 uncultured Alistipes sp.
GCAAGGAGCTCCCCGAGCAGACCGTGCGCACGATCCTCGCGGCGCTCGAGATCGAGGTACGCAGCGAACGCGACGGCGTGCTGACGGTGGCCGTACCGCCCTACCGCGTCGACGTGCAGCGCGAGGCCGACCTGGCCGAGGAGGTGCTGCGCATCTACGGCTACAACAACATCGAGATCCCGACTGCCGTGCGCTCGACGCTCTCCTACGCCCCGAATCCCGACCGTTCGAAGCTGATGAATCTGGCAGCCGATTTCCTCACCGCGGGCGGCTACACGGAGATCATGTCCAACTCGCTCACGAAGGGCTCCTACTACGAGGGGCTCGAGAGCTACCCCGCCGAGCACTGCGTGAAGATCATGAACCCGCTGAGCGCCGACCTGAACGTCATGCGTCAGACGCTCGTCTTCAACATGCTGGAGGCGGTCGCCCTCAACATCAACCACCGCAACGCCGATCTGAAGCTCTACGAGTTCGGCAACTGCTACCGCTACGACGCCGAGAAGCGGACGCCCGAACAGCCGCTGGCGGCCTACTCGGAGGAGTATCGTCTCGCCATGGCCGTCACGGGTACCGCCGTGCCGCAGTCGTGGGACGCCAAGCCCGTGAAGAGCTCCTTCTTCTCGCTGCGCGCCATGGTCGAGAAGCTGCTCCGCCGCTTCGGCATCGACATCTATACTTTAAAGACCGAATCGCTGCAGAGCGATCTCTACGGCGAGGCGCTCGTCCTCTCGCAGGGCGGCGGCAAGAAGCTGGCCGAGCTGGGCGTCATCAGCCCCAAGCTCCGCAAGCTGTTCGACATCAAGCAGGAGGTGTACTATTTCGAGCTCAACTTCGACCTGCTGGCCAAGTCGACCAAGAAGCACCGCATCGCCGTCGAGGAGCTGTCGAAGTATCCCGAGGTGAAGCGCGACTTGGCGCTGCTCGTCGACCGCAACGTCACCTTCGCGGCGCTGCGCGAGGCGGCTTTCGCCGCAGAGCGCAAGCTGCTCAAGCGTGTGGCGCTCTTCGACGTCTACGAAGGCGACAAGCTCCCCGCCGGAAAGAAGTCGTATGCCCTGAGCTTCGTACTGGAGGACCGCACGCGCACGCTCGACGACAAGACGATCGAGCGCGTCATGAGCAACCTCGCGAAACAGTTCGAAAGCCGCTGCGGCGCCACGGTGCGCGCATAAGGGACCGTCAATCCGCCACATCATGCCGAAGGGCCTTCCGACACATGGTCGGAAGGCCCTTCGCGGTTTCGGGCGTCGCGCGGACTACTTGCTGCCGCCCGACTTCTTCGTGTACTGGTTGATCCCCTCGGGATTGTTGCCGCGCGGGCGGTTTGCGGAGCTGCTGCAGGCCGTGCCGCGGCTCGACGAGCTGCTGCTTGCCGTACCGCGATTCGAGAGGCTGCTGCGCGACGACGATGCGCCGCTCTTTACGCCCGACTTGCTCGCCGAAGCCTGCGAACGGCCCGACGTCTTGTTGTTCGACTCTTTCATAGCGTTAAAAAAACTTTAATTGGACATTTGGTGACCGGCGTCGCCGCGAATCGCTCCGCATGCGCCCGACGGCCGTTGTTGTATGCCGCAAAGGTGCAAAAGGTGTACCAAAAGGAGCCGTCAGTGCTCCCCGACGGGTTCGCGCCGCATTTCGGGACGCTCCCGGCCGTCGTAGTCGCACCAGGCGATATCCTCGGTCGGCGTGGCGCTGCGCACCTCGCGGCTGCGCGTCTTGCCCAGCGCACGATCGGCCTTGCGCACCGACTCCGCCGTGCGCTCCGTACCCTCGGGTTCGAGCTGCGTGAGGCCGTCGCTCTCGAGGACCTGCGCATACGGATCGGCCACATACTGCCACTCCTCGCCGAAGCCCGTCGAGCGGCCCTCGTTCCAAGGACCGCGGTAGTCGCCGCCCTGCGAGTGGTTCGAGTAGAGATTGCTATAGCGCGGGTCGCTCTGCAGCACGCCCGGCGGGAAGTTGGGACGGATCGTCTCGAGCGCCGCCTCGAACTGCTGGAGGTGAGCCACCTCGCGCGTCAGCAGGTAGTTGAGCGTCGCCAGCACGTCCTTGTCGTCGGTGAACTGCATCAGATACTCGTAGGCGATCTTGGCACGCGCCTCGGAGGCGATGTTCGAGCGCAGATCGACCGTCAGGTCGCCGTTGGCGTTGATGTAGGTGCTCTGCCACGGCACGCCCGCACTGTCCGTCAGACGGGGACCGCCGCCCGTCACCACCCCGAACTGGGTGGCGATGCCGAAGGCCGAGTGGATAAAATCGTCCTTCGAAGCACTGTCGGCGAAGATGTCGTTGTGCTCGGCGGCATCCTTCAGGTTGCCGTTCACGCCGGCAAGCAGCATCTGGATCGTCGCGCCGACGATCTCGAGGTGGCCGAGCTCTTCGGTGGCGATGTCCATCAGCAGGTCGTACTTGTCGGGATAGGGATTGTGGCAGGCGAAGGCCTGAACGAAATACTGCATGCAGGCGCTCAACTCGCCGTTGCCGCCGCCGAACTGCTCGAGCATGAGGCGTGCGAAGCGGGGATCGGGTTTCGAGACCCGCGCCTTGAAATGAAGCTCTTTGGAATGGTAAAACATAGGCGTTGCTTTTAGGTGAATGTGCTTGTCCGCGCCGGGCCGCCTGTGGCATGCGCCGAAAGGGCCACGGCATGGTCCGTTCGGAGCAAACAGCCTGCCAAAGAGCACGACGGAACGAACGGGCCGCTCCGTATTCCATATAGGTGTGCGATTTTTCCCGGCCGGCGATCCGAAACGGAACGGCATTTGCAGCCGAGAGGCGATTGTCAAACCTAAAAATATTTGTACGATGAAAAAGTTCTTACTGACGTTGGTTTGTGCAGCAGCCGCCTGGGGCGCAAGCGCTGCACCGCAGGAGGTGGATTTCGGCAAGCTGCCCCAGAAATCGCAGGAGTTCGTCCAGCGCTATTTTTCGGGCGACAAGGTGAAACGCGTCGAGATGGACCGCGACTCTTCATGGGACAAATACACGGTCTATTTCACCAACGGCAACCAGGTATCGTTCGAAGGCGGTACGGGCGACTGCACGCAGATCACCATGAAGGAGGGCTACGTACCCGCCGCCGTGCTTCCCGAGGGCGTGAAGAGCTACATCGGCCGCAAGTACTCCAACGGCAGGATCAAGGGGTATGAGACGACGGCCGACGGCTACAAGGTATGCCTTACGGACAATACCTGCGTCCACTTCGACAAGAACGGGGACTTCGTCAAGGCGACCGAGTAACCGGACCGCGGCAGCGAAAGCCCTTTCGGCCGGTCGGCCGACCGCGGCTTTTCTCCGCATGAAAAACACCGTCCGACGGGCTTCACGGCCCGACGGACGGTGTTTTCCGTATCTGCTCGCTGCACGCTATACGTCCATCGCTTTCAGGAAGCGGCCCGTATGGCTCTCCGCGCAGCAGGCCACCTCGTGCGGCGTTCCCTGCGCGACGATGCGGCCGCCCGCCGCTCCCCCCTCGGGGCCGATGTCGATCAGGTGGTCGGCCACCTTGACGACGTCGAGGTTGTGTTCAATGACGATCACCGTATTGCCGCGGTCGACCAGCTTGTTCAGAATCTCGAGCAGCTGGCGGATATCCTCGAAATGGAGTCCCGTCGTCGGCTCGTCGAGGATGTAGAGCGTGCGACCCGTATCGGCCTTGGCCAGCTCGGCCGCGAGCTTGATGCGCTGGCTCTCGCCGCCCGACAAGGTCGTGCAGGGCTGACCGAGCGTCAGGTACCCCAGCCCGACGTCCTGAATCGCCTTGAGTTTCGGATAGATCGACGGGATCGTCTCGAAGAACTCGGCCGCGGCGTTGACCGTCATGTTCAACACGTCGTTGATGTTGCGGCCCTTGTAGCGCACCTCGAGCGTCTCGCGGTTGTAACGGTTTCCGCCGCACGCCTTGCAGCGGACGTAGACGTCGGGCAGGAAATTCATCTCGATCGTCTGCACGCCCGCACCGCGGCACGTCTCGCAGCGGCCGCCGCGGACGTTGAACGAGAAGTGGCCCGCCTTGTAGCCGCGGATCTGGGCGTCGGGGGTCTTCTCGAAGAGTTTGCGGATATCGGTGAAGACGTTCGAGTAGGTCGCGGGATTGCTGCGCGGCGAACGGCCGATGGGCGACTGGTCGACGACGACCAGCTTGTCGATGCGGTCGATCCCCTCGATCGAATCGTACTCGAGCGGCCGGTCGAGCGACCGGTACAGCTGCCGGCTCAGGATCGGCCGCAGCGTCTCGTTGACGAGCGTCGATTTGCCCGAACCGCTGACGCCCGTCACGCAGATCAGCTTGCCGAGCGGGAAGACGGCGTCGATGTTCTTCAGGTTGTTGCCGCGAGCGCCGCGCAACACGATCCGTTCGCCGTTCCCGGCACGCAGCTGCGCGGGAATTTCGATGCGGCGGCGTCCCGTAAGGTAGTCGGCCGTGATGCTGTCGCTCCGCAGGATCTCGTCGTAGGTGCCGGCCGCCACGATGCGGCCGCCCTTGCGGCCGGCACGGGGACCGACGTCGACGATGAAATCGGCGTTGCGCATCATCTCCTCGTCGTGTTCGACGACGATCACCGAGTTGCCCGCGTCGCGCAGCTCCTGCAGCGAACGAATCAGCCGCAGGTTGTCGCGCTGATGCAGGCCGATCGAAGGTTCGTCGAGGATGTAGAGCACATTGACCAGCTTCGAACCGATCTGCGTCGCCAGGCGAATGCGCTGGCTCTCGCCGCCCGACAGGCTGCGCGAGGCGCGGTCGAGCGAAAGGTACCCCAGCCCGACGTCGAGCAGGAAGTGCGTCCGTTCGCGAATCTCCTTGACGATCTCGCGGGCGATGCGCCGCTCGCGGTCGTCCATCTGCTCCTCGATATGCGCCATCCGTTCGGCGAAATCGGCGATCGAGAGGGCCGACAGTTCGGCGATGTTGCTCTCCCCGATCCGAAAGCGGAGCGCCTCGTCCTTGAGGCGGGAGCCGCCGCAGACCGAGCACTTGCGATAGGCGAGAAACTGGCCGCGCCACTTCTGGCCGCGCTTCGAATCCTCCTCCTCGAGGCGGTCGATGTAGTCCGCCAGCCCCTCCCACTGCAGGAACTGCACACCGCCGGCAGGGGCGCTGAAGCGGCTCAGGTCGATCGTCAGCGGCTCCGCATCGCCGTACAGCAGCACGTTGAGCGCCGTTTCGGAGAGCGTCTCGACGGGATCGTCGAGCGTAAAGTCGTAGCGGTGCCCCAGCATTTCGAGCATCGCGAAGGTGCGATCGTTGCGGTATTTGCCGAGCGGCTCGACCGCCCCCTCGCGGATCGAGTGCTTGCGGTCGGGCATGATCTTGTCCAAATCGAAGACCGCCTCCTCGCCGAGACCGTTGCAGTGGGGACAGGCCCCTTTGGGCGAGTTGAACGAAAAGGTGTGCGGTGCGGGATCCTCGAAGGCGATGCCTGTCGAGGGGCACATGAGGTGGCGCGAATAGA
>CAZVGH010000114.1:0-5430 GCA_964626515.1 uncultured Alistipes sp.
GTGATCTGTGCGATCGAGAGGCCGTATTTGGCGATCTTGAATTTGTCGACGTTCAGCGGCGGCTCCTTCTCGCGGAAGATGAACCCCGCGCAGGGCACGCGGTGCCGCAGCGGGATGCTCCACACCTCGATCGTGCGGTTTTCGAAGAGCAGCCGGTGTTTCGTCGTGTCGGTCTCGACCCACTCGACCTCGTAGGGCAGCGCCGTGTCGAAGAAGCGCAGATGGGCTGCCAGGATCTCGCCGAAGGGGGCGGGAGCGTGCACCCACAGCGGCGTGCGGCGCCCGTAGAGCCCCAGCGTCGAGAGGAGCGGAAAGAGCCCGAAGCAGTGGTCTCCGTGCAGGTGAGAGATGAATACCTCGCGGATTCTCAGCGGGTTGATCCCGTAACGGATCAGCTGCTGCTGCGTACCCTCGCCCGCATCCACGAGGTAGTGCTGCTCGTGGATGTTCACCACCTGCGCCGAGGGGTGACGGTCGATCGTCGGCTTGGCCGACGACGACCCGAGGATGGTGACGCTGAAGCTCATGCGGTCCGTTTTCGCATCGTTACCGGCTGCGCAGGTAGCGCTCGCAGTCGAGGGCCGCCACGCAGCCCGATCCCGCGGCGGCGATCGCCTGACGGTAGTGCGGATCCTTCACGTCACCCGCGGCGAAGACCCCTTCGACCGAGGTGCGCGACGTCCCCGCCTCGACGCGGATGTACCCCTCGCCGTCCAGCTCGAGCTGTCCGTCGAGGAAATCCGTGTTGGGATGGTGGCCGATGGCCAGAAAGAGCCCCGCGATGTCGAGCGTGCGCTCCGAGCCGTCCGTCTTGCGGACGCGGAGCCCCGTGACGCCCGCCTCGTCGCCCAGCACTTCGGCCGTGTTGTACTCGAAGAGCACCTCGATGTTCGGCGTGTCGAAGACGCGCTGCTGCATCGCCTGCGAGGCGCGCAGGAAGGGCTTGCGGACGATCATGTAGACCTGTCGGCAGAGCGAGGCGAGATAGGTCGCCTCCTCGCAGGCCGTGTCGCCGCCGCCGACCACCGCCACGTCCCGCTTGCGGTAGAAGAACCCGTCGCACGTGGCACAGGCGCTGACGCCCATGCCGCGGAACTTCGTCTCGGAGGGGAGCCCGAGGTATTTGGCCGTGGCACCCGTGGCGATGATGAGGCTCTCGGCCTCGATCTGCCGCTCTGCGTCGATCGTCAGACGGAACGGACGGACCGAAAGGTCGACCTTCGTGACGACCCCTGCGCGGATCTCCGTGCCGAGATTTTGCGCCTGTCGGCGCATCTGGTCCATGAGCTGGTTGGCATCGACGCCCTCGGCGAAGCCGGGGTAGTTCTCGATGAGGGTCGTGGTGGTCAGCTGGCCGCCCGGCTGGATGCCCTCCAGCAGCAGGGGACGCAGGTTGGCGCGCGAAAGATAGATCGCCGCGGTATATCCGGCAGGGCCGCTGCCGAGGATGACGATTTGATGCGATTCCATGAATAGGTGCGTATGTGTTTACGTTCGTTCGGGTAGTTCAGGGGCAAATCCGGTGCCGCAGGTCAGTGCAGCCCGCGGACGTTGCGGTAATCGGCCATGCGCTCCTCGGCGCGGTCGCAGTCGAAGCCGTAGCCGACGGCCATCGCGGGGGCGCAGTCGCGGTTCTTGTCGAGGTCGGTCATGCGGCGCATCGCCTCGCGGGCGTTGCGGCCCGCCTCGACCGCCTCGGCGATCTCTGCGGCATCGGGGTAGTGGCCCAGCACGGCGGCGTAGGCCTGCTCGGCCCAGCTGCGGGCGTAGTCGTCGTAGTGGACGTCGAAGACGCGGAAGGCGTTGTCGATCGCCTCGAGGGTCGCCAGCTCGCCCCGCTCGATGCGCTCGGCGATGCGGTCGGCCTCGCGCTTGGCGATGTACTGGCCCGCTGCGTCGATCCAGCGGCCGCCGCCGTCGTAGCGGTCGGTCGAGGTCCCCTTCTCGAGCATGGCGCCGAGCGAGGCGACGATGGCGCGGTTGTAGAGCGTGATGCCGCGCTGGAGCGCCGCCGAACGGATATGGACGCGGTTGTAGGTGTAGACGGGGCTGTCGGGGTTGCGCTCCTCGATCGAGTGGAGCATGTCGACGGCCAGCATCATCGACCCCGTGACGAAGGGGTTGTGCGTCTCGAAGCGGATCACGTCGCGCCGCACCTTGCGGCGGTCGCGCGAGGGCCATTTTTCGAGGTCGCGCACGGTGCCGTAGCTGGTCAGGTTGACCGCCGGCAGCAGGTAGGAGCGCTCCTCCCGCTCGAGCAGGTACGAGTAGGGGAAGACGGAGGTGTCGTGGTGGTGCGAGTGGTGCCCCATGACCATCGTGAAGGCCCCCTCGATGGCGGGAGCCATGATGTAGGCGCCGCTGGCGAACTTGCAGCCGCGCGGATGCACGGCCTGGTGCACGGCGCCGCTCTTGAAGAGGTGGTTGCTCTGGTTCGAGGCGCTGCCCGCATTGAAGAAGGAGAACATGCCCGCGATGAGCAGCGACGACTTGTGGTGCGAGACGGTGTAGGGGCCTGCGAAGATCGACGCGGCCTCGCCGTTCTCGCAATGCGAGTTGGCGAAGAAGAGCGACTCGGCGGCCGAGAATCCCTTCTCCAGGATGCAGCTCTCGCCCACGAAGCAGCGTTCGACGGTCGCGCCGTTGCCGATGCGGGCATCCTCGGCGGCGATGAAGTCGTAGGCCTTGGCATCCACGCCGATCTCGGTGCCGTCGCACAGCGTGCCGTTTTCGAGCAGCGACGCGCCGTCGACCGTCACGCGGTCGCCGATGCGGACCTCGCGGATGAAGCGGGCACCCGAGATCGTGCAGTCGGCACCCACGGTGCCGATCGTGTCGGCACGCTCCTCGGCCGCGCGGACGACGATCCCCTCGAGGGCCTCGATGAGCTGCGGGCGGTGGCGGCAGACGGCCATCAGGTAGGCGGTCTGGGCGCTCATGCGGTCGCAGATGCGGACGATGCGCCCTTCGTTCTCGTTCATCGTGGCGACGGGAACGTTGTTGCCGAAGGTGCTGCGCGTGCGGCACTGCAGGGCGGTGACCTGCTCGACGAGGCTCCGCTCGCCGATGCGATAGTCGGCGACGTAGGAGCGGATGATGCGGGCGCCGCTGCCGAGTTCGACCGTGCCGCCCAGACGGCTCTGGAGCAGCTGTTCGGGCCGGAAGTCCTCCGAGACGAGAATCTTCGACCAGTCGTCGGCCGTCGTGCCCCGGCGTTCGACCGCGGCTATTTCGTTGCTGGTAAGGTTCCTCATGCGTGGTCCTTTTGCGTTCGTTACGAGAGGACAAAGATAATGAATAGGACCGAAATATCAAGGTGCCGCCGCCGCTTTTTTCATGCGCGCCCCTGCGGCGGCGCCTCCCGGGCCGTCCGTTCCGCCGAGGGCCTCCGCCCGGATCTTCGCCGGCGGGGCTTTCGGCCGGCGGCGGATACGGCGAACCCCGCCGCAGCGACCCGGAAACGGGTGCCTCGGCGGGGTTCGGTGCCTGTCGGTGCGGTTTAGTGGCAGTGACCGCAGCTGCAGCCCTCGTCGTGGTGCTCGTCGCCGCAGCCGCCTTCGCAGCCGTCGCCGCACGAACCGCACGAGCAGTGGCCCTGCAGATCCTCGGGCGTCACGTCGCGTACCGAGACGATCTCGACCTCGAAGTTGAGCGTCTTGCCGGCCATCGGGTGGTTGAAGTCCATCTTGACGGTCTCCTCACCGACCTCCTTGACGATGCCCATCATGCGGTTGCCCTGGGCGTCGGCCATCGGGATCTGCGAGCCGACGAAGAGGATATCCTCGGCCACCTTGCCGTCGACCATGAAGATGTTCTTCGGCAGGTCGACCACCGCCTCGGCGATCAGTTCGCCGTAGCCGTCTTTCGGCTCGAGCGTGAAGGCCACCTTCTCGCCGGGCTCCTTGCCCTCGATGGCTGCCTCGAACTTCGGCAGGAGCATGCCCGTGCCGAAGATGAACTCCAGCGGCTGTCCGGGACGCGACTGGTCCGCGATCGCTCCGTCGACGGTGAGCTTGTAGTCCACCGCTACCATTTTGTTGTTTGCTGCTTTCATGTGTTGCGTATTGGTTTTGTTTCGTTGTATCTCGGACGACACGCGCCGGTGTCGTCCGCGGCTGCAATTCCGGTGCCGCACCGCCTCTTCCGCGGCCGGGCTGCGCATCGCAACCGCGGCAAAGATAGGTAAAAAGAGCCGTCCACCCAAATTGTTCGCGCAGAATCGGCCGATCGCCCCTGAAAAGGCGGGACGGCACCCTTTCGGGGCGCCGTCCCGTCGCAGGATCGCAGCGCGTTACTCCGCGTTCGTGCAGCAGAGGTTGCGGTCGCCGAAGCCGTTGTCGATCTTCGAGACGTGGGGGAAGAACTTCGTCTCGCGGATCCACGCCAGCGGGAAGGCGGCCTCCTGACGCGTGTAGGGGTGTGCCCACTCGCCGCAAAGCTCCTCGGCCGTGTGCGGGGCCATCTTCACCACGTTGTCGGCCTCGCCCGATGCGGCGGCTGCTTCGCACTCGCGCTTGATGCTGACGAGCGCCTCGATGAAGCGGTCCATCTCCTCCTTGGGCTCCGACTCGGTGGGCTCGACCATCAGCGTCTCGTGTACGGGGAACGAGAGGGTCGGGGCGTGGAAGCCGTAGTCCATCAGTCGGTGGGCGATGTCGCCGCAGTCGATGTCGTAGTCGTGCTTGAAGTGGGTCAGGTCGAGGATCATCTCGTGCGCCACGCGGCCCGTCTGGCCCGTGTAGTAGGTGCGGAACTCCTCCTTGAGCGCCGAGGCCATGTAGTTGGCGTTGACGATCGCCATCTCGGTGGCGCGGCGCAGCCCCTGTTCGCCCAGCATCTTGATGTAGCCGTAGGTGATCGGCAGCAGCAGGGCCGAGCCCCAGGGAGCCGAGGCGACGGCCGTGATGCCCTCCTCGCCGCCCGTGGCGACGATCGGGTGGGTGGGCAGGAAGCGCTTCAGCGGCTCGGCGACGCAGATCGGGCCGACGCCCGGACCGCCGCCGCCGTGGGGCATGGCGAAGGTTTTGTGCAGGTTGAGGTGGCAGACGTCGGCTCCGATGTAGCCGGGGTTCGTCAGACCCACCTGCGCGTTCATGTTGGCGCCGTCCATGTAGACCAGACCGCCCGCGTCGTGTACGGCATCGACGATCTCGCGGATGCCGCTCTCGAAGACGCCGTGCGTCGAGGGGTAGGTCACCATGAGGCAGCAGAGCTCCGAGGCGTGCTCCTCGGCCTTGCGCTTGAGCTCCTCGACGTCGATGTTGCCGTTGGCGTCGCAGGCCACCGTGACGATCTTCATGCCGGCCATCGCCGCCGAGGCAGGGTTCGTGCCGTGGGCCGAGGCGGGGATCAGGACGATGTTGCGGTAGCCCTGACCGCGGCTCTGGTGGTAGGCGCGGATGACCATCAGGCCCGAATATTCGCCTGCGG
>CAZVGH010000115.1:0-5421 GCA_964626515.1 uncultured Alistipes sp.
ATCTCGGCGCCCGTCTTCTCCTTGTTGCCGTAGAGGCGCGCGGGGAAGACCTTCGTGTCGTTGAAGACGAAGAGGTCCTTCTCGTCGAAATAGTCGAGAATATCCTTGAAGATGCGGTGCTCGATCTCACCCGTCGAGCGATGGAGCACGAGCAGCCGCGAGTCGTCGCGGTTCGTCGTCGGGTACTGCGCCAGTTCGGGCGTGAAATCGTAGCCGTATTGCGATAATTTCATGGAAGTTGTCGTTTTTTAGTGAAGCATGATCTGAAACAATACGCAAAAAGGATCAAATTGTTTCAAGTTCCTGCAACTTTTCCAGAAAAACGTCGAGGTCCCAGCCGTTTTCGACCGTAAATCCGCCGCTGCGCGTCCGCCGCAGCGCCGTGAGGTGGGCGCCGCTGCCGACCGCCTCGCCGATCTCGCGGGCCAGCGAACGGATGTAGGTGCCGCGGCTGCAGCGCACGGTGAGCTGCAGGTCGGGCAGCTCGAAGCGATCAACCCGCATCTCGTAGATGTTGATGAGCGCCTTCTTCAGCTCGACGCTCTCGCCCGCGCGGGCGATCTCGTAGGCGCGCGTCCCCTCGATCTTCTTGGCCGAATAGAGGGGCGGCTCCTGCAGCCGTTCGCCCGAGAGGGCCGCGAGGGCGTCGTCGAGCGCCTCGCGCGTCACATGTTCGTAGGGGAACGTGCGGTCGATCGGATGCTCGAGGTCGAAACTCGGGGTCGTGGCGCCCAGCCGGACATCGGCCGCGTACTCCTTCTCCTCGGCCTGCAGCGCGTCGACCATCTTCGTGGCGCGGCCGATGCAGACCAGCAGCACGCCCGTCGCGAGGGGATCGAGCGTCCCGGCATGCCCCACCTTGATCTTGCGGTAGCCGAGGCGCCGCAGCGCGAACTTGATCTTGCGCACGACGTCGGCCGACGTCCAGCGGAGCGGTTTGTCGATCACGGCGATGTAGCCCTCCTCGAAGTTGAGCCCGCGCAGTTCCTGGGTGTTTTTCATAGCGGATACGGGGATTACAGCAGCGCGCCGGCAAGAGCGACCGCTCCGGCCAGCAGGCAGTAGATCGAGAACCAGATGAGGCGGCCGCGCTTGACGATGCCGATCATGAAGCGGCAGGCCAGCGTGCCCGTGACGAAGGCGGCCGCGAAGCCGCCGACAAGGGCCGGCAGCGGCACGTCGAGGGCCGCCATCTCGCCCGAGCAGAGGTCGAGCAGCATCTTGCCGAGGATGACGGGGATCACCATGAGGAACGAAAAGTTGGCCACGGCCCCCTTCTCGTTGCCGAGCAGCAGACCCGTAGCGATCGTCGAGCCCGAGCGCGAGAGGCCCGGCAGCGTGGCGGCGGCCTGCGCCAGACCGATCACGAAGGCGTCGCGGCAGGAGATCGTCTCCTTGCGGCGCGGCTTGGCGAAGTAGGCGAAGGCGAGCAGCGCGGCCGTCACGAGCAGCATGACGCCGACGAAGGCGAGCGACGAGCAGAGCTCCTCGATGCGGTCGGCGAAGCAGACGCCGACGATTCCGGCGGGGATCATCGAGACGACGATCTTCGCCGCGAAGGCCTGCTCGGCGTTCCACGTGCGCGAGAAGAGGCCGCAGAAGATCCGCCACTGCTCGCGCCACAGCACGACGATCGTGCTCAGAACGGTCGCGGCGTGCAGCGTAACGTCGAAGGTGATGTTGTTCTCGAGCTCGACGCCCAGCAGCTCCTTGGCGATCTGCAGGTGGCCGCTGCTCGAGACGGGCAGAAATTCGGTGATGCCTTGCACGATGCCGAGCAAGACGGCTTGTAACGTATCCATAGGGAGGTCTCTTTTTTTTAGATTTCGGTTCAGTCGCGCGCCTGCCGCACGAGGGCCGCGGCGCCGAGGATGGCGGCATTGGCCGTGCCGAGCCCGCTCGGCAGCAGCTTCACCTTGTTGCGGAAGGGATACATCATGTTCGCCTCCATCGCCTCGCGCGTCGGGGCGAAGAGCTTCTCGCCCGCCTTCGCCAGTCCGCCGAAGAGGATGATCGCCTCGGGCGAGGTGATCGTCACCAGATCGGCCAGCGCCCGGCCGAGGCGTTCGCCCGTCAGCCGGAAGCAGGCGCAGGCGATCGGGTCGCCCGCGTCGGCCGCATCGGAGATCATGCGCGCGTCGAGGTCGTCGAAGGCGATTCCGCGCAGGACGCTCGGCTCGGTCCGCTCGGCCATGAGTTCGAAGGCCGTGCGGCGGATACCCGTCGCCGAGACGTAGGTCTCGAGACATCCCCGGCGGCCACAGCCGCAGCAGCGGCCGTCGCGCTCGATGACCACATGGCCGAACTCGCCCGCGAAGCCGTCGTGGCCGCAGATCAGCTCGCCGTTGGCGACGATGCCCGACCCGAGCCCCGTGCCGAGAGTCACCATCACGAAATCGCGCATGCCGCGGGCGTTGCCGTAGACCATCTCGCCGATCGTCGCGGCGTTGGCGTCGTTGGTGATGCGGACGGGAACTCCGCCGAAGGCGGTCGAGAGCTCGGCGGCCAGCGGGAAGATGCGGCGGCGCTCGTCGCGGTCGGTCTCGTCGCGGCGGAACTTCCAGAGGTTGGCGGGCTGCTCGATGCACCCCGAGCGGTAGTTGGCATTCGGGGCGCCGATGCCGATGCCGACCGTCTCGAAGGGGAACGGCAGCCCTGCGAGCAGTTCGCGCAGCGCGGCCGTCAGATCGGCCGCATAACGCGGATAGTCCTCCAGCAAGGGGTACTGGCGGGTGGAGAGCGTCGACTCGGCGCAGAGGACGCCCTCGTCGTCGACCACGCCGAAGGCGGTGTTGATGCCTCCGATGTCGATACCGATAGCGAGTTTTTTCACGAAATAACGCGTTTGAGGTTCGTCACGACAAGAGACGGGGCCGCGGGGTCCCGTCCCTTCTTTTTTTGTTAGGCCAAAGTTACGCGAAAATTCGGCGAGTACAAAGTTTTTCACTACTTTTGGGACACAATTCGACGTTTTCGACAAGCCGGGGCCGGCGCCGCGCCTGCGCGGGCAGCTGCCGGGGCGGGGAAACGTCTGTTGTAAAACGTTTAATTGCAAATCCGATCATGCTCACCTCCGATCAAATGCTCTCGCTCGTCGAGAACTACCTGGCCCAAACCGAATTGCCGGCCGAGCCCGAGCGGCTCTACACGCCGATCGGCTATTCGCTCGCAGGCGGCGGCAAACGCCTGCGCCCCGTCCTGCTGATGCTCTCGCACGCCCTCTTCTCGGACGATGCGCAGCAGGCCCTGCCCGCGGCGGCGGCGATCGAGCTCTTCCATAACTTCACCCTGCTGCACGACGACATCATGGACCACGCCCGGCTGCGGCGCGGCAAGCCGTCGGTCTACGCCAAGTGGGGCGAGAACGTGGCGATCCTCTCGGGCGACGCGATGATGATCGCCGCCTACGACCGGCTGGCGCGGCTCCGCACGCCGCAGCTGGCGCAGATCCTCGCCGTCTTCAACCGCACGGCGCTCGAGGTCTGCGAGGGGCAGCAGTACGACATGGACTTCGAGGAGCAGCAGAAGGTCACGGTGACCGAATACATGCACATGATCGAGCTCAAGACTTCGGTCCTGCTGGCCGGAGCGGTGGTCATGGGGGCGATGCTGGGCGGCGCCTCGGAGGCCGACTGCCGGCGGCTGCGCCGCTTCGCCATCGAACTGGGCCTCGCTTTCCAGCTGCAGGACGACCTGCTCGACAGCTACGGCGACGAGCGGCTCGGCAAGGCAATCGGCGGCGATATCCTCGAGGGCAAGAAGACCTATCTGATGATTACGGCGATGAGCCGCGCCTCGGAGGCTGAGCGCAACGTGCTGCGCCGCACGCACACCGACCCGAAGCTCACCGCCGCCGAAAAGATCGCCGCCGTGAAGGCGGTCTACGACCGGCTTGACGTGCCGCACCTGACCCAGCAGCAGATCGAGCTGCGTTTCGAGCGGGCGCTGGCCCAGCTCGACGAGCTCGAGGCCGATCCGGCGCGCGTCGAGCCGCTGCGCGCCTACGCCGAGAGCCTGCTGGGCAGAAAACACTGACGCCGCGGGCGCCGTTCAACGACACACGACACACAGCGATGCAACGATCCGATATCGAACTGATGGCCCCCGTGGGCTCCTACGAGGCGCTGGCCGCCGCGATCGACGCGGGCGCCGACTCGATCTATTTCGGGGTGGGCAAACTCAACATGCGCTCGGCCTCGGCCGCCAATTTCACGCTCGACGACCTGGCGCGCATCGTCGCGACGGCCCACGCCGCCGGCGTAAAGGCCTACCTGACGGTCAACACGGTGGTCTACGAGGACGAGCTGCGGACGGTCCACGAGGTGATCGACCGCGCCCGCCGCGAGGGGGTCGACGCGATCATCGCCTCCGACCTCGCGGCCATTCTTTACGCCCGCCGCATCGGGCAGGAGGTCCACATCTCGACCCAGTGCAACATCTCGAACTCCGAGGCGGTGCGCTTCTACGCGCAGTGGGCCGACACGGTGGTGCTGGCGCGCGAACTGACCCTCGAGCAGGTGGCGGCGATCCGCGACGAGATCGTCCGCAACGAGATCCGCGGCCCGCGGGGCGAGCTGGTCGAGATCGAGATGTTCGCCCACGGCGCCCTCTGCATGTCGATCTCGGGCAAATGCTACCTCTCGCTCTACGAGACGGGCTGCTCGGCCAACCGCGGCGCCTGCCGCCAGCTGTGCCGCCGCAAATACACCGTCACCGACACCGAGACGGGGGCCGCGCTCGACGTCGACGGCCGCTACGTACTCTCGCCCAAAGACCTCTGCACGATCGACTTTCTGGACCGCTTCATCGCGAGCGGCGTGCGCGTGCTGAAGATCGAGGGGCGCGCCCGCGGCGCGGAGTACGTCCGCCGCGTCGTGCGCTGCTACGACGAGGCGCTGCGCGCCCTCGAGGCGGGGACCTACGACGCAGACTTCGCCCGAGGGCTCAAGGAGCGGCTGGCGGAGGTCTTCAACCGCGGCTTCTGGGAGGGCTACTACGCGGGCCGTCCCGTCGCCGAGCACAGCGAGCACTACGGCTCGGCCGCCACGCGCCGCAAGGTCTACGTGGGCAAGGTGACGAACGTCTACAAAAAGATCTCCGTGGCGGAGGTGCTCGTCGAGGCGGCGCCGCTGGCCGTCACCGAGGATATCTTCTTCATGGGCGCCACGACGGGGGTCGCCGAACAGCAGCTCACCGAACTGCACGGCCCCGACGGCTCGCCCGTCGACCGCGTCGTGCAGGGAGAGCTGTGCGCGCTGCGCATCGAGCAGCCCGTACACCGCGGCGACAAGCTCTACAAGTTCGAGCCCGCGGATGCGGAGACACCGGCTTAAGCGGCACGGGGGCCTGTTCCTGTGGCGGCTCCTCGGAGCCGCGCGGGCCGCAGCCTCCCCCGGCGGAGGCCCGCAGCTCTTACGAGCA
>CAZVGH010000116.1:0-5324 GCA_964626515.1 uncultured Alistipes sp.
CCATCTTCTGCATGAACTCGAAACCGGCGTCCATCTTGGCCTTGGCGCGCTCGATCGGGCAGGCCGACTCGTTCCAGGGGAAGTGCTTCGTACCGCCGCCGAACTGGTCGGCGCCCTCGGCGCACAGCGTGTGCCACCAGGCCATCGAGAAGCGCAGCCAGTCCTTCATCTTGCGGCCGACTACGACCTGCTCGGGGTTGTAATAGTGGAATGCCATCGGATTCTTCGACTCCTTGCCTTCGAACGGAATCTTACCGATCGACGGGAAAAACTCTTTTGCCATAGTTGTAATTGGGTGTTTGATGTATTTGTTTTTGTTGTGTCCGTTGTTTTATTTGCCGCTGCGGGCCTCCACCTCCCGTTTCCAGGCGGCATAGCCGGCCTCCAGTGCGGCGCGGTCCGCCTCGCAGGGTTCGATGACCTCCAGCCGGCGCAGCGAGGCGAACGCCTCCTCGCGGCTCTTGTAGAAGCCTGCGCCCAGCGCCGCACCGCGGGCCGCACCGAGCGAACCGTCCGTATCGAAAAGCTCGATGCGGGCGCCCGTGAGCGTCGCCAGCGTCTGGCGGAAGAGGGGCGAGAGGAAGAGGTTGGCTTTACCGGCGCGGATCACGTCGGGCTTCAGGCCCAGTTCGCGCATCAGGTCGATACCGTAGCGGAACGAGTAGGCGATGCCCTCCTGGGCGGCGCGCAGGATGTGGGCCGTCGTGTGGCGGTTGAGATCGATGCCGATGACGGCGGCACCTGTCGATCGGTTGCCCAGCACGCGTTCGGCACCGTTGCCGAAGGGGAGTACCAGCAGTCCGTCCGACCCGGCGGGCGCCTGGGCTGCGAGGTCGTTCATCTCGCCGTAGCCCAGCGTCTCGCGCACGACATTGCGGCGCATCCACGAGTTGAGACACCCCGTGCCGTTGATGCAGAGCAGGATGCCGTAGCGCGGCGCCTCGGGGCGGTGGTTCACGTGTACGAAGGTGTTGACGCGCGAGAGCGGATCGGCTTTCGGCGTGTCGACTACGCCGTACACGACGCCGCTCGTGCCGCCCGTCGCGGCGATCTCGCCTGCCTCCATGACGTTGAGCGAGAAGGCGTTGTTCGGCTGGTCGCCTGCACGGTAGGCAATAGGGGTCCCTTCGGGAATGCCGAGCAGCGCTTCGGTCTCGGCGTTCGTGCGGGCCTCGATGCCGATCGAGACGCCCGCTTCGGGAATCATTGCGTGGGGAATACCGTAGTAGTCGGCGACGAAATCGGCGCGGCGCTCCTCCTTGAAATCCCAGAGAATCTGCTCCGATAGGCCGCTGACGGTGGTCGACACACGGCCCGAAAGGCGGTAGGCGATGTAGTCGCCCGGGAGGATGAAGCGGTCGATCCCGGCGAAGATCTCGGGTTCGTTGCGCTTGACCCATGCCAGCTTCGAGGCGGTGAAATTGCCCGGCGAGTTGAGTGCGTGCTCCAGACAGAAATCGCGCCCGATCGCCTCGAGGGCCTCGGCGCCGATCTCCACGGCGCGCGAGTCGCACCAGATGATCGCCTTGCGCAGCGGTTTGTGCTCCTTCGAAAGGGCTACCATGCCGTGCATCTGGTAGGTGATGCCGATGGCGGCCACCTCGCGCATGGGGTGCTCGGCCGCGATTTTGCGGATGCCTTCGACGGCGTAGTTCCACCACATGTCGGGATCCTGCTCGGCCCAGCCGCTGCGCAGCGCCTCGATGGGCATCTCCTGCGAAGGGTTGGTCGAGGAGGCGACGCAGGCGCCCGTCTCGATGTCTAACAGGGAAACTTTGACGGAGGAAGAACCGATGTCGATTCCTAAACTCTTCATATCGTGTCGTTTGTTGGTTTTCTGTCGTGCTGTCGTCTTTCGCCCGACTGCATCCCGGACAGGGCGGCGCGTGCGAATATCCTTTTTATCAAAGTAAAAGTACGGCTTTATTTTCGGATATGCAACTTTTAACGGGAAAAAGCGTTGTGCATTCCGATCGCTGCTGCTGTCTTTGTGCGTATGAAACGACTGTGCGGAATCTTTCGGTACTGCCTGCCGAACAGGTCTACCGGTATGTCTGTGCGCTTTCTGCGCCGGCGGAGCCGTGACGGCCGGCCGCAGCAAAGAAAAACGGGCGCCCCGCAAAGGGACGCCCGATCTTTTTGTCGCTATGCGAAGGTCTCGAACCGGTAGACGATCTTCTGACAGTAGAGTTCACCGGGATGCAGCAGCGGCGAGGGGAAAGCGGGGTGGTGGATCGCATCGGGGTGATTCTGACACTCGATCGCCACGCCGTCGTGGTCTTCGTAGGAGCGTCCCGATTTCGACGGGGCCGACCCGGCCAGCCAGTTGCCCGTGTAGATCATGACGCCGGGCTGCGACGAGAGGACGCGCACGAGGCGCCCCGACTGCTGCGACCGCAGTGCGCCGACTTCGCCCAGAATGTTGGGCCGCCAGCCGTCGGTCGGGAAGGGGTGGTCGTATCCCTTGAAATCGCGGATGTGATTGAAGGCGTCGTCGATTCCGTCGCGCAGCGGACGGAATTCGCGGAAATCCTGTGCCGTGCCTTCGACGTCGAGATAGGCGCCCGTCGGGATCTGGAACGGATTCACCTCGAGCACGCGCGAGCAGTTGAGCTGCAGCTCGTGATCGAGAACCGATCCCGACGCCTCGCCGTTGAGATTGAAATAGACGTGGTTCGTCAGGTTGACGACGGTCGTGCGGTCCGTACGGGCCAGATAGGTGATCTCGAGCTGGTTGTCATCGTCGAAATCGAATACGGCCTCGACCTGCAGTTCGCCCGGATAGTTCTGGTCGCCGTCCTCCGAGAGGAGCGACATCACGACCCGATTGGTCTCGACGCGGCTCTCCCACACGCGGTTGGCGAAATTCTTCGTGCCGCCGTGCAGGTGGTTGCGGCCGTTGTTGATCTCCAGCCGGTAGTCGGTGCCGTCGATCGTCATGCGGCCGTCGGCGATGCGGTTGGCACAGCGGCCGACGCTCTTGCCCATGGCGGGGGCGTCGCCGAAATAGCCCTCCGGGGTGCCGTAGCCCAGCACGACGTCCTCCAAACGGCCGTCGCGGTCGGGAACGATCGCCGCGAGGATCGTGGCGCCGTAGTTCGAGAGGTGCACCTCGGCACCTGCGGCGTTGCGCATCGTGTAGCGGATGATCGCCTCGCCGTCGGGGGTCATCCCCCATACGTGTTGTTCGATGGTCAGCATGCGAATGGTTTCAGTCGGTTATTCCGCGGGTGTCAGATTCGCCAGCAGGTTGTCAATGCGGCGCAACGTCTCCTCCTTGCCGATGAAGGCCGTGACGTCGTACATGCCGGGGCCCTTGCCTGCGCCAACCAGCGCCAGACGCAGCGTATTCATCACTTGTCCCACGCCGTAGCCCTGCTGCTCGATCCAGCTGTGCACAACCTGCTCGGTGTGCTCGAGCGAGAAGTCGTCGATGGCGGCCAGCACCTCGCGCAGTTCGCGCAGGATCCGCGGGTTGTCGCCCTTCCAGTATTTGCGGGCCTGCTTCTCCTCGTAGACGGTCGGCGCCGTGAAGAAGAACGACGTAAGGTCCCACAGATCGGTTACGAACGAGGCGCGCTCCTTCATGATGCCGGCGGCGCGGCCTGCCAGCTCGTCCGACACCTCGATGCCGTGCTCGCGCAGGATCGGCTGGTATTGTTCGGCCAGCTCGGCGTCGGAAAGACGGTGCATGTATTGGGCGTTGAACCACTTCGCCTTGTCGGGCTGGAAACGGGCGCCCGATTTCGACACGCGGTCGAGCGAGAAGCTGTCGATGAGCTCCTGCATGGTGAAGAGCTCCTGCTCGGTGCCGGGATTCCATCCCAGCAGCGCCAGCATGTTGATGAAGGCCTCGGGCAGGTAGCCGTCCTCGCGGTAGCCGCGGGCCGTTTCACCCGTGGCGGGCGAGCGCCAGAAGAGCGGGAAGACGGGGAAGCCCATCTTGTCGCCGTCGCGCTTCGAGAGCTTGCCGCCGCCCGTGGGTTTCAGCAGCAGCGGCAGGTGGGCGAAGGCCGGCTGCGTGTCGCTCCAGCCGAATGCCTTGTATAACAGGTAGTGGAGCGGCAGCGAGGGGAGCCACTCTTCGCCGCGGATGACGTGCGACACCTCCATGAGGTGGTCGTCGACGATGTTGGCCAGGTGGTAGGTGGGCAGCGCGTCGGCCGACTTGTAGAGCACCTTGTCGTCGAGCGTCGAGGTGTTGACCTCCACGTGGCCGCGGATCAGGTCGTCCATCTTCACGACCTCGTTCTCGGGCATTTTGAAGCGGATGACCCATTGGTCGCCGCGGTCGATGCGCGCTTTCACCTCCTCGGCCGGCAGGGCCAGCGACGTAGCCAGCTTTTCGCGCACGGCGTAGTTGTAGGCGAACGCTTCGCCCCGTGCCTCGGCCTCCTTGCGTAGGGCGTCGAGCTCCTCCGACGAGTCGAAAGCATAGTAGGCCCAGCCCGCCTCGACGAGCTGCAGGGCGTATTTCAGGTAGATTTCGCGCCGCTCGCTCTGGCGGTAGGGGGCGTGGGGACCGCCGACACCGACGCCCTCGTCGATCTCGATGCCGCACCATTTGAGCGACTCCATGATGTAGTCCTCGGCCCCCGGCACGAAACGCTGCGAGTCGGTGTCCTCGATGCGCAGGATCATCGTGCCGCCGTGCTGGCGGGCGAAGAGGTAGTTGTAGAGCGCCGTGCGGACGCCGCCGATATGCAGCGGGCCCGTGGGACTGGGCGCGAAGCGTACTCTTACTGGTCTCTCCATTTTCGTGAGGTGAAAAGTAAAAGGTAAAAGGTGAAAGGTGAAAAATGAAAGGTCGGAAAGGAAAGGTCGGCGGCGGGAGGGGTGCGGGCCGTAGGGCCCTCTCCGCCCGGCCGCCTTTCGCCGCTATTTGATCCGGTATTCGATCCGCATGGTGATGCGGGCTTTCTTGTTGCGCGACGAGGTGTTGAACGAGCCGCCGGCCGAGAACTCCTCGTTGGCGTTGGCGCCCGTGATCTGGAACACGCCCATGCGGGCCGAGGCCACGCGGCCGATCTTCGTACCGGCATTGGCGGCGATCTTCTCGGCCCGCGTGCGTGCGTCGGCCGAGGCGGTCTCGATGAGGCCCATCTTCACGTCGTCGAGCTTCGTATAGTAGTAGTCGGGGGCGTAGGCTTCGATCGAGACGCCCTGGGCGATGAGCGACGAGATTTCGCGCGACACGGTTTCGATCTTCTCCACCTCGGTCGACTCGACGGTGAAGCGCTGGCGCAGCTCGTAGCCCGAGAAGCGGTTGCCGGCCCACTTGCCGTCCTGGTAGACGGAGGTGTACTGCTTCTCCACGTTCACGA
>CAZVGH010000117.1:0-5313 GCA_964626515.1 uncultured Alistipes sp.
TCAGCCGCACGCGGGGCTTCCTGCGCGTGCAGTACTGGATCGACCGCATGTAGCCTCTTCAGCTGTCGAAGAACCGAAAAAAAAGCGTACCCCGGCGGGTGCGCTTTCTTTTTTTATCCGGGAGTGCGCTTTATTATCCGGCGGGCGCCTCCTCCGCAGCCGCCTCCTCCGCGGCACCTCCTCCGCGGCACCTCCTCCGCAGCGCCTCCTCCGCGGCCCCGTCTTTCCGTACCGCAACGGCGCATAAAAAAGACGTCCGCCTCCTTTCGGGAAGCGGACGTGCCGAACGGCGCGGGATGCGTCGTTACTTGATGCGCTCGTAGTATTCGCGCGTGCGGGTGTCGACGCGGATCTTGTCGCCCGTGTTGATGAAGAGGGGAACCTTCACCGTGGCGCCCGTGTTGACCGTGGCGGGTTTGAGCGAGTTGGTCGAAGCCGTATCGCCCTTGATGCCCGGCTCGGTGTAGGTCACCTCCATGTCGACGATCGGCGGCAGCTCGGCCGAAAGGATCGCGTCGTTGTCGGTGCGGTACATCACCTCGACCACCTGGCCGTCGGCCATCAGGTCGTAGTTGTTGATGAGGCTCTTCTCGATGTTGATCTCCTCGAAAGTCTCCGTGTGCATGAAGTGTGCGCCCAGATCATCCTCGTAGGTGAACTGGTAGGGGCGGCGCTCCACACGCACCTGCTCGATCTTGATGCCTACCGACGAGAAGGTGTTCTCGACGACGCGGCCGTTCTCCAGGTTCTTGAGCTTCGAACGCACGAAAGCGGGACCCTTGCCCGGCTTGCAGTGCTGGAAATCGACGACCAGATAGGTCTTGCCGTCCATCTCGATACACATGCCGATTTTGATATCGGCGGCTGTAATTTGCATGGTGTTATGATTTTATGGTTTGTATATTCCGACCGCAAAGATAGTACATGGCGGGCGCAAATCAAAATTTTGCTGCAAAAAACGCTGTTCTGCGCCCGCTTCCGCGCCTCGGGATCGGCGGCGGGTGCGAGGCCGCGTTGCGGCGGGAGGCCCCGATGCGTACCGAACGGGGCTGCGGCGGCTTCCGCAGGGCGGACCGTGGGGGTGCCCGAAAGAATGCCCGAAGGTGTGTCCGCAGGCGGGCGGCGAGGCATCAGAGCTCGATCGGCTTGCATTTCAGCCCTGCGGCGGCGATCGCCTCGAGCGTGCGGGGAAGGGCGTAGCGCATGTTGCGGAAGGCCTTTTCGCTGTCGTGGAAGACGACGATCACCCCGGGGGCGAGGTGGGGCAGCACGTTTTTCAGGCAGCCGCGCGGCGAGAGGCGGCGGTTGTAGTCGCGCGAGACGACATCCCACATCACCAGCTTGTAGCGCTGTCCCAGGAAGCGGGCCTGCGCGGGGGTGATGAGGGCGTAGGGGGGGCGGAAGAGGTCCGTGTGGAGCAGGTCGTTCGCGAAATCGACATCCTCGGTGTAGCGCTCGAGGCTCATCTTCCACCCCTTCTGGTGCGAGTAGGTGTGGTTGCCGATGCGGTGGCCTGCGTCGAGGATGCGGCGGTAGAGATCGGGGTAGAGCTCGACGTTCTTGCCCAGCACGAAGAAGGTCGCCTTGGCGTCGTAGCGGGCCAGCGTGGCGAGGATCCACTCCGTCACGCCGGGGGTGGGCCCGTCGTCGAAGGTGAGGAACACACCCTCCTCGTCCTCGATCTCCCAGATCAGGTCGGGCATCAGACGGCGCAGTATTTTAGGCGGTTTGATTCGCATGGCGGCGCAAAGATAGCATTTTTGCGCCAATCCGAAATCGAAACGGAGCGTCGGGCGTGAAAAAATGCGGCCTGCGCGATCCGGGGCCCGCTGCAAACTGCTGCGAACTCGCTGCGGACCCGCTGCAGGTCCGTTCGGGCGTCGTGCAGAGGGGCGGATCTGCGCCGCGCGGCCCCGATCCCGCGACCCGATTGTTCGACCCTTTTCCTGAAAACGACGCCGGCTCCGCACCTCGGTATCGAGGGCGGAGCCGGCGGATGAAGTCGCGTCAGGCGACCTGCCTTATACGAGTGCGGCGATGAGGTAGGTGGCGGCGACCGTCAGAATGGCGTAAAGCTCCGGGAAGGCGGCCAGGATCAGCGTCTTACCCATCACGTCGTGACCGTTGCCGATGGCTGCGATACCGTTGGCGCAGACCTTGGCCTGGTAAACGGCGGCGGCGAGGTTCACGATGCCGACCAGCAGACCGGCGCCCAGCACGGCGGCACCCTGTGCGATCGTCGGGGCGGTGAGGAAGCCCTTCACCATGAAGAAGCAGACGAAACCGTAGAGACCCTGCGAACCCGGGAGGGCCGAAAGGATCATGTAGCTACCGAAAGCGCCGCCGTTCTTTTTCATGGCGCCCACGGATGCCTGACCCGCGATCGAAGTACCTACGGCCGATGCGATACCGGCCAGACCTACCATCAGCGCTACACCGACATAGGCCATCACTAAAGCTGTTGTTTCCATAATGATTTGATTGTGTTTGATTGTTGATTATTCGTTGTCTTTATCCATTTTGCGAATCGGGTCGAACGAGCGTGCCGCCATTTCGAAGCCCGCATTCTTGTAGAACTCCACGAAGGTCAGACGCATCGGATGCACGAACGACGAGATCGTGGACATGAAGAGGTTGATGCCGTGGCCGACGAGCAGGATCGGAATCATGACGAGCAACCGCACGACGATGTTCGCCCCCTCGGGCACGAAACCCGTCGCGAGCGAGTTGAAGACCACCGCCAGCACGCCGCCCGAAAGACCGATGGCGAACAGACGGATGTACGACAGCACGTCGCTGAGCAGTCCCGTGATGTTGTTGTAGAGATCCCACAGGCCCGCGCCCACGTTGAGCAGCGGATTGCGGCCCGGCGTGTTCAGCAGCAGCATGACGGCCGCACCGACGCCGACCGCTCCGTAGAAGGCGGGCGACGAGGCGGTGAAGCCCGGGATGACCCAGCTCTCGTCGAGCATCGGCAGGCCGGCGGCGAGCGAACCCGAGAGCAGCAGGATGAACCAGCCCAGCGTGCCGAAGGCGTACTTCCAGCCGAACGAGCGGACCGTGGTGTAGATGTTCAGCGCGAGGCCGAAGAGGATCTGCACCATGCCGATCGCCAGTGCGATCGAGAAGAACTTGCCCTGGAAATCGAAGAAGGGGATCGCCGGGAAGTACTCCCCGAGGCTCAGGCCGAAGAACGAGCCGCAGAAGAGGCCGAAGAGGGTCGTCGAGAGGGCGCACAGCGTGGCGAACCAGGCGGCGCGGCGCATCATCGGCTCCTTGACCTTCAGCAGCATCGCCACACCCGCGGCGAGCAGGATGAGGCCGTAGCCCGCGTCGTTCAGACAGATGCCGAAGAAGAGCATGTAGAACGGCGCGAAGAAGGGGGTGAGGTCCAGCGTTCCGTATTTCGGACGGGCGTACATGTCGCCCACCATCTCGAAGATGCGGGCGAAACGGTTGTTGCGCAGCTTGACCGGCGTGTCGTCCTCGGGCGTCGGGTCGCTCTTGACGTAGACGACGTCGGGGTAGGCGTCGAGCATGCGGTCGACGCGCTCCGAGGTGGCCGTTTCGGCCCACCCCTCGAGCACGAGCAGCGTGCCGTCGGCGGCCCGCTCGGCCGTGGCGCCGACGCGGATCCCCTGCACCTGCTCCTTGAGCCGGGCCACACGGGCCTCGATGAGCGGCGCGGAGGCGGCCGCACGGGCGAAGTCGGCGTCGAGCGCGCGGAGCTTCTCCTCCTCGGCGGCGATGCGGCGCATCGCCTCGGCGGCATCCATCTGCGGCGCCTTCATCTCCTGCGCGTCGAGGTTCAGCTCCTCGCCCGCGGCGGTGACGGCGACGAACCAGACGGTCGACTCCGTGCGGTGGATCTCGGCGAGCGTGTACTGTTCGCTCCAGGCGTCGAACTCCTTGTCGAACGTGCTCGACGAGGCGGTCAGGTAGTGCAGCACGATGCCGCCCTCGGCCAGCGCCGCGGTGTGCGCCGCGTCGAACGCGCCCCACGGGCGCAGCTCCTCGGCCAGCTTCTCCAGACGGGCGATCTCGCTCCGCAGAGCCGCCGCCTCGCGCTGCGCCTCGACGTAGCGGGCGTAGGCTTCGTCGCCCGAGGCGTAAGCCTCGCCGCGCACGTCGGCGTGTGCGGTATCCTCGCTCCAGGCGTGCAGGAACTCGACGGCTTTGGCGCCGCCCTCGATATCGAGCAGCAGCTGGCGGTCCTCCTCGGTGGGTTCCCAGCCGCGGACGGTGATATCGACCAGCCCCAGCTCACGGAGCCGCTCGATGAAATCCTCCTGTTGCGCCGCGAAGAGCACAACATCGTATTTCGACATTCTCGCTATCATGCCGTCGGGCCCTCCCCGGCCTGCTGTTGTTTGGTTTTGACGATCTTCTGGGCGGATTTCGAGAGGTTCTCCTCATCCTCCATGAAGCGTTTGATCTTGCGGATGGCATCCTCGTAGCCGGGAATCTGCACCTTTTCGTAGAGATTCACCTTCTGCGTGGTCTTGCGGCGGGCGTAGTCCAGCAGCTCCATCTTGCGGCGGTAGATCTCGTATTCGAGCCCCAGCCGCGCCATGCGCTCGAGCACCGCCACGCCGTCGGCATACCACAGGGGCGCCGAGAAGAGGTCGTAGGGCTTGCGCTCGAAACGGACCTCCTGCAGGACGGGTGTCCGGACGCCGGCGATCTTCTGAACGGTCAGATCGACGTCGGCGATGCGGACCAGCGTCGGGTCGAACTCGCCCCACAGCGCCGCCATGTAGTCGTACTCGGCCTTCAGCCGGTCGTACTGCCGCCGGTAGTCCGCCGCGGAGTCCTTCGCCCGCTTCACCTCGGAGCGCAGCGCCGACTCCTTCGACTTGATCGTCGGAAGGGCCGTGCGGCGCATCTTGAGCTGTTTGCCCAGCTCGCCGAGGGAAGTTTTGTTGTATTGAAACTTGATGGCCATTGCGCGTTATGCTTTCCAGTATTTCGCGATCAGCTCGGCCTTGATGGCGACCTCCTCCTTCGAGAAGTAGGCGGCGAAGAGCTCCCAGGCCGTGTCGAGCATCTCGGTGATACCGATGTTGATGTCGATCGCCAGCAGCTTGCGCGAGTAGTCGCGGGCGAACTTCAGGGCGCGCTCGTCGTAGTCCGAGAGGTCGAAACCGTTCTCGAGCTTCGTCTTGGCGTTTGCGGCGTCGGCGTAGAGGCGGACGCAGGCGTTCATCACCTGCGGGTGATCCTCGCGCGTCTTCTTGCCGATGACGAGCTGCTTCAGACGCGACAGCGAACGGAACGGGTCGACGATGACCTTACCCGTATCCGAGTCGTTGC